>CAZZVD010000096.1:0-16885 GCA_964657465.1 uncultured Acetobacteraceae bacterium | reverse complement strand
ACTAAAAACATCGGAAAAAACGTCATCTTCAACCCACGTACGCCGGAGTCGGCGACCGGATTTCCTGTTCCGCAACACCGGACACACCCGCGTGTGCGGTTTTCATTGAGGAAAACCGCATGGAGCTTGCCAACGCCACCAAACTCAACAGGAAATCCGGGGAACATGGGGCACCCGTCCAGGGAGTAGGGCATTGTGGTCGGAAGCTGAGAGTTGTGGTGAGATATCCGGGTTAGACCGTTGCTTCGAGGCGCGGCAGGGCGAAACCGCGTTTCTCCAGATCGCTTTGCAGCTGCTCCACATTCTGAAACAGGGCCGCGTGCAAGCCGACGGTCTCGGCGCCTGCCGTGTTCTTTTCCAGGTTGTCGATGAACAATGCCTGGTCCGGGGCGACCCCCAGCTTTCTCACGGTATGCAGATAAATCGCAGGGTCAGGCTTGACCAGCCCGAGCTCGCAGGACCAGCTGAGGTGATCAAACTGGGACAGCCAGGGAAAGCGCGGCAGCATGAAGCTGAGTACACCAGCCGGCATATTTGACAGCACTCCAAGCCGGTAGCCGGCTTGCTTGATCCTGGGTAGCCAAGCCAGCATGGCTGGGTTCAGGTTCATCCACATGCGCGCGTCCTGCTCTAACAGGCCGCTGATCTGGTCGGCTGTGAAGTGGACCCCGCTTTCGCCAGCAATCGTCTGCCAGTAGGTCTGGCTGTTCAGGATGTCCGCATCGTAGTCGAGCCGGTGCGCCCAGTAGGACTTTTCAAATGGCTCTTCGGCCAGGCCTGAGATGGTGAGCATGTTGTCGTGGGCGTGGGGATCAGGTGGTCCGCTCAATACTTCACCGTAATCGAAGATCACCGCTTGCAAATCCATGCGTTCGAAGCTCCCTTTTTAGCCCAGCCCTCCCCTTGCGGGACGAACATACGCTCTTAATTGCTGCGACTATTACACCATGTACACCATGCGGTCGGTACCAGGGACTGCCCAAGCGAGGTCACCGTGCCCTGGTCATTACGAACACAATGGGATCTAACGCAGACGCCCTGGGCGCAAGCGCTGGCCCGGCTGCGTGCCGAGGGTGTCCGGCTGTGGGATCTAACCCACGCCAATCCTACGCAGAGTGGCTTTACCTATCCCGCCGAGTCCATTCTTGGCGCCCTGCAGCAGCCCGCGGCGCTGCAGTACGATCCGGATCCCAAAGGACTGCTCGCCGCACGGGAGGCTGTTTCCCTTTATTACCGCGACCATGGCGCGACGGTGGATCCGGAGCACGTCGTGCTCACGACCAGTACCAGCGAGGCCTATAGCTTCCTCTTTCGGCTGTTGTGCGATCCGGGCGATGAGGTCCTGATTGCCCAGCCGGGCTACCCGCTATTCGACTTTTTAGCGCAACTGGATGACGTTCGCCTGGTGCCGTATGGGCTCTTCTACGATCACGGCTGGCACATTGACTTCGATGGCCTGCGCCGCAGGATAAGCTCCAGAACCCGGGCCATTGCCGTCGTCCACCCCAACAACCCGACCGGGCACTTCACTGCCGGATCGGAGCGCGGCACTCTCGAGGATCTTTGCCGCGAACATGGTCTGGCGTTGCTGGTGGATGAAGTATTTCTCGACTACGGCTCACCGGGTCAGGCCGTGGCCAGTTTTGCGACTGGAACGCATGCAGCGCCCACCTTCGTTCTCAGCGGGTTAAGCAAAGTTGCCGGACTGCCCCAGATGAAGGCCGCCTGGATCGCCTGTTTTGCAGAAAGCGAAGCGCTGCAACGACTGGAGGTGATCGCGGACACCTTTCTGTCGTTGAGCGCGCCCGTGCAGTGGGCATTGCCGGCGTGGCTGGCAGAGAGGGCAAGCCTGCAGTGCCAGATCCGTGAGAGGGTAGCGAGGAACCTGGCTACCCTGGACGACCTGCTACAGGGCCAGACTCTGGTTTCGCGCTTACAGATGGACGGCGGATGGTACGCCATTCTGCGAGTGCCCCAGGTGCAGGCAGAGGAGCAATTAGCGCTGGACCTGCTGGTGCAGCAGAAGGTCGCTGTTCATACTGGGCAGTTTTTTGGGTTTGCCGGCGCCGGATGGTTAATTGTCAGTCTGCTAGGGCCCGAGGGGGACGTTGACCGGGGAATCCGGGGCATTATGGACCATGTGCTGCAGTCGGTGCGGGTAGTTGACAGACCAACGCAAGCAGGACCGGTGGAAAACTAGGACTCAAACTAGTTACTAGTTCTTTTGGGTCATTCGAGCGGCACTTTCAAGCCATGCGTCAACTGCTTGCAAATGGGAGACTTGCAGATCGTGAGCATAGCTCAGGACAGTTGGAAATACACAGAAAGTGTTATCAACCTGATTCCTTCCCGGACTCCTTAAAGTACTACATGCGGAATCCCGGCTGAAGGAATGGATTTGAAGACTTTTCGGCTCCAATCGTGGTTTCTTTGCCGTGGCCTGCGATCACGCGTGTCGATTCCGGCAAAACCAGCAAACGGTCATGCAATGAGCGGAGGATGGACCGCCCGTCCCCGCCCGGAAGATCGGTGCGGCCAATGGACCCCGCGAACAGAGTGTCCCCGGCGAAAAGAAGGTTTTGCTCTGCAAAGAGCAGGCAGATACTGCCGGGAGTGTGGCCTGGGGTGTGTAAGACCTGTGCGGGTAGCGTGGCCAGGCCGACGGTCAGACCGTCTTCGGCGCTGACATCCGGGGGCGCCACGTCTGGGGTCGGAATGCCAAGCCAACCGGCCTGCATTTCCATCATTTGCAACAATCCAAGATCCTGCTGGTTCAGGTACACAGGAGCGCCGGTGGCTTTGCGCAGGAGGGTGGCGCCGCCGACGTGATCGATGTGCGCGTGGGTGACGACAATTTGCCGCAGGGTGAGCCCATGCTTTCTCAGCCGCGCAAGGATGTCAGGAATATCGTCGCCGGGATCGATCACCATGGCTTCGTGGGTCGTTTCATCGCCCAGGATGGTGCAATTGCAGCGCAAGGGACCAACGGGGAAGCTTTCCAGAATCATCCCTTTATTTTAGGAGCAATCGACGGAAGAGGAAGCCGGGCGCGGAAAGACTCGAGAGATCCGTATGGGGGATGTCAGCGGAGTGATGTCTACTTGGCGGGAGGCGCCGGCTTGGCAGGTGTGGTGTGGGTGGTCTTAATGCCCGACAGTACGGAACGGCCGCCGCTGCTTCGCTGGATGAGCACCGTCAAACCGATCGAGGTGAACATGAACAGGATTGCCGCGTAGGTGGTGACCTTGGTCAGCAGATTGGCGGCCCCACGGGGGCCAAATGCTGTTTGAGAACCCTGGCCGCCAAAGGCGCCGGCCAAATCAGCGCTCTTGCCCTGCTGCAGGAGAACGACCCCAATCAATATGAGGCAAACGATCACGTGAATGGTACCGACGAACCAGATCATGGGAACCCCGAACTTCTATTTTTTATGCGTCTCTTTGGTGCGGAAGGGGGGACTTGAACCCCCACGCCTCGCGGCGCCACCCCCTCAAGATGGTGTGTCTGCCAATTTCACCACTTCCGCGTTCTGTAGCTCAGGCGATGCAACCGCCAGCTTGGTCATGGCTTTCGCCGGAGGTGGAAACTCCGGGTGACAATCGCCTGAGGTGGGCAACCTGCCGTGACCTTCTTGATGTTAACGTGCCGCGCCATGGACTGCAATCCTCGAGACCCGTGTGGGCGGCGAAACCCCACGTGGCCGCTCAGATCAGCCGTAGTCACGCGCGGCTTGGTTTGTTCGCGCCTGACTCAGGTTGAAAGCAGGCTTCAGGGGAGAGTTCTTGTGGGTTGTGGTGAGAGAGACTCCCCTGCAGCAACAATGCCGCGACGCCTGGACGGGTGCCCCACTGCGGGTCCCGAGTCCGCCAGGTCAGTTCCCTTGATTTGCGGTATCCGCACCACGTTCGCCGGGTCCGGCGGGGCTTCGCCCCTGGGTTGGAAGCGAATGGTTGTGGCCTCTCATAAAAGAGGCCGTTTCCCCTTGACTTACAGTCCAAATGTTTAGATCCAACACGAGTAATGACCTAAGTGTTCGGTTTCCACGAGATAGTTTACAAATGCCCTTGCGGATTCTTAGTTCCAGATTAAGGTAGGGGAGCAATGCCAGGAGAGAACCATGTTCGCATCCAGAGTGAAGCCTTTCGATCGCCGTGTCGCCGCTTCACCGACCGGGAACAGGACAGCCTTCGTGGTAGCACGCGCATGACACCGCGCAACTTGCATCCTCGCGCGCAGCAGCCGGACGCCTCCGGCATACACGTACTCGGCCCTTCACCCTACGCGTATCAAGAGACACAAGCGGAACAGCTGCAGTCGCTCGGCTTGCGGACTGCCGGGGTGGCGCACGACTTCAATAATCTGCTTGGTGTGGTGCTCGGTTACTGTACTTTGCTGCGCGGTCAGACGGACCTGGCGGACGCCGGGCGAACCATGATTGCAGAGATCGCCAATGCTGCGGAAACCGCGCAATCACTGGCCCGCGGGCTGCTCGCCACTTGTGGTGGAAACCCCTTGCCCCCATTGGCTTTGGATTGGAACCAGTGCATCCGTTCCATGAAGCCGACCTTGCTGCAAGTATTGGGCTCTCCCATCGAAGTCACTGAACGGCTGGGCAAGTCTCTTGCGCTGGTCGAAGCTCGCCCGGGAGAACTGGAACAAATATTGATGAACCTTGCCATCAATGCCCGCGACGCGATGCCTGGCGGAGGGAAACTTACCATCGAAACCGCTAGCCACGGCGATGCGGACTGTCATGTGAGGCTGAAGGTCACGGATACAGGCATCGGCATGGATGCCGGGACACAGGCGCGCATCTTCGATCCTTTCTTCACCACAAAGCGCCAAGGTCGTGGCCAGGGCCAGAGTCGCGGTATGGGGCTGGGCTTGTCAACCGTTTGCTCCATCGTAAAAAAGTGCAACGGCACTATTGCCGTGCACAGTAATCCTGGCTGCGGCACGACCTTCACCATCGATCTGCCACGGTGGCAGGAGCGTGAAAGCCTCCCCGGAAAAACTGCCGGTATGCGTTTGGCCGGCGACACTGTGCGGGTGTTGCTGGTCGAGGATGTGCGACCGTTGCGGGAGCTAACCTGCAGGATGCTGGAGGGAGCAGGGTACGCGGTACTTTCGGCAGCAACTGCCAGGGAAGCACTTCGGCTTTCGCAAACCTGCACTGCGCGCATTCCCTTGTTGATCACGGACATTGCCATGCCGGGTCTGAGCGGCTTTGAATTAGCGCAGCGACTGGCAGTTTGCCGGCCTGAGACGCGGGTGTTGTTTACTTCGGGGAGCCCGTTGCACACACTGCGCCAGACCGCTTTGCCCTCCACTAACCGGCTGTTCCTGCAAAAGCCGTTCACGCGCGAAAAACTTCTTGAGAGCATAGACAGCTTATTGCATCCGTCGTTGCGTTCGAATCCAGAGCGCAAGTTTTCTCCCGCTTCCGCGTATCTTGCCCCGACCTCCCATCTGCAGAAAATCCGCTAGTCTCTGACGCGCTGGCGGGCAGCCGCAGCCGGTTTTTCTGCGAGCTTGTCCTTCCGCGAGCTTGTGCGGAGCCTAATCTGTCTGCAAGACCGCTTGATGGTTACCTCAAGTTGCCTGGTTGACGATCCTGCATGTACTTGCGATCTACCTGTGCTGGAGGACACCTTTTCTCCTGCCGATAGAAGAGAAAGGGTGAGCCATGCGCGGGCTCCCTCCAGTGACTGGAAGATGCGGCTTGGAGAGAAGGGATTAGCGAATGTTCTCGATCATCGGCATTGTTCTGGTATTCGTCTGTGTCATCACCGGCTACCTGATGGAGAAGGGAAAGCTTGGAGTGCTGGTGCAACCGGCGGAGCTGGTCACCATTGGGGGTGCAGCGATCGGCACGGTACTAGCCGCAAACCCCATGCACATTTTGAAGAAGCTGGTAAGTGGGGTCATGAGCGTGGTGAAGGGCTCACCGTTCACCAAACAGCGATATCTGGAGACGCTGAAGATGCTGTTCGATCTATTCAGCAAATCGCGTAAGGAGGGGGCGATCGCGATCGAGGCGGATGTAGAAGACCCTGGAAAGAGCCCTATCTTTTCCCGATATCCGAAGTTTCTTGCGGACCATCATGTGCGTGACTTTGTGTGCGACACGATGCGTATGGCGATTACCGGTGGGGTAACCGCCTTTGATACTGACCAGATGATGGAACTGGATATGGATGTACACCATCACACCGCAGCCATGCCGAGTGCGGCGATCACGAGCATGGCCGATGCGTTGCCGGGTCTGGGCATTGTCGCGGCGGTATTGGGTGTGGTGGTTACGATGGGGTCACTCGGGGGTCCGCCGGAAGAGATTGGGCATAAGGTGGCGGCGGCACTGGTTGGCACGTTTCTTGGCATCCTGTTGTGCTATGGGGTTGCTGGTCCGCTGGCGGCCAACATGTCGAAAATAGTGGATGAAGAGCATAGCTACTACAGTGTGCTGCGGGTGGTGATGCTGGCATTCATCAAGGGCGTATCTCCCATCATGGCAGTGGAACTGGGCCGCCGGGGCATCCCTGGATACTGCCGGCCCAGTTTCGCCGAGGTGGAAAAAGCCTGCAGAGAGAAGTCGGCGGAAGCTGCCGCATAGAGGCTCAGACCATGGCAGATGACGACCAGATCATCATTATCAAGAAGAAGGGCGGCCACGCCGGCCATCACGGTGGCGCCTGGAAGGTGGCTTACGCGGATTTCGTCACTGCGATGATGGCATTGTTCATTGTGCTTTGGTTGATGAACAGCAGCAAGCCAGTGCAAGAGGCTGTGGGCGGATATTTTCGCGATCCCAATGGCAGGGCGTCAGAAGCCGGCACCGCCCCGCGCGGCGCAGGGACGGGGGCGCCGACAAAAAAAGACGATATGCCGAAGTTGAAGAACGACCTGACGAAGGCACTGGAACAGCTGGCAAGCTTTGAGAGGCTAAAAAAGCAAATTGAGATGACCATTACTCCTGAAGGCCTGCGTATTGAATTGCTGGAGGACGCGAAGGGCACGTTCTTCGAGAACGGTAAAGCCGAGCCCACTTTGCAACTGCAGGAGTTGCTGAAGGTTCTATCGGCAGAAACAGGCAAGTTGCCAAATTCGGTATCGATTGAGGGTCACACGGATGCCAAGCCTTTTTCAACGAACTACGCCTACAGCAACTGGGAGTTGTCGACCGACCGCGCCAACACGGCCCGCCGCTTGATGGAGGGAAGCGGACTACGGCCGCACCAGGTGGTGCAGGTGCGCGGTTACGCGGATCAGAATCTGCGTAAGCCGCTGCAGCCGGACGACGCCTCGAACCGGCGCGTGACCGTGGTTGTACAGTACCTCGCCAAAGCCGTTCAGGCAGAGTCGGTTGTGAGCAATGGCAGTTTGCCACCTGCGCCGCAGTTGAGTGGGGCGGCGCCTTCGCCGATCGCGCCGGCAAAGGCAATCGGGCCTGCTCCGCGCGCGACCCCTGCGCCGGATACGGCTGCGCCGATTGTGCAAAAAGAATCAGCGGTCGCGAAGAAACCAGGAGCTTAGGATGAGAAAGCTTTGCGTTCTGTGGCTAGCGCCGCCCAGGGCTTTACGGGATACGCACCACGATGGCAGTCGTCGTCTGGTCCGCGATGGTGGCAATAAACTCCTTTGTCATGCTTCGTTGCCACGGCGTGCCAAAGTCAAAGATCAACCCCACATGCTTGTCCTTGACATAGGCGACCTGCGCTTGCAGTTGGAGCACTCCGATGGGATGGCGCAGTATGAGTAGGCCGGCTGCCTGCAAGCTGATCCAGCCAGTGAACTCGGCTCGCAGGCCTTCCTCGCTGACATCCTTGCATAAGCCGTGGATGAGTTCGCCGGCGGGCGCAAAATCAACGTCAAAGCCTGTGGTCAGGCGAGGGCGGCGATACTGGCTCCGAATCTGCTTCAGCATCTCCAGCCCGTTCATGTCAGGCATCTCGATGTCCAGCGTCAGCACGTCCGGCGTGAACTGAGGGATGCGCTTCAAACCGATCGCACCATTCGATGCGGTGCCCACCACCTCCAGCATCGGATCCTGTTCCAAAGCCTGTGATACCAGCCTGCGGATCACGACCGAATCGTCGACCACCATCACGCGGATTCGTTCCCCCGGCTGCAACACCCGCTGGTTTAAGGCCGGCACGCTTACTGCCCCACCGCGGGATGGATCCCAACCAGCTCTAGCTTCTCCTTGAGAATGTCCTTGGTAAAGGGTTTCATCACGTATTCATTGGCTCCGGCTTCCAGTGCGGCAATCATATTTTCCGACTCCGTTTCTGTTGTCACCATGATCACCACCAGCGAAGCCAGGGTCGGGTCCTTGCGCAGCTGCTTCAGCAAATCAAGGCCGTTCATCACCGGCATGTTCCAATCCGTCAATACCAACTTCAGCGCACCCTTCTCCGCTTGCACCACCTTCAAAGCTTCCTGGCCGTCGCAGGCCTCACATACTTCATATCCCAGTTCACGCAAAATCTTCCGTAGCACCATCCGGATTGTCTTCGAGTCATCTACTACCAGCACTTCGCCCATTGGTCTTTCACTTCCTTCTGCGCGCAATGACAGGTTCCGGCGATTCCACAGCGAGACAAACCTGCCCGCCATTCACCCAGAAACGGCTTAGGGTCATTCCCCTTCGGTCAGAACGTGAACTTCGCCACAGCCGCTTGCAGGCGCGTGGCCATTTTGCTCAATTCCAACGATGCGGTTTTGGTATCGACGGCGCCCTGCGTCGTAATTCGCGCGGCCGTCGCCACCCCCCCGATGTTTTTTGCAATGTCATTCACGCCCTGGGCTGCTTCAATCACGCTGCGCCCGATCTCGTTAGTCGTGGCTGTCTGTTCTTCCACCGCGGCAGCGATACTGTTCGAAATGTCGTTTATCTGGTTGATGATCGTGCTGATCTCTTCGATGGCTGTGACCGCGCCCTTGGTCACCCCCTGAATCGCTTCAATTTTCTGGCTGATCTCTTCTGTCGCTTTGGCTGTCTGTTTGGCCAGTTCTTTCACTTCATTCGCGACCACTGCGAAGCCCTTGCCTGCTTCGCCGGCGCGCGCTGCTTCGATAGTGGCGTTGAGCGCCAGCAGGTTAGTCTGCTGCGCGATCGAGGTGATGACCTTTATCACGGCGCCAATCTCCTGGCTTGACTCACCCAGCCTCTTCATCGTCTCCGTGGTGCTCTGGGCCACGCTGACTGCATTCTTGGCCACGCGCGCCGAATCATTCGCATTCTTTGAAATCTCTCGAATGGAGGCCTGCATCTCTTCAGAAGCGGAGGCAACCGAAGCGACATTCTTCGAAACCTGTTCGCTGGCAGCGGAAACCACGTTCGCCTGCACTGCGGTTTCTTCTGCACTTGCGGCCATCTGTTCACTGGTGGCGGTTAGCTCTTCTGAAGAGGAGGCAAGCGTGCTTGCATTCTCTGCTGTCGTTCGCAACGGTCCAACGATCGTTTCCAGCGTTTGGTTGAAGCCTTCAATGATTCTGCGGTAGGGGCCATGGTGCTGGCTGGCGTCGGCGCGCTTGCCTACCTGTCCTTCTGACATTGCCTTGGCGAGCGTCTCGGTATCCACGGCCAGCCGTCGCAATGAGGTGGCTACGTTGTTGACCGCCAGTTTCATTTTCTCGTGATCGCCTTTGTACGTCTGCGTGATCAGTTCCTCAACGTTGCCCATACTCACTTGCGCAAGAATGCGGTTCCCCTCATCAATGGGTAGCAGGATTGCGTCCAGCATCTCGTTTACACCGGTCACTATGCCCGCGTACGCGCCTGCGAATTGTGCTGGCTTGCCTCGCTCCGTGAGGTGTCCTTCGCGTGAGGCTTCTGTCAGCCGGGCCAGCTCTTTTTGCAGGCTTTGCAACACCATCGCAATGTTGTTGACACACTGTTTCATCTTCTCGTGGTCGCCGTTGTAGGTCGGCGCCACCAGCTCATCGATCTTTCCCCCGCTGATCTGGGCCAGGATGCGGTTGCCCTCCCCAATCGGCAGCAGGATCGCGTCGAGCATCGCGTTCATTCCCTGCACAAGTTCGGCAAACTCATTCTTGTGCTTACTCACATCGGCCCTGGCGCCCAGGTGGCCCTCCGCCGCGGCTGTCGAAAGCATCGATATGTCCGCCATCATGGAGCTTAGAGCCATCTTCTGGGGCGTAATATCCACCGCGAACTTTACCACGCGCTGCGGCTTGCCGGTCGCTCCGATGATCGGTACGTAGGAGGCCTGCAGCCAGACCTCCTTGCCGTTCTTGGCGATACGCTTGCATTCCAGCGTGTGGAACTCTCCCCGGTTCAATATCTGCCAGAATTCACCGTATTCGGCGCTCTGCGCATAAGCCTTCTCCACGAAGATGCGGTGATGCTGCCCAACAATTTCGTCCAGCCGGTAACCCATGGTGCGTAGAAAATTGTCATTCGCTTTCAACACGATGCCGTCCATCGTGAACTCGATCAATGCTTGTGACCGGTCGAGGGCGGTGAATATGACGGCGGAATCATCATGGCTGATTGGAGGCAGGGAGCCATCGAAGCCCGCTTCAAAGATCGGCGGGATGGCTCTGCCTTTTCCTTTGCCACCATGGGATTCCCGGGGTTCACTGCTCGCTGTTCTTACCATGTCACAATGCTCCTTCTGATCGCTGGCTGCGGTGAGCCATGTAAACCTGCAAATACTGGCATGCCCTTGCAATTGGTCGGCCGTGAGAAGGACCATTCACTGGCGCTAGCAATTCCGTTAGCTAACCCCACCGACTGTCAGATCGACCGTGCGCTCTTCGTCCAGAACCAGAAGCAGCCGGTCCTTGAGCTTGTAGACTCCGCGAATGAGTTCTCGCGCGGCGGGGGCCAGATTCTCGGGCGGTCGTTCAAAGGTAGCCGCATCCATGTCGAGCACATCGCCGATTTCGTCTACTAACAAACTCACCGCGCCGTCTGAAGTGCGGACCACCATGTTCATGGGCGCTTTCTCTTCCGGGCGTTTGGGCAATTGCAAGCGGCGGCGCATATCTATGGCAGTGACGATTTGCCCTCGCAGGTTGATCAATCCCTCGATCACCTCGGGCGCCTGGGGAACAGGAGTCATCGGTTGAAATCGCAACACCTCCTGCACGTGAAGCACATCGACACCAAAAATAAGGTCTGCGACAAAAAATGTAGAGAACTGTGTGGTTGGCTGCACCGCGTCAGTCTTAGGGAACGATTCGGACGTCATCAGGACCTCTCTTTCAGACGGCGATGGGGAATGTTGCAGTGCTTGTTTGTGAAGACAACAGGAGGGCCACGGACGTGAGAATTGCCTCCTGGTCGAAAACGTTCAGGCAATCCGAAAAACCTGCATCACGCAAGGGTGCGCTCTGTGTCAAGACTGGTGAGCGGGTGATGGCCAGCACTGGTATCTGAGCTAACGCAGGCCGGCCTCGAACCGCCGCCAGTAAGGCAAGGCCGCCCCCGTCGGGCAGGTCCACCGCAGTCAGCACGCCGTCGATCTTGTAGTGTTCCAGGGCGCGCATGGCCTCAGGCACATTCGCTGCTTCCAGGACCACGTAACCAGCCATTTCGAGCCCGCCCCGTACCATCCCCCGGGAGAAGCCTGAGCCATCCGCCACTAACAATTTGCGGCTCTGGGCCGCCCGGTGCAATCCTTCTAACCAGTCACCTTTGACGGCCCGGATCACTTCCTGCAGATCGAGAAAGTCGGTGACCCGCTTGCCCACCACCGCCGAACCCAGAAGACCTTTACGGACCGATTTCTGACGCACCGTGACGGCTTCTTCAGCCACATCTAAAATTTCATCGACCACCATGCCCACACTGTGACCGCGATCGTTAAACACCACTACCTGCACCGGGTCGGCAGTCAATGAATCATCGATTGCCTCCGGTTCGAGCACACCGCGCAGCGAGACCAGAGGCAGAATGCGTTGCCGGTATTGCACAACCTGGGCGCCGCCCGCATGCTCGATGGCCGAACGAGGAAACTCTTCCAGCCGGGCGACCAGCGACAGCGGTACCGCCAGCCTCGAGAAAGAGCCGGTTCGAAACAAAAGCAATCGCTGTTGTTGTAATAGATCTTGCGTTCTGGTCAGTCCGCTTACCCGCGCTTGTTCATGCAAGCCTGTCAACACCCCGGAGCGCTGTCCAATCCCCAGTATGTCGAGGATCAGGGCCACACGGCCATCGCCCATAATGGTTGCGCCCGCGTAAAGCGTAAGCCCCTTTAATTGCTTGCCCAACGGTTTCACCACAATTTCCTGGGTGTCGTTGATGCCGTCCACCACCAGCCCGAACTGCCGGTCTTCCGCCTGCAGCACCACCATGTTGACCGCTTCTGCCTCATTTGCACGTTGCAGGTCGAGTACCCGGTTCAGGTAGGCAATTGGTAACAGACTGCCGCGCCGCCGGTACACCGGCGTGCCGTGCACATATTCGATATGTTTCCCTGTCGCGTCCCCCTCGAGGCGGATGAGTTCGAGCAGGCTTACCTGGGGAATGACAAAGCGTTCCCCACCGCTCGTGATCACCAGCCCCGGAACAATGGCCAGGGTCAACGGGATCCTGATTTTGACAGTAGAGCCTTCGCCCGGGCGGCTGGAAAGGTCGACGATGCCGCCGATCTTCTCGATGTGCGACTTGACAACATCCATCCCGACGCCGCGCCCGGAGATGTTTGTCACTGTCTTCGCGGTCGAAAAGCCTGGTTGAAAAATAAGGTTGAAGGCTTCGCGGTCGCTTAGTTTGTCTGCCTGCTCGGCGCGTAGGATGCCATTCTCGATGGCCTTTTGCTTGACACGCGCGACATTGATGCCGGCCCCATCATCGCCCACCTCGATGTTCACCTGGCCGCCTTCGTGGTAAGCCCTCAGCGTGAGCGTCCCCTGAGTAGCTTTACCGGCGGCGGCGCGCGCTTCAGGCGACTCGACCCCGTGATCGCATGAGTTGCGTACCAGGTGCATAAGCGGGTCTTTGATGGCTTCGATGATGGTGCGGTCCAGTTCCGTCTCCGCGCCATCCATCACCAGGTGAATCTGTTTGCCCAAGGCCAGGGCCATGTCACGCACCACGCGGGGCAACTTGTTCCAAACAACACCAATCGGCTGCATGCGCGTCTTCATGACGCCTTCCTGCAACTCGGTTGTGATCAGGTTCAGCCGCTGCGAACTCGCGTTCAGCGCGGGGTCTTCGCGCTCCAGGTTGAACTGCAGAATCTGGTTGCGCGTAAGCACCAGCTCGCCTACCAAATCCATCAGCTTATCGAGCAGCCCGACGCCCACACGAATATTCGAGTCGACCGCGGCCGAAGAGCGTACTACCTCGCCTTCTCTTTCCCCTTCTTTCTTTTTAACCTTGTCTTCTTCCTTGTCTGAGGACAGGTCTTCATGCAGAGCGGCAGGGATCTTGCTGGCGGCTGGCTCGTTCGCCGTAGCCGGCTCCAAAGCGTCAGGGGTATTGTCCCCTTGCACGAGGGTGAGTGGTGTGTCGCCTGCGGTCTCGGTAGCGGGGGTTAATTGAGCGGCTGCCCTTAAGCGCGCTGTCAGATCTTCAAAGGCGAGCGATCCCTCTGTCCCACTCACCTCAATCTGGGCCATCACTTTCCGGGTGGCGTCCACGGTCTCGAGAATCAGCGATACCAGGGCCGGCGTGAGTGCGCGCTTGCCGTCGCGCAACTGGCTCAGCAGGCTCTCGGCCTGGTGGGTGATGCCTTCCAGCACAGAAAACGACAGGAATCCGCAGGCGCCCTTGATGGTGTGGATGGTGCGAAAAATGCTTCCCAGCAGGTCCCGGTCGCCGGGGTGCTTCTCCAACTGCACCAGGTCCTGATCCAGCCGTGAGAGGTTTTCATAGCTTTCAACCAGAAACTCGCGAATCGTTTCCTGGTCTTCGGTGCTGATGGTTTCCATGATCCCTTTCCAGCCGCAAAACCAGGCAGCGCATGGGCTCCCCTCCATGAACAACTAGCCAGACTGACTAAGGAGCTCCCGCTAAGTCCGTGGTTTCCTGTGTGGGTTTCTTCGCGTTACTTCCTGCATCGGCTGCAGTGAGACGCAAGGTGAACACGACCCGCAAACCGGTATTCAATCTGTGCAATATCGCTGCAAGCTCTCCGTTTCCTCAACAAACCGTGCCCCCCAACCACAAAGCCATTCCCTGTGCGGGTGCCCCACTGCGGCTCCCGGGTCTGTAAGGCCGGTGACCGTGGAAACCCTATCCGCTGCTCTTACTCGCAGAACCCAAGCCAGAACAACAACCGCTCCCGAGACCATCGACCCGAAAACCAATTCAATCAGGTGACAAGACGCCGCTACTCGTGGTCTAACGGTGGCATGGGTCTCGCGCGCACCTTCCCTCTGCTCTGCTGGTTGCTGTTATCCCCTGTCGTTCTATCGCAGAACCCGGCAGCGCCCGCCACCACTCTTTCCGTCGATGCCAGGGTGGTCACCCTGCCCGTGACGGTGCGTGACAAAAAAGGCAAGGTCATCCGCGACCTCAAGAAAGAAGATTTCCTGCTGGAGGAGGACGGCAAGCCACAGACCATCCGCTACTTCAACCAGGAAAATAATCTGCCCCTGACGGTGGGCCTCGTTGTGGACACCAGCTTGAGCGAGCGGGATAACCTGGAGAAGGAACGCGCCGCCAGCCGCACCTTCCTGAATCAAATGATCACGACGCCGAAAGACCGCGCGTTTGTCGTCCATTTCGATCGCGAAGTCGAGTTGTTGCAGGACCTGACCAACGATCATGCCAAGCTGGAAAAAGCAGTGGGCGAAATCGAGACCCAGCCCGCGGTGGAGAGCGTGCCCACTGGCGACCAGGGGGGAGGCCGCCGGCATCATGGCGCGGGCACCCTGCTCTACGACGCCATCTTTCTCGCCTGCGATGAAGTCATGAAGAAGCAGCCCGGCCTCAAGGCGATCGTGGTCCTGACCGATGGTGAAGACCACGGTAGCCAGGAAACGCTGAACAGCGCGATCGAGTCAGCCCAGCGCTCCGAGACCGTCGTTTACGCCATCTATTACGGCGGTCATGAAGACCACGACCGGGGTTTCAACCAGATCGGGCAGGACGATGACCCCTACGGCCGGGGAGGTTACCCGGGAGGGCGGCGATATCCGGGTGGCGGCTATCCCGGAGGCTACCCGGGGGGCGGGTACCCCGGAGGCAGCCGCTACCCGCAGCAGAGCGGCCCTGACGGCAAGAAGACCCTCCAGCGGATTGCGCAGGAGACCGGGGGCCGGTACTTTCAGGTATCCAAACGGGAAACCGTGGATGACATTTATGCCAGCATTGCCGAGGAACTGCGCACCCAGTTCGTTCTGGGGTACACGCCTGCCAAAGACCAGAGCACTGGCTACCACGCAATTCACCTCACGACCAGGAACAAGGATCAGGAAGTACAGACTCGCCAGGGCTACTTCACCGGCGACGAAGCTCCTGTAAAGTAGGCGAGCCGCCTGATTCGCTACTATCGTGGCATGAGCCAGATTGGTAGAGCGGTCGACCCTACGCCAGCACGCCAGCCGCAACCCATCGTGCTCCGCGGCGCCATCATCACAATCCGTCCCTTCGATCATCGATCGCAGGCGGAAGCGCTGTACCAGGGCACGCACGGCGAGAGTAGCGAAGAGCAGTGGCGTTATATGTTCGATGGTCCCTACCCGGATCTCGCCGCTTACCAGGCTGCTTTCCAGAAGAAGCAGGCGTCGGTCGACCCGCTTTTCTTCGCGATTATCCAAAATGCGACGGAACGCCCGGTTGGCCAGGCGTCCTATCTGCGCATGGACCCCGCCCACCGGGTGATAGAGGTCGGCAACATTATCTTTACGCCCGCTCTACAACGCACCGCCGGGGCGACAGAAGCCATGTATCTGATGGCCCGCCACGTTTTTGAAGACCTGGGCTATCGCCGTTACGAATGGAAATGCAATGCGTTGAACGAGCCCTCCTGTCGCGCCGCACTTCGGCTCGGCTTTACGTTTGAGGGCATGTTTCGCCAGCACATGATCGTGAAAGGCCGCAACCGCGATACCGCCTGGTTTTCCATGCTTGACTCGGAGTGGCCGCAGCGCCGCGCCAGCTTCGAGCGATGGCTTTCCCCGGAGAACTTCGATCCTGAAGGTGGGCAGAAGGTTCCGCTGGCTCGGTTGCATGAACAGGGGTAAAAAGCACCTCATCGCCTTCGTCTGAGAAAAATGCTGCGATCCTGGTGCTACTGTTGTAGGTCGAGTGACGTCATCTGCGACGTTTCGGTGATTGCGAGCCCTCCGTTCGCTCCATACAGTTGCTAATCGGAGGGCACCACAGATGAATAGTTCTGGTACGGTGATCGGGAAAGGCATTTGCATACGCGGTGAGGTTTCGGGGGAAGAGGACTTTTTTCTCGATGGCGTTTTGGAAGGCAACATCACCCTGGTGGGCAAGCGGCTGACAATCGGCGCCAACGGTGTGATTCACGCGGACATTGTTGCCGGTGATCTGGTTGTGTTTGGCCGGGTGGAAGGAAGCGTCAAGGCGACGGGTCGCGCCGAGCTGAAACATTCGGCGGTATTCGCTGGAGACATTTCCGCTGGCCGCCTGTCGATTGAAGATAATGCAACCCTGCAGGGGTATGTCGACTTGAGTGAAACCGGGCAGCCAGCCAAGAAGCAGCCCATAGCCGAGCAGGTGGAAGAAGTCGCCGAAGAGTCCTCAGAGTACGTCGAGCAGTACAGCGAAGCCGTCTAGATCCACCCCTGTTTGTAAAATCTTTCCCAAATCTGACCGCCTCATCCTTGTCCATGCAGGGATGGGGCCCTCGTGTTTTCTCCAGCGAGATCAATAGATTAAGCGGGGAAGACTTTGGATCGACGGGGAAATTCAGGAGCTTTGAAGTGCGCGGCGCCA
>CAZZVD010000095.1:0-17014 GCA_964657465.1 uncultured Acetobacteraceae bacterium | reverse complement strand
TAACGCATGACGGGTGCCCCACATCTCGCTCGTTTTTCGCGAGATGTGGGATTCCGAGGCTGCCCACCGGCCACTCTTTACTAGAAACGGGTTTTGCTTTTCAGACTCAGGGGCGGAGGTTCGTGGAATCCCACATCTCGCGAAAAACGAGCGAGATGTGGGGCACCCGTCATTGCTGACGTAAGGCTCCTGGAGCCTGATCAGGTCGAAGTTGAATCATAGAAGAACGGCTGACCATCTCGAATCCTGACGAGAGCGGGTGTCGTGCGATAGGATCCGCGCTATGGAGCGGGTCCAGCATCCGCTCCGGCATCGGATCCGGCATCCGCCTCTACCAGTTTGAAACGCTTTCTGTCCGTCTCCTGTTGTCGCGCCAGCGTCTGCAACTCCGAAAGCCGTTTCACCATCGATTGGATCTCCTCGCGGTGATCCGTCCCGCCGGCATGACGCAGAGCGACGATCAAATGGTAGATCGCCGTTTGGTCAGATGGGTTGAACTTCAGAGCCATCCGCGACTGCTTAATGGCCAGATCGTATTTGCCAATGCGTGTGTAGGTGGCCGCCATCAAATCTCTGGCTTCAATCAAATCAGGTTTCAGTTGCACCGCTTTGGACGCCGCACTCAAAATCTGCTGCGCCCGCGAGACGTCCGCCTGGCCCCCCTGGTCCACCCCTTGTTGGTCTGAAAGCAAGCGAGCCAAAAGGTAATGTAGCAAAGCGCTCTCCGGATGTTGCTTGAGTTGAGAGCGAATCTGGGCCAACGCCGCTTCCGGATGATTCTTCTGCATTTCGGCCAGATCCATGGCGAACGAACTCACACTTTGTGCCGAGTTCAATCCTTCCGCGGTATGAAAGTCAGCCTCGGCCAGATCGTACTGGGCAAGCTGGGCGTACAGCAAACCACGCGCTATATATAAGGATGGGTCGTTGCTGATGCGCTGCAGGCCGGCATGCAACATGTCGATGCCCACCTGAAAGCCATCGTGGTTGAGACAAAGAGCGGCAAAGGACACATAGTAGTTTGCCGTCGTCGGACTCTGTACGATTGCCTGGCGCAGCCACGCGACGGCTTTGGGCGTGTCTCCCGCGCCTTCGGCCGCTTCCGAAGCAAGGCTCAGCACATCTGGATCGGGCGCGGTTGTGGCTAGCAGGGGAGCGAGAGCCTTCAGCGCTGCGTCATATTGCTTCGCCTCCACTAACAAGACCGCCAGATCGTACTTCGGATACGACTGCTGTGGCAATAAGCTGGCGAGTTGTTCGAAGATGGGAATTGCCTTGTCTGGTTTGCCGGCCTGCACCAGGCAATTGGCGTAAGCTGCTACCGATTCCGGATGCGTGTTGATGGCCGTGGCAATGGGAAGAAAGTGGCGGTTGGCGCGCTCACAGCTTCCTTTGCGCGCTTCCAGAACTGCGAGCATCTCCTGCGCGGTGCCATCGTTCGGATCAGCCTGGAGAATCTTCTCTAACAAAGGCACCGCTCGTGGATCGTGCCCTCGATACAAGAGCTGCACTTCCCCCTTCAACGCCACTGGGTAAGCCGGCGAGAGCCGCAGCGATTGATCGAAGGCATCGAGCGCCTGCTCCTGACTGCCTTTCAGGGAGAAGACGATCCCCTCCAGGGCCCAGACCCGAAAATCTTTTGGGTTCGCCTTGAGCGCCGCCTGGCTGAGCGTCAGCGCCTGGTCGTACTGCCGCGAACGTATCAATGACTGTATGGAATGTATGGACTGTATGGACTGTATGGACGCAAGGGTGGTTGGCGTTGTCTGCGCTGCAGCCAGCAGCCAGCTACCCGCCAGAAGCAGTGCCAGGCCTGACCTCATGGACACCCGCATGCAGGCGCATCTGTGTTTCGGCTAGTCATCAATCGCAATCCATACCATACGCCGTCGCTTTCGCAGCGGAAAGGCGGACCCATCAGGCAAGGAAAGTAGTTGCTCACTGAAGCCCGGGCACTCATGGGACAGAGATCCACAGGTGGCGGCAAATAGCCCTTGACAGAAGTTGGGCTGGTCGAAAATAATCCCGCCGTAGCTTGGGAAAACGTTATCTTGTTCTCTGGCTTTGCTTGGGCTACCAGTTGCACCGCAGAGTGCTAAGCCCTTTCTATGCACAGTTCGACACACTGGATTGTTTGGAGGATCAGGATGCGTTTGCAAAGTTTCATCGCTAAAACTGTGTTGTTCACCCTGCTATGCGTAGGCTTGAGCACCGCTCCAGCATGGGCGCAGTTCTCCAGCGGCGTGGAAGGCACCGCCCACGATCAAACCGGGGCCACCATCGCCGGTGCAACCGTGACCCTTACTGACACCCGCCTGGGTGTCACCAAGGTAGCGACCACGAATCAGGATGGCTACTTTCGCATCGACAGCATCGGGGCTTCCAGCTATACCGTGCAGATCACCATGGCGGGCTTCAAGACCTGGGATCAGAAGGATCTGGTGCTGCAGGTAGGCGAAATCAGAACCATTGCGCCCGCGCTCGAAGTCGGCTCCATCTCCACCAACGTCACCGTCTCCGCGGACCAGGCCTCGATCAATCTCGTAGCGCCCACGACCGGGGCGGTCATCTCGTTAGATACCGTGCAGCAAACGCCCCTGCCGGGACAAAACGTCTACAGCCTTTCCACACTCACTCCAGGAATAACCGGCAACGCAGTCACCACGGGCGACAACTTCACCAACGAATACGCCATCAACATTAACGCCGCCGGCCTTCGCCAGGAGCAGAACGGGTTTCAGATTGACGGTGCCTACACCAACACGCCTTCTCGCGGCGGGGGCACCTCCATCTCGCCAAACCCAGAGATCGTTTCGTCACTGGAAATCCGCACGAACGATTTCGACGCCTCCAAGGGCAGGAACGGCGGCGCAACCGTCAATGTATTTACCCAGTCCGGCACCAACACCGTCCACGGAACCTTCGATTACTACTTCACGAACAACACATTGACGGGGCTCACGCATTTTGAGTCGAAGGTGCCTACATTCACCCGCAATGAGGTGGGCGCGACCATCGGCGCCCCGATCATCAAGAATAAGTTCTTCGTCTTCGGCGCGATCGATGTTCTACGTTCCACCTCGACCAGCGCCGGTCAATACACGGTGGAAACGCAGGACTTCGATACCTGGGTGCAGAACAACCTGCCCAACACTGTGGCTGCGACAGTCCTAAAAACGGCGCCGCCCTCCATTTTCCCGACTACTGGCATTCTCACCGTTGCCCAACTGCAGGCGCAGAACCCTGGGTTCTTTGCGCCGCCGGCCGGCATCCCCGCAACCCTGAACGCCGTTGGACTGGCCAACATCAGTATCTCCGTGCCCAAGGACGGGTACCAGTGGAGCGTGCGCGGCGACTACTACTTCCGCGAGAAGGATCGCTTTTACGTCACCTCGCTCCGCACCTACGACACCTCGGTGGGAGCACAGCCTCGACCTGCCATTAATATTCCCCAGGCAAACAGTTCCGATTTCATCAGTGCCGACTGGACCCATACTTTTTCACCGCGCCTGTTGAACGAGGGTGGTATTAACCTGATTCGCCCTTATGGCGCGAACCTGCCAGTCGCGAATAGCTCGATCCCCTACATCAACGTCACCGGGCTGCAGGGCTTTTCCAATTGGGGCCCGGGCAACTTTACGCAATCGACACTCGGCTGGCGCGATGTGATGACCGCCACCATCAAGACCCACACGCTCAAGTTTGGCTTCGAGCAATTCAATATCCGTGAGAACGACGCCCAGGACGGCGCTTTCGATCGCCCTACCTACAATTTCAACAACCTGCTCGATTTCGTACAAGATGAAGCGACGTCGGAGACGGCTACCCCGGTGGATTTGGCGACTCACCTCGAAGCTCCGTATCAGCGGCGGTATCGCGCTCTCTACACCGGCATCTACGTGCAGGATGATTGGAAGGTTCGCCCCCGCCTGACTCTCAATGCAGGCCTGCGTTACGACACCATGGCGAATTTCTTCTCCATCTACACGCCAAAGCTAACCAAATTCACCCTGGGGCAGGGAGCAACCCTCAACGAGCAAATCGCCAACGGCTCCACGGGCCTGGCCAACACTACGCATGTGCTCAATCACAGTATCTGGGGCTTGAACCCTCGCCTGGGATTCGCATGGGACGTCTTCGGTCAGGGCAAGACCGCTGTACGTGGCGGCATTGGCTTGTTTGCCGATCAACCGCCCTACATCCACATCACCGACAATCTCTCAGGCAACCTGCCCAACTACTTCAAACCCAATCTCAATGTGCAATCAGGCACCAAGCCGGTGTTTGCTTTATGTGACGTGCCCAAGGGCTTCACGGAATCTTGCCCCATCGTCGACACCAGCAACGTCACCCTGAATGCCAGCGGCGGACTCGTCAATAATGGCGTTTTGCAACGGGCAACGTTGGGCGGAGTAAATCCCGATTACAAGTTGACCCAGGTCCTCGACTGGACGTTGAGTGTGCAGCAGGAATTGCCCCGAGGCATGGTGTTCGAGGCCAACTACTCGGCTTCGGCGGCGCACCATCTGCCCATCTACCAGGACATCAATCGCTTCGATGGCGACCTGGTGGCGAATAACGGAAAATTGACGCGGCTTAACCAGAACTTTGCTGATGTCCAGTACGGTACATCCAATGGAAACTCAATTGGCAATTACGGCTCGGTCTCCCTGCTGAGCCGTCCCGCGCATGGGCTGATGCTGCACGGTATTTACACCTACGGCAAAGCGTTGGATGTGCTTAGCAATGCACAGTCCCTCGATTCGGGATCGATCACCGCTGTTTCTAATGTGATCCGCTCGCAGAACCTGGCCGCTCAGCGGGGCCGCGCCGATTTCGACATCCGACAGCAGTTCTCCGCGGATGGCGTCTGGAATACGCCAAGCGACTATGCCAGCCGCCTGGAAAGAGGCTTGCTGGGCAACTGGCAATTCGGGGGCGTCTGGATTCTGCAGACCGGCTTGCCCTTTACCGTCTACACCAGCGCCTCGTTTGCGCCGGTCTACGATGCGAACCACACACTGATCGGCAACAATGGCGGCGACTATAACGGCGACGGCTACAACTACGACGTGCCCAACATACCCTCGTTCGGACCTCACCTCAGCGGCAAAAAGAAAAACGACTACATCAAGGGCCTGTTCGCCGCCTCGGCCTTCCCTACACCGGCATTGGGTCAGGAAGGGGCACTGGGCAGAAATACGTACGACCAGCCCGGGTTCAACAACCTGAACTTCACGTTCGGCAAGACCATCACCACTCCCTGGTTCTTCGGAGAGAGCATGAAGATCCAGGCCAAGGGTGAGGTGTTCAACCTGTTTAACCGAAGCAATCTCACCAACGTAAGCTCAGATCTTTCGAGTGGATCGTTTGGGCGCGCAACCAACCAACTGGCGCCGCGCAGTTTGCAAATCCATATTCGCGCCAGCTTCTAAGCGGTGCCGCACGGGCCGGTTTCGCCGGTCCGTGCAGGCGCAAAGCGGGAAACGTACCTATTCTTGTTCCTTCATTCAATTAAAGGCCGCTTATCCACTGTTTTTTGTTGTTCATCGGTTGCAGCATTTGCATATCGTGCTCATAATCGCCTCAGAAGCTGAGGTGCGAGGTGTCGGCCTTCCAAGAGCACATTACGGGGACCCACTACAGCCGCCAGGATGTAATTCGCATTCTGCGCATCCCCCTCAAGCAACTTTGCCTCTGGGAACGATCGGGGCTCATCCCGCAAAGCCAGACCTACTCCTTCCAGGACCTGGGCCAATTACGCAAGCTACGCGACCTGCGGGCAACGCGGCTTTCCGTGGCCAACATACGGGCTTCCATCCATGCCATGCGCCAGGTGTCCGGCATAGCCAATCCGCTGCTCGAAGCGGGCGCGGTCCGGAACGGCGCCCGCCTGGCTTTTCGCCTGAGCGGCACCATGATGGAGCCGATCGCGCGTCAGTTCCTATTCGATTTTGATGCTGCGCAACACAGCCAGCTAGCCGAGGTGAGTTCGGCCGCAGGTCACCAGACCGCGCGCGATACCCGGGTGCAGCGGCTCTTCTTCGACGCCGTCAGGATGGAAGAGAAGGGCAAGACGCAAGAGGCCGTTGCGCAGTACGAGAGTATTCTTGCTTTCGATCCCAATCACGCCCCTGCCTGCATCAACCTGGGAACCATTCAATACAACCAGCGGCGGTTTGTCGACGCGGAGGCGCTTTACCGGCGAGCCACCGTCGCGGATCCGAACTATGCCCTCGCCTTCTTCGATCTCGGCAACGTGCTCGATGAGTTGCAGCGCCTCCCGGAAGCCATCCAGGCCTACTGCAATGCAATTCGCCTGGTGCCGAAGTATGGCGACGCGCATTACAACGTTGCCTTGGCCTACGAACGCACCAACGATCGGCGCGCTGCTCTGCGGCATTGGACGACTTACATCAAGCTGGATCCGGTCGGCCCCTGGTCAAACCATGCGCGCCAGCAGGCGCGCAAAATCCTCGAGCGCGAAAAGCTCTCGATTGTGCATCGCGGGCCCGGTGGCCGTCACGACGTGCATGCCCGCCGAACCCGTGCAGTCCCCCGGTTGACCGCAGTCCCCAAGCCACGCCTTTCCCTGTAAAGACTTTCTCCCTGCTGAAAAAGGCCCTGCTGGAAGGCACTGCTGGACACACGCACAGCCCAGCGGATAGCTTTATGGTCGTGCCTGACCCACTGCTTGTATCGCAACCAGCCCCGCCCCTCACGCTGCTTTCTGAAGACGAACAACTGTTCCAGGCCACCGTGCGCCAGTTTGCCCAGGAGAACATCGCTCCGCTCGTGCGCACCATGGACGAGCAACAGCACTTTCAGCCGGAGTTGCTTCCCCAGCTCTTCAACCTGGGACTGATGGGCATTGAGATTCCGATTGAGTATGGCGGCTCGGGAGGCACCTTTTTCGAGGCCATCCTGGCGGTGGAAGAGATCTCGGCTGTCGATCCATCGGTGGGCGTGTTGATTGACGTGCAGAATACCCTCTGCATCAACGCTCTGCTGCGCTGGGCAACGCCGGAGCAGAAAAAGAGCTGGCTCCCGCGCCTCGCGGCCGATACGGTCGGCGCCTATGCATTGAGCGAAGCTGGCTCTGGTTCGGATGCGTTTGCGTTACAGATGCGCGCCGAAAAGCGGGGGGACGCCTACCTGCTGAACGGGCAAAAATTGTGGATCACCAACGCGAAAGAAGCCGGCCTCTTCATTGTGTTTGCCACGCTCGACCCAGCCGCCGGCTACAAAGGCATTACCGCCTTTCTCGTGGACGGCCGCACGCCCGGCCTCTCGATCGGCAAGAAGGAAGACAAGCTGGGCATCCGCGCCTCCTCCACCTGCGAGATCATTCTGGAAGATTGCAAGGTGCCCGCGGGCAACGTGCTCGGCGAACCTGGTAAAGGCTACAAGATTGCGATTGAAACCTTGAACGAGGGCCGCATCGGCATCGGAGCGCAGATGCTTGGCCTGGCCCAGGGCGCCTGGTCGCATGCTGCACGCTACGCCATGGAGCGCAAGCAGTTCGGCAAAGCCATTGGAGAGTTTCAGGCGGTTCAGTTTGTGCTGGCCGAGATGGCCACCGAGATCGAGGCCACCCGCCTGCTGGTCTACAACTGCGCCCGGCTGAAGGATCACGGTCTCCCGTTTCTCAAGGAGGCTGCGATGTGCAAGTACTTCTCGTCCCAGGTGGCTGAGAAGGTCGCCAGCATGGCAGTCGAGGTCTATGGCGGTTACGGCTTCGTCAAGGACTATCCGGTGGAGAAGTATTATCGGGACGCCAAGATCGGGAAAATCTACGAAGGCACATCGAACATGCAGCTGGCCACGATCGCCAAGCTGTTACTCCAAAGTCGCTAAGCCGAGGCAAGCTTATCCGACCAGATACGGTTTAGGTCCAAGAGGGTAAAAGCCCGCCCACATCTCCCGACTGAAAAACGTCGTGAGATATGGGGCACCCGGTCCCGTGGTGGTGTGGGAATTCACAGCACGGGATGGTCAAGCCTGGGTACCACCCGGTCCGGTGGTGAGGGTGGTGAACCTTCATCCGATAAAATCTGGTATTTCGGCTCCACAACAGGCTGGGGTGCCCCATATCTCACGACGTTTTCCAGTCGGGAGATGTGGGAATTCACATCACTCAACCCGTAACTCTCTCCCGGCAACCACCCTTCACCCCGTGTTCCGCAAGCCTGCCGAAATGCCATTGATCGTCGCAGAAATCGCCCGATTGATCGCGTCCGAGTCGTCCCCCGCACGCTTGCGCCGCAACAAATCAACCTGAATCAAACTGATCGGGTCGACATACGGATTACGCAAGCGAATCGAACGAGCCAGCACCTGGTTATTCTCCAGCAACTCAGTCTGCCCCGTAATCTCCAGGATGCTTTGCCGCGTACGCTGAAACTCCGCCTCAAGCTTTTGGAACACGCGATCCCGTATGCCCGTGTCGGCAACCAGCGAAGCGTAGAGCTGCGCGATGCCAAAGTCAGACTTCGCCAGAGCCATCTCCACATTGCGAATGAGATCAATGAAAAGAGGAAACTCGCGCGCCATGGTGGCCAGAGTGGCCGCTCCGCCCGGCTTCTTTCGATAGGCCTCGAGCGCATAGCCCACGGCGAACCAGCCTGGCACCAGCTGCCGGCTTTGCATCCAGCCAAACACCCAGGGAATCGCCCGCAGATCTCCCAGGCTACGCCGCCCGCCGCGCCGTGAAGGCCGCGACCCGATCTTGGCGTGCTCCAACTCCGCAAACGGAGTGGCCTCTTCGTAATACTGCGCCGTCTCCGGGGCATCCAGAATGTGCTCGCGATAGTACGCGAAGGCCACATCCGACATCTCGGCAAAGGCTGCTTCCCATTCCGGCGCCAACACGCCGGTGAAGTGGCCCTTAGGATTCCGCGCATTAGGGCGAGCCAGTGCATCGAGTGAAGCCGCAATCATCAACTCAAGATTCCGTTCCGCCAGAATCACGTCGGAATACTTCCAGTTCAACACTTCGCCCTGCTCCGTAATGCGGATCTCTCCGCTGAAAGCACCCGCCGGCTGGGCATAGATGGCGCGATGGGTCGGCCCGCCGCCGCGGCCCACAGTGCCGCCGCGCCCATGGAATAACCGCAATTGCACGCCGCACTCCCGCGCTACCCGGTGCAGCTCACGATGCGCACGGAATATTTCCCAAGTACTGGTGAGCATGCCACCGTCTTTGTTCGAGTCGGAGTAGCCAAGCATGACCTCCTGGGTGTTGTTCCACGACGTCAGCAACTGGCGATAACCGGCCGACTGCCAAAGCTCACGGCAGATGACGGGCGCATTGCGCAGATCTTCAATGGATTCGAACAGGGGCACCGGCATCAAACCAGGATCGCCAGGTGTGCCCTCTACCCGGACGCCGCCCAGACGAGCTAGCCAGATCACGTTCAAAATATCTTCCGTGCTGCCGGCGCCGCTGATCACGTAGTGGCGGATCGCTTCCGGCGAAGCAGACTTCTTGAGCTCTGCAATCGCGCGGAAGGTGTCGATCACGTCCGCTGACGGCCCGGTCAAGGGTGCCGGCACCGAGGAAGCTCGCGCCGGATCAGCCTTCCATGCCGAAGCCTCCTCCAGCGCAGCCGCATGCAAGCGGGCGTGTTGCCGGATATCAAGCGTCTGCAGGTACAGGCCATACGTGCGTACTTCCAGGATAAGAGGATCGATCAACGCGTGCGCCAGCCGGGGACCGTGGTTCTCTACCAGGCTGGTATGCACAATCTGCAAGTCGTCGAGTAGTTCCTGGGCCGATTGATAGGGACTCAGGCCGGCGAGCGCGGCGTCCACAACCGGCCGTTGGGCGGCCGATGGCGCCTCGCCCACCCCGGCCAGGCGCACACGAATGCAGCTCACAAAACGCCGGTACGATTCGTATTCGAACCGTTCGCCAAACGCATGCGCGCCGGTTGTATTCAGTTCCTTCAAATAAGCCTGCAGTTTATCTTCCAGCGCCCCGCTCACCGGCGCTTGTTGTGCGGAACTGGTCAACAAGTCGAGAATGGACTGCAACGTATGCTCGTAATGGGCCAGCAAATGCTCACGAGCCATCTGCATGGCTTCGCGGGTCACCTGTGGCGTAACGAAGGGATTGCCGTCGCGGTCGCCGCCAATCCACGATCCGAACGACACCAGCAGTGGCATCTCGGCCAGGTTCAGGCAGATACTGTACTCCGCCTCAAACGCTGCGGCTACCTCGGCATACAGCCGCGGTAGCGTATCGAAAAGGGAAGCATCGTAATAATCGAGCCCCATCTTCACTTCATCCGCGACCGTGGGCCGGCGCGTTCTCACTTCATCTGTTTCCCACAGCGCGGTGATCTCTGCGCACAGGCTTTCTTCGAAGCTCTCCAATTGTTCATCAGCCAGCGGAATACGATCCAACTGCTCCAGCAGGTCGGCGATTCTCCGGCGTTTGAACATCACGACACGCCGAGCCACTTCAGTCGGGTGGGCAGTAAAAACGGGCACGATGCGGATGCGCCGCAGCCACTCAAGTGCTTCCTCGCTGGTGATGCCAGCCGCCTTCATCGCGCGCAGTGTGCCGCGTAACGATCCCCGCTGAGCCTCTCCGGAAAGCTGCAACGAAAGCCGGCGGCGCTTGCGATGGTTCGTCTCTGCCAGATTGATGAGTTCGAAGTAGAATGCGAACGCCCGTGCCAGGCGATAAGCCTGCACCAGGTCGAGGGAGTGCACGCTATCCAGCCCGGCCGCAAATGGCTCGCCCGAGCCGGCCTGTGCTTCGCGGCGGCGGATGGCAATTTGCCGCAGTTCCTCCACCTCGGCGAACAGTGCTTCTCCGGCTTGCTCGCGCAAAACCTGCCCCAGCAGCATGCCGAGCGATCGAACGTCACGGCGCAGGGGCGCTTCCTTGATGTCGTCTGTGCGGGCTTCGAGTTCAGCCAGCCGAAGGGACCAGCTCTCGGGTTTCCAAAGCAATGTCATTGCCTTGATTATGCAGGATGTGGTCTCTTCGGCGAGAGGGGCGAGCGCTTAGGCGCCCACCTGCATGGCTCGTTGCACCTCAATGGTGTTGGCGACGCCGGCCAGTCGCTCGTAGGACTCCAGCCGGTCGGCCGGTTCGTACGTATCAGTCACCACAATCAACTCGTCTGCTCCCGTATCGTCAAGCAACCGTTTGATGCCAGCCTTCACCGTGGCGTTCGAGCCCACGATGGCCGCTCCCAGCTTGCTCTCAACCGCGGCCTGCTCCCACGGCTGCCACAGGCCATCCATGGAATCGACAGAAGGCAACAACTCGACAGGCTGATTACGAATGAGCCGCAAAAAACGCTGCTGCGGTGTGGTGAACAAGCGCTCCGCGGCCGCGTCCGTTTCCGCCGCGATCACCTGCACGGCAACCATCAGGTGGGGTTTGCGCAAGACTGCGCTCGGCTGAAAGCGGTCAACGTACATCTGCGCGGCAGCCAACAGATACTCAGGAGCGAAGTGAGCCGCAAAGGCAAATGGCAAACCCAGCATGGCCGCTAGTTGCGCACTGAAACCGCTGGACCCCAGTAGCGTGATGGGTACATTGGTGCCCTGGCCCGGGATCGCGCGCACGGCTTGCCCGGGCTTCTCGGGGCCGAGATAGCTCTGCAGCTCTTCCAGCAACGCGGGGAAATCTTCACCGCCCTGGCGCAAATCCCGCCGCAACGCACGCATCGTCGAAAAATCGCCGCCGGGCGCCCGCCCAAGTCCAAGGTCAATCCTGCCCGGGTACAATGCCGCCAGCGTGCCAAACTGCTCCGCCACCACCAGGGGAGCATGGTTGGGCAGCATGACACCGCCACTGCCCACGCGAATGCTTTTGGTCGCGCCGGCGATATGGCCGATCAGCACCGCTGTAGCCGAGCAGGCCAGCCCGGCGATGGAATGGTGCTCCGCCAACCAGTAGCGTTTGTATCCAAGGGTTTCCACATGCTGGGCCAAATCCACCGACCGCGCGATGGCGTTTCTCGCGAGTTCACCGGGGCGCATCCCCACCAGATCCAACACCGACAAAGCCAATTGCTGTCCCATACCTGTTTAGATGGGATACCTCGCCTAAGCGACTCACCATTCGCCGCGGCAGCAAGCGCCACAGTTAGCAAGCCCTCCTGCTCTGAGCCAGCGGTGATCGCACCGAAAACGGTGCTTATTTGGACCGTCCACTCGTTATCATTGCTGCCGATGCATAGGCGCTCGCACGCAAAAGTTCCGGCGATTCATGTTCCGGCAATCCGTGGGGATGAAGTCTACTTGAGAAGAATGCGGTTGGGCATCAGCATCGTGGGGTACGCTACCTACTCGCAGCCTCGTGAATCAATTTCCCCTTGAGCGCATCCAGGTCGCCTTTGGAGAAATAGCGTCCGTCCGCAATCACACCCGCAATCCTGCGCGTGTTGCCGATGTCCTCCAGAGGATTGGCCTCGAGCAACACTAAATCCGCCACCCGGCCCACTTGTATGGTGCCGAAATCACGACGCTTGCCATAGAAGACTGCTGGATTCAGGGTCGCGGTTTGCAGTGCTTCAAGCGGCGTGAACCCCGCGGCGACAAAGCGTTGCAACTCCAGGTGCAGGCTGATCCCCGGAATCACGTCCACACCAGCGGGCGTATCCGTGCCCGCTAAGAAGGGCACACCCGCGGTATGCAGTTTGCGCACGATTTCGAGCTCATGCCCGACGAACTTCTCGCGGACCGGCAGGGGATCCGTATCCAGAGTCTTTAAAATCGATGCGCGCGAAGCCGGCCAAAGGGTAGTGACCCAGGAGTGAGCTGCGTAGGCAAGGTCAGGATCCTGGTTGTAGTCGATGGCGTCCACCAGCCACTGGCCGCGCTCCCAATAGAGGGTGGGGCATTGCCAAAGCTGATGAGCCGCCAGCAATTGGACGATCGCGGCCTCGCGCTTCGGGTCGTAGGAGTCGAGGAACAGGCCAACCGACTTCTTACCTGTGAGGTACTTATCTTCATCCGGCGAGCTGGCCTCGAAGATGCCGATCAGGTGTTCAAACGTCACCTGGCCTGCAGCCACTGCTTCTGAAGCGCGGATCGCGTCGGGTACATGTCCCTCAAAGGGAATCCCAACCTTCTTCGCTTCCGCCGCAATGGCGAAGTAAGCGTCATGTGGTACCCCGGACTGCACCTTGATGAAGTCGACGCCACGGCTCTTGAGCATATCGACTGCACGGCGTCCGTCCTCCGGAGTCGCAATGGGGATCACCGCCTTGTAGGTCGATTTAGGCCCATCGAGCATAGGCCCGGAGACGACCATGCGCGGGCCCAGCAACTGGTGGGCCGCGATACGCGCGCGCGACTGCAGCACATCGTCCAGAACGCTCCCCATATCACGCACGCCGGTGATGCCGTTTGCCAGAAAAAGCGGTAACACCAGATCGCTGCCATCTGCCTCTGTCTGATCGAAATAGACGTGGGTATGCATATCCCAGAGCCCGGGAATCAGGTACTGGCCGCGTGCGTCCACCACGCGTCCCTTCGCAGCCGGCATTGCCCGGGAGCGCGCAATGCTGATGATGCGGTTACCCCGGATCACGACCGTCGAGTCGGGGCGCAGCGCTCCGTAGGTCGTATCAATGATGGTTACATGCGCAAGCGTAAGGGTTTGCGCAGTGGCAGCAGCAGCCAACACGGGCAGAGCGAACAGGAGCAGCTTAGTGAGGCGCACACCGCCATGGTACCGGGTCAACGCGCATACGCAAACAGAAGCTGCTTGCCGGTGGTATGGGAAAGGGCAGCTCTTCGAGTCGGGGCCCTTACCGCAGTTCAATCATGATCGGCGTGTGGTCAGAAGGCTTGAGCTGCGCCCGAGGCCCGCGATCGATCACGCAGCTTTGCAGCCGGGCCGCGAGGTTAGGCGAGAGGAGGAAATGGTCGATGCGAATGCCACGGTTATGCTCGAAGGCCTGCCGGAAGTAATCCCAAAACGTAAATTGTCCCTTCTCCTCAGGGTGCAACGCACGGAACGCGTCCGTAAGCCCAAGCTGCTGCAGGGCGCGATAGCGCTCTCTGGCTTCTGGCTGGAAGAGCGCATCGCGCATCCAGGATGCCGGCTTGTGGCAATCGATGTCTTCCGGGATCACATTGAAATCCCCGCCAATCAGCACGTCCACCCCCTCCCGCCGCCAAATTGCGGCCTGTTGCAACAGCCGATCCATCCAGGTCAGCTTGTACAGAAATTTCTCTGTGCCAATCGGGTTCCCGTTCGGTAAATAGATGTTCACCACACGCATGCCGGCTATGTTCGTTTCAAGGTAGCGGGCATGGCTATCGGCCTCATCACCCGCCAGCGTTGTGCTGACTGTCTCAATCGGCTGTCGCGACAGGATCGCAACCCCGTTGTACGCTTTCTGCGTGATCGCAACGCTTTCATAGCCAAGCTGTTTGAACAGGTCTGCAGGAAACTCTGTTCCCTTGAGCTCCTGCATTAACAGCACATCCGGTTGATGTTCTTTCAACCACGCAGTGACGTGGTCAAGCCGGGCACGAATCGAATTCACATTCCAGGTGGCAATCAGCATCTCTTTGCAAGATGCTACCTGTAAACGAGCGCTGGGTGCGAGAAACAAGAGCTGGGCGCGAGTTTGCGCAGGAAAGCAAGCGCCGGACGGAAGAACGCAAGCGCAGGCATGACTCATTTAGGATGATCGGTGCGGAACAATGGGACGGGGAGAATGCGCTTGGTTGGTTGTCGGGAAAGAATTTTTGGCCGATTGCGAAAGTCAGTCGTCGGCAGCTTGCTCCTCGCAGGATTGGGAAGTGTTTCACAAGCGCAAATGCCGCCACCGCCTAAGCTGCCGCCGGGATCGCCCCAGGCAGCCGGACAATATACCTTTGTGACGCGCTGCGCAACCTGTCATGGCACAAATGCAATGGGCGGCGAGTTTGCGCCCGGCATTGTGGACCGGGTGCCCCTGCGATCCGATGACGACCTGGTGCGTCTGCTGCATAGCGGGCTTCCAACTTCCGGCATGCCGGCCTTCCCCGACATCGTGGATGCAGATCGCGCCAACCTGATCAGCTTTCTGCGCACGCTGAAACCATTCTGGGGACCCACGACCGAGCGCGCCTCGGCCACATTGCAGGATGGCAAGACCGTCGCGGGCACCGCCCTCAATCACTCCGCGACCGACCTGCAATTGCTGGGCGACGATCATCAGCTCTATCTGCTGCGCAAGGCAAGTGCAGACAAGTACCGGGTAGTGACCTCGCAATCGGACTGGCCGAGCTATAACGGCCAAACCACCGGCGGCCGCTATAGCGAGTTGAAGCAGGTCACCAACGGCAATGTCGCGCGCCTGCAGACAAAATGGATCTTTACGGTACCGGGTATTCGCGAGCTTCAGGTAACCCCGGTCGTGGTCGATGGGTTGATGTACGTGACCGTTGCCAATGAGTGCTTCGCGCTGGATGCTGGCAGTGGCCGCCAGGTGTGGCACTACCGGCGCTCCCGCACGCAGGGCATCACCGGCCTGGCCGCTCTGGGCGTAAACCGCGGCGTCACCATCGCCGGCGACCGGGTCTTTATGGTGACCGACAATGCCCACATGATTGCGCTGAACCGTCTTACCGGCGCGTTGCTGTGGGAGACCGTAATGGTCGATTGGCACCTGGGCTATAACGCCAACACGGCCCCCCTGATTGTCGGCAACCAGGTGGTTTCGGGCATATCGGGCGGCGACGATGGTGTGCGCGGATTTATCTCCGCGTTCGATCAAACCACTGGTAAAGAGACCTGGCGCTTTTGGACGACGCCGATGCGCGGAGAGCCCGGCTCCGAGACATGGAAAGGCAACGGCATCGATCACCCGGGTGGCGCCACCTGGATGACGGGCACCTATGACAAGGAACTCGACACCTTGTATTGGCCGGTAGGGAACCCGGGCAACGACATGATCGGGGATGATCGCGAAGGCGACAACCTTTATACCGACTCCGTGGTTGCGCTCGATCCAGCGACTGGCAAGCTGAAGTGGTATTTCCAGTTCACCCCGCATGATGTGCATGACTATGATGCGATGGCGCCGCCGGCGCTGGTCGATACCATGTGGGGAGGCAAGCCGCGCAAGCTGATGGTGCAGGCGAACCGTAACGGTTTCCTTTATGTACTGGATCGTACGAACGGCAGGTTTCTCCTGGGTCACCCGATTACCACCAAACTCACCTGGGCCACTGGCCTCACCCCGGAAGGCCGGCCGATCGTAGCGCCGGGGCATGAACCGACGCCAGAGGGCGCCAAAGCCTGTCCATGGCTCAACGGCGCCTCCAACTGGTATTCCACTTCCTGGAATCCTCAAACTTCCCTCTACTACGTGCAGACCAACGACAAGTGCGGCATCTTTACCCGGACCGACGAGCCCTACAAGCAGGGACGCGGCTTTATGGGCGGCTCCAACAGCGCCGACGAATCCATCCCTGGCCAGCGGGTTCTGCGGGCGTTCAATATTCACACCGGGAAAGCCGTTTGGGAGTTGCCTCAGACCGGCTCAGCCGATTCCTGGGGTGGCGTGCTCAGCACCGCCGGAGGTGTGGTCATGTACGGCTCCGACGACGGCTCCTTCGCGGCAGCGGACGCAAAAACCGGCAAGCTCTTATGGAGCTTTCCCACGGGCCAACAACCGCATAATTCGCCGATGACCTACATGTTCGATAATCGGCAATATATCGTAACCGCCATGGGACCGAATATCCTCGCCTTCGGCCTGCCCGACGAAACCCACTGAGCTATAAGCAAAGCTCGGCTCAGCCGAACCGAGCCCTCATTTCTAAAAGCCTGTTCCGTAGCGATCGACGGGTGCCCCACATCTCGCTCGTTCTCCGCGAGATGTGGGATTCCACGAATCTCAGGCCCTCCGTGTTCGGGGTGTATAGAACCTGCTTCAAGCCCTGTTGCTAGGAGAGTGGCCGGTGGACAGCGGTGGAATCCCACATCTCGCAAAAAACGAGCGAGATGTGGGGCACGGCGGATTCAGGATCGAAGTGCAACAAGATC
>CAZZVD010000094.1:6433-17098 GCA_964657465.1 uncultured Acetobacteraceae bacterium | reverse complement strand
ATACACCGTCTACTCAGGGGCAGAGGTTCGTGGAATCCCACATCTCGCGAAAAACGAGCGAGATGTGGGGCACCCATCCTTTGTTACGGGCGTTACGGGACAGGCCGTCAGAAATGCGGGGGCTAGCTAGATGCTTCGATAGCTGCGGTATGAAGTGACTCGACTTTGTTTGTGGTTGAGGCGCACTGCAGGTCTCTCCGCTGCACTGCGCTTCGGTCGGAATGACAAATTTGGGTAGCGGCTTACCTCTTCTTGCGGTGTGGAGAAGATGCGACTTTCTAGACCCACTCCCCTTGACGCATGAGTGGTTCTGCGGTGCCTTCCGCGGTGATGCCATCCAGATCCATTGAACCTGAGCCAATCATCCAGTCCACGTGGATGAGGCTCTCGTTCGCTCCGCGCGAGGCCAACTCTTCCGGCGTTAGCTTGTCGCCATTCTTCACGCAGGTGCTGTAGGCCTGGCCTAAGGCGATGTGACTGGCGGCGTTTTCGTCGAAGAGCGTGTTTAGAAACAACAACCCGCTTTGCGCGATAGGCGAAGAATGCGGGACGAGTGCGACCTCGCCGAGGCGACGTGCGCCGTCGTCGGTGTCGATCATACGCTGCAATACTTCCTGCCCTTTGGTGGCTTTGGCATCCACTACCCTGCCCCCTTCGAAGCGTACGGCGATCCCTTCGATCAGGGTGCCCTGGTGGGAAAGCGGCTTGGTGCTGGTGACGGCGCCATCCACGCGATTTTTGTGCGGCGTGGTGAAGACTTCTTCGGTCGGCATGTTGGGGATGCAGTAGGCGCCCGTGCCGGCCTGTGTGCCTCCACCCATCCAGAGATGATCATCCGCCAGTCCAACGCGCAGGTCGGTTCCGGGTCCGCGAAAATGCAGAGTGGCATAGCGTTTGTTGTTCAGCAAGTCAGCGCGGCGGTGCAGCCCAGCGTCATGCTGCTTCCAGCGCGCGACAGGATCGTCGGCATCGACACGCGAAGCGGCGAAGATCGCGTCCCACAATTTCGTCATAGCCTGATCGGGCCGCAGATCCGGAAAGACGGCGGCGGCCCACGCCGGAGTGGCGCTGGCCACGATCGTCCAATTGATGTCGTGACGGGTGATCAGTTCAATCGCCGGTCGATACGCCTTCGACACTGCGCGATTCGCGCGGCCAACCTTCTCAGGATCTTCTTTCGATAGCAGCGACGGATTCCCACCGGCGATGGCGAGCCGCGCGGCGCCGCTGCGAAATGCGGCGGCCATGCCTTCGTAGAGCCACGCTGCAGCCTTGTCGAACCCGGCGTCGTCTCCGTGGCGATAGCGCAGCAGAGCGGATTGCTCATCCGTAAAAAGAGTCGTCACCAGCGAGGCCCCGGCTTTGTAAGCCTGCTGGGTAATCAAGCGAGCCAGCGGCAACGCATCGAGCGTTGCGGTCATGACGAGTTCCTGCCCGCGTTCCAGGCCAAGGCCGGCGTTTACCGCAATCTGGGCGAGACGGTCTAACTTCTCTTCGAAAGTAAGCGCGATTTTCGGAAGTTCGGTGATCGTAGCCATACATCCCTCACCCCTCCATTATCGCGGAGATGCGGCTAGGGCGCAGCCGTCGCGGGAAGAATCTCGGCCACATCGACCCATTGGGTGGGGTAGTTGCCGGTGTAGCAGGCGGTGCAGTAGCGGTTGTTCTCCTCACCGTGGCACGCCTGCTCCAAACCGTCCAGGGAAAGATAGGCGAGCGAATCGGCCTCGATGTATTGCCGAATCTCTTCGACCGAAGAGTTGGCCGCGATCAACTCACTTTTGTTTGGCGTATCGACGCCGTAGTAGCAGGGAGAAATGGTTGGCGGGCAGCTGATGCGCAGATGCACCTCGCTGGCTCCGGCCGCGCGCACCATGCGGACGATCTTGCGGCTGGTGGTGCCGCGGATGATGGAGTCATCGATGAGGATAATCCGCTTGCCTTCCAGCAGGTTGCGCACCGGGTTCAGCTTGAGCTTTACGCCGAAGTCACGCACCCGTTGCTCTGGCTCGATGAATGTGCGGCCTACGTAGTGATTGCGAATGAGCCCGAAATTAAAAGGGATGCCGCTCTCGGCCGCGTAGCCCAATGCGGCAGTTACGCCGGAGTCGGGCACCGGCACCACCAGGTCAGCATCTACCCCCGACTCGCGCGCCAGGTGACGACCCATCTGTTCCCGGCTGGCCTGCACCCACCGGCCAAAAATCCGGCTATCCGGCCGCGCAAAATATACCTGTTCGAAGATGCAGCTGGCCTGCTGCACGCCGGTGGAGTATTGCACCGAGGTGACCCCTTCGCGCGTGACCATCACTACCTCGCCGGGCCGCACGTCGCGTTCGTACTTCGCGCGCAACAAATCAAAGGCGCACGTCTCTGAGGCAAACACCACGGTATCCGGACCGTCCGGGTTGCTGATGCGCCCCATCGAGAGCGGCCGGAACCCATACGGGTCGCGCGCTGCAAACACGCGGTCGCGCGTCATCATCACAATCGAGAAGGCGCCCGTGACCTGGCGCAGCGAATCGCCAATTGCCTCAATGAGCGAGTTCGCAGTGGAATGTGCGATCAGTTGCACAATGATCTCGGAGTCGCTGGTGGTCTGGAAGTAAGCACCTTCCCGCTCAAGCCTGCTGCGCAGCGTGCCAAGGTTCACCAGGTTGCCATTGTGCGCGATGGCAATCAGCCCGCGCGTGGAGTCTACCCGGATCGGCTGTGCATTCAACAGCGCAGAGTCACCTGTCGTTGAATACCGTGTGTGCCCAATCGCTAATTCGCCTGGCAGCTTGGAGAGCACGTCATCGGTAAATATATCCGCGACCAGGCCCATCCCCTTGATGTTGTAAAGATTGGTGTAGTCGGCGGTCGCGATGCCGGCGGATTCCTGCCCGCGATGCTGCAGTGCATACAGCGCAAGGTACGCCTGCCGTGCGGCATCCGGGTGCCCGTGAACAGCCACCACGCCGCACTCTTCGCGGAGCTTGTCGAATGGTATCGATCCCTGGTCTTCGTCCCCGTCCAAAAGCTGGTTGATGTGTGTACTCCCCATGCCCTAATTCATTACCGGCAGATCGTTGCGTAGTTGCGCTGGCAGCGCGTTGGACCAGACATTGCGCAGGCCGGACACTTTCTCCCGGATCAATACCCGGCTGTCGACTGCGAGTTCAAAGAGATCAGTTACTGTTTCGCCGAGCGTGGCGACCATCAGGCCGGGATAGTTTGCCAGCAGGGCTTCGATCTGTGGCACCGATTTTTTTGCGCAGCTCACAATGCACTGGCTGGCGGTTTCTCCAAACAGGTCCCACTCCGCCGGAAGGTCTGGTGCTTTCGAAAGGTTGGCTCGGACGCCGATGCAATGGCAGAACGAACCTTCTGCCAACGCCACTGCGACCCCTCCATCCGAAATGTCGCGCGCTGAGTGGATGAGTTCCTGTTGCGCCAGCTCGGCCAGCAAGCGGTGAAGCTTGCCTTCCACTTGCAAATCAAGGCTGGGCGGCGTGCCCCATAGATTTTTCAGGCATTTGCGCGCGAACTCCGAAGACCCAAACTCCTGCATACGCTCTTCGAGCGGGACCACAGCAGCCGGAGTGAGCAACAGAACAGCGTCCCCTGCATACTTGAAATCGGATCCCACCGCTTTGCCGATTGGCTCGAGTATGCCCACAATGCCGATCACGGGGGTGGGGTAGATCCCTTGTCCGCGGGTTTCGTTGTACAGCGAGACGTTACCCCCGGTGATCGGGGTTTCGAATGCCAGGCACGCAGCCGAGATGCCATCGATTGCCAGCGAAAGCTGCGCCATGATTTCCGGTTTCTCCGGGTTGCCGAAGTTCAGGCAATTGGTCGCTGCTACGGGCGTTGCGCCGGTGCACGCCACTTTGCGGGCTGCTTCCGCGACCGCATGCGAAGCGCCCAGCTTCGGGTCGAGGTAGCACCAGCGTTCGTTGCCATCGAGTGCCATCGCGAGGCCGCGGTTCGTGCCCTTAATACGCATGAGACCCGCTTCGCCGCCGGGACCCTGCACGGTATTGGTTTGCACCATGGAGTCGTACTGCTCGTGAATCCAGCTTTTGGAGCAGATGTTTGAGGACGAAAGCAGGGAGCGCAGTTCGTCTGCATAGTTGGTCGCAGAAGCGGTACCGTCACTGAGCGTTTCCTCAAAAAACGTCAGCTGGTCGAGCACTTCTGGCGGAGGGGTGAGGCGCACGGGCGCTTTCCACACCCCCACTGGCCGGTGGTACAGCGGAGCGTCGTCGGTGAGAGCCTGGTTGGGAATATCGGCCACCAACTGTCCGTGGTGCCGTATGCGCAGCCGAGGCTCATCGATCACCTCGCCGACAATCACGGCATCGAGTCCCCACTTTTGGAACACCCGGATGACCTCGGCTTCACGATCTTTATCGGCAACCAGCAGCATGCGCTCCTGGCTTTCGCTGAGCATGATCTCGTAAGCGCTCATGCCGGTTTCCCGCTGCGGCACATGATCAAGTTCCACATCGAGGCCTACGCCTCCGCGAGCGCCCATCTCACAAGTAGAGCAAGTGAGGCCGGCTGCGCCCATATCCTGTATGCCCACAACGGCCCCGGTGCGCATCGCCTCGATACAGGCTTCGAGCAGCAGCTTCTCCATGAATGGATCGCCGACCTGCACGTTGGGCCGCTTTTGTTCCGCGCTTTCCTTGAACTCTTCGCTGGCCATCGTAGCGCCGTGAATGCCGTCGCGGCCGGTCTTTGCGCCTACGTAAATCACGGGATTGCCGACGCCAGTGGCCTTGGCGTAGAAGATGTCGTCGCGCCGCACCAGGCCCAGCGCGAAGGCATTGGTGAGGTTGTTGCCGGAGTAGCAGGGGGCAAAGCGAGTCTCCCCGCCGAGGTTGGGCACACCGAAACAGTTGCTGTAGGCGGCAATGCCGCTCACTACGCCCTCGAGCAGGGAGTGGTTTTTACGCACCACCGCGGCCGCGGAGCTCTCACCGGGCTTATCCGGGCCAAACTCCTCTTCGCTGATGGGGCCGAAGCGCAGAGAATCCATTACCGCGAGCGGCCGGGCGCCCATAGTGAAAATGTCGCGGAGTATGCCGCCCACCCCGGTGGCTGCGCCTTGAAAGGGCTCGATGAACGAGGGATGGTTGTGGGATTCGATCTTGAAAGCACATGCCCAGCCATCGCCCACATCAATGATGCCGGCGTTTTCTCCCGGGCCCTGCACCACCAGCTTGCTGCGCGTGGGCAGCCGCTTCAAGTGCACCCGCGAAGATTTATAGGAGCAGTGCTCACTCCACATAACGCTGAAGATCCCCAGCTCCGTGAGTCCCGGTGGACGCCCCAGGGCTGCGACGATGCGTTGATACTCTTCGGGTGTGATGCTGTGCTGCGCCAGAAGTTCTGGCGTCAAAGACACAGATTCCAGGTCCAGGGAGAGCGACTCAGGTTTCATGCAGGTATTTCTATTGTCGCATGTTGCAGCAGCGTGAACGGTTGAGAATGCAGCGGGGCTCGGCTGGTGCTGTCGCGTGAGGCGGTTTGAGCGCTGGCAACACTTTCCTGCTAGCCCTCTGCTAGCCTTGGGCTACCCCGTATCTCTCACCACGTGAAGGCCTTGGCGATCTGCATGCGGTTTTCCTCAATGAAAACCGCACACGTAGATGTGTCCGGTGCAGCGTAACAAGAGATCCAATCCACTGTACGCGCGTGCTTTGGTGGCTACCAGGTAGGGCTGGCCACCTGGATATTCCACACCGGGCCCTCCGCATAAAGGGCACCATCTACGCGCACCACCGCCGGCACCGCGCTTTCGCTTACCCACACGTGCGTATCCGCGGGCTGTTTGCCGATCAACGGCGCTACCATCCCAGTCAATCCCCCGAGATTCACCCGAACGTCATACTTCATGGCTTTGTAAGTGCGGCCGCCTACTTTGAACGGCTCCTCGCCTTCCCGCGCGATGGTTAACTTCACCATGCGGGGCTTTGCGGAGAGGGCCAGGTAGGGAACCTGGATTTGTGGGTCGGTACTCTGCAGGTTTTCGATCAGGGTGAACGCAATCCCGTTTGCAAGTTCAGCAGGAATGTCCACGTGTTCTGTCCTGACCACTTGCTTGCCGTCTGCCATGGCGCGGATACGCACCTGCTGCAGCGGGGCGTCGATCGTAATATCGCAGGGGTTCGGAAACGCGCTTCCCCGCTGCACCAGGTGGTCACTAATCAGGCGAAGCGTTCGTCGTTGTGAGTAGACAGACGTTTCATCATGCAGGGACCCATCTTTGAAATGGAAAACGACCCGCATCTTCATGAGGTCCCCGTAGGACATTTGGGTCAACTCGCCTGACGCGATGACCGCTTTCGATTCGTCGCGCAACTCCAGAAACCCGTGCGCCGCGCCCGCTCTGTGCCGTACGCGGACCTCCTCCGAGCGTCCCGGTAACACCAGGCAAGTCATCATTAGGAGAGACGGGAGGAAACTCGGTGTGCGTCTTCGATTAAAAAGGCTGCGCAGAATCAGGCGTTGGTCCCATGAGGGACCGGATCTTTGGGTCAAGGCAAAATCCTCGTGTGCACACGCGTAGGAAAGTGAGCGGGTATCGCACGGAGTATAGAAGGGCGGGGGACCCCGTCCAAACCTTGCGGCGCGAAAGAACGGCCAGCCTCAACGATGAGGGTTCGAAAGCAGCGACTACTGGATCTTCAGATACGCGATCAGGTCATTGATCTGCGCATCCGTCAGAATGTTGGCGAAGGCCGGCATCGGAGCTGCACCTTTCTTGATGAAGGCGACTGCCTGCGTCGGACTCAACGCCGGGTTCACTTTGGGTTTCGCACTGAAGATACCGTGCAGATTCGGCGGCCCGAACGGCGTCGTATCGTCCGGCTGCTTGTTGTGGCAGCTGACGCAATTCTGTTGGAAGATGGCAGCCCCGCGCTTGGCGCGCGCAGTCATGACCGGCGTCTTGGCCGTATCGGCAAACCCCATAAACTGTGTGGCGACGATCACGCCGGCACTTACCAGCGTGAGCACACCTAACCGAACTCGACCGATAGCCATTTCCCCGTGTTTCCTCCGGTATGCTTAGACCCGACTGGCTACCCTAAGGTTGCTGTCCTGACCCTCTAAAAGCATAAACCATGGAACCTGCCGGCGATTGCGTCCCATCACACTCGCCTGCATGGCACTGCAACCCGCTCCACGGTGCAGCACCTCTCTCTGTCGACCTAGTGTAAACATCGATGTAGTAACAACTTGCAAGCGCAGATACACTGGGTGGGAATTTGCAACGCACATGGTGATGCTGACAACGATTCAGAACGCGTTCCTCGTGTTGACCTGCGTAGCCTGTGCCTTGCTGTTCATGGCGGCGATCAACTACTACTGGCCGGCGGAGCGGCGAAGGGCGCACAACGACCTTATTGGCTGGCAACTCTCCGTGCTTGGCACCACCTACGCCGTCATCATTGGATTCATGCTTTACACCGTCTGGATCAACTACGGAGCCGCCGATCTGAATGCCGACGCCGAAGCCAACGCCCTGGTGAACATCTATCGCCTGGCCGATGGTCTTCCGCCGCAGCAGGCAATCCGCCTTCAGCAATTGGCGCGTGCCTATGGCGATGCAGTGGTCGACAACGAGTGGAAGGAGATGGAAAACGGCGTCTCGCCCATCGAAACCCGTGCCATCAACCGTGCCATGTGGCAAACCCTGACGAGCATGAAGGCGACAGCTCCGGCAGAAATCACTGCGGAAGACCATGCACTTTACGAGCTCAGCGCCCTGGCAGGCTATCGGCGCATTCGCCTGGTGCAGAGTGATTCGCGGCTGCCCAGCGTGCTGTGGTTTGTTCTGCTGGTCGGCGGGGTGGTCACCGTGGCCTCAACCTGCATGTTCGGTGCGGTGAATGGAGCCCTGCACGTCATCCAGGTAAGTGCCTTCACCCTGCTCATCTCGCTGTCGCTGGCCGCTATCGCTGATATCAATCGACCCTACCAGGGATCGGTACACGTGAGCGATTACGCCTTTCGCCGCGCGCAGATAGACATGAAGGTTCCGTAAGCGGCTGTACACACGAGACTGTGGTGGCTGAATGTACTCACCACCTATCTCCGCTGCGGCCACATGCCCCTCTCCCTGGACGGGTGTCCCACCACCCATCTCCGCTGCGACCACAATGCCCCTAATCCCTGGACGGGTGCCCCATGCTCGCCGACTCCGGCGTGCGTGGGTTGAACAAGACAGGGCGAAGCCCTTCCTACGTTCTAATCCGACTTGCCGCACATTACGGGGAAACCAGGGCGCGCGAGAGAAGTGCGGAAGTTGATGACCGTGGGAAGCGCGGAGAACGCTTTCGATGGGCTTCGCCCTATCTTGTTCAACCCACGCACGCCGGAGTCGGCGAGCATGGGGCACCCGTCCAGGGATTAGGGCATTGTGGTCGCAGCGGAGGTGGGTGGTGAGACACGCGTTCTGGGAACAGGGCTTTCGATGAACCCGCCGACGGAAGGTTATGGAAGATGCCCCGGGTCACCGGCTGCTGAGCGAGATCGTGCGCAACCGCAAAGCATTGGCGATCACGGAAACAGAGCTGAAGCTCATCGCCGCCGCAGCAATCATCGGGCTCAGCAGCACGCCGAACACCGGATAGAGCACGCCCGCCGCCAGCGGCACGCCCAGCGCGTTGTAGAAGAAGGCAAAGAACAGATTCTGGCGTATGTTGCCCATCGTTCGCCGGCTCAAGCGACGTGCCTTGAGAATGCCGCGGAGATCGCCCTTCACCAGGATTATGCCGCCCGACTCCATGGCGACATCGGTACCCGTGCCCATGGCAAATCCCACATTGGCCTGCGCCAGGGCGGGTGCGTCATTCACCCCATCGCCGGCCATCGCTACGATCGCCCCCTGCGCCTGCAGCCGTTTGACCGCTTCGGCCTTCTCCGCCGGCAGTACCTCCGCCTCGAAGTCGATCTTCAATTGCTTCGCCAATGCCGCGGCGGTTGTACGGTTATCACCCGTTACCATCACGACCTTGATGCCGTCACGTGCAAGCTCTTCAATGGCAGCGACGGTGGACTCGCGAAGGGGGTCCGCCACCGACGCCAGACCCACTAAACGGCCGTCCAACGCGAAGTACATCACCGTTTGTCCCTGCTGCCGCAAGGCCTCTGCCTGTTGTTCCATTGCCTGTGCAGCAATGCCGAGTTCGCGCATGAAGTTCGCGTTTCCGGCTGCAGCCTGCTTGCCCTGCAGCATGCCCTTCAGTCCCTTGCCGGGGATCGACTGCACATTCGTCACCGGCAACAACGCGATGTTTCTCTCCTGGGCCCCCGCCAGCATGGCCGCAGCCAGGGGATGTTCGCTCCCTCGTTCCAGGCTCGCCAATCCTTGTAACAGTTGCGTTTCGTCTGAGCCTTCGGCGGGGATGACGGAACTGAGCCGTGGCTTCCCCTGGGTGAGCGTGCCCGTTTTGTCGACGACCAGCACGGTTACCTTCTCCAGGGTTTCCAGCGCTTCGGCATTCCGCACCAGGATGCCTTCGCCAGCGCCACGCCCGGTGCCGATCATGATTGACATCGGCGTGGCCAGGCCAAGCGCGCAGGGGCAGGCAATGATCAGCACCGCCACAGCGTTCACCAGCGCGTGAGCGTAGCGCGGCTGGGGGCCGGCGAGGGCCCAGATCGCAAAGGTAATCACCGCGGCCGCAATCACCGCCGGCACGAAATAACCAGAAACCTTGTCGGCAAGTCGTTGAATGGGGGCGCGCGTCCGTTGCGCCTCGCTGACCATTCTGACGATCTGCGCCAGCATGGTGTCGGAGCCGATGCGCTCTGCCTTCATCACGAAGCTGCCGGTTGCGTTCAGCGTGCCGCCCACCACGGCATCCCCATCGGCCTTTTCCACCGGGATGGGTTCGCCGCTGACCATCGATTCATCGACCGAGCTGTGGCCTTCGGTGACCACGCCATCGACCGGCACCTTTTCGCCAGGCCGCACCCGCAAAAAGTCGCCCACTGCGATGCTCGATAACGGCACGTCGCTCTCCCTGCCATCGGCCGCGAGCCGCCGCGCCGTTTTAGGAGCGAGACCCAAAAGCGCCTGCAGGGCGCCACTGGTACGGCTGCGCGCTCGCAACTCCAGTACCTGCCCCAGCAGCACCAAAAGGGTGATCACCGAAGCGGATTCGAAATATAGGCCAATCTGCCCGGAAGCATCGCGAAACGCAGCAGGAAAGCGTGCCGGCGCCAGCACCGCGACCAGGCTGTAGAGGTACGAGGCGCCTGTGCCGATCGCGATCAGGGTGAACATGTTCGGGCTGCGGTGCACAATCGAAGCCCAGCCGCGCTCGAAGAATGGCCAGCCGCCCCAAAGGACAACCGGCGTGGCCAAGGCGAATTCCCACCAGCCAAGCGTTGCACCGAGCCAGTGTTGCACCGGATGTGCGGGCAGCAGGTCAGACAGCATGACAGCCAGCAACGGCAATGTGAGAAGAGCCCCTACCCAGAGCCGTCGCGTCATGCTGTCCAACTCGGGGTTGCCTTCGTCGCCAGCCGCCACGATCCGCGGCTCAAGCGCCATGCCGCACTTCGGACAGGCGCCCGGCCGGTTCTGCACGATCTCCGGGTGCATAGGGCAGGTGTACTCAGCGGATGCACCGGGTTTGGCGGTGGCCGGTGCGGGGCTGT
>CAZZVD010000094.1:0-6333 GCA_964657465.1 uncultured Acetobacteraceae bacterium | reverse complement strand
GGGCAGGTGTACTCAGCGGATGCACCGGGTTTGGCGGTGGCCGGTGCGGGGCTGTCTGGCCGCGAGCCGTCATACTTTGCCGGGTCCGCCTCGAACTTAAGCCCACATCCTTTGCCGCAGAAGTACCAGGTACGGCCGCCGTGCTGCACTCTGGCCGCAGCCTTCTCCGGCAGAACCTTCATGCCGCAAACAGGATCAATGACTACCGTCTCCACCTCAGTCAAGCCGCTAACCTCTCTTGATTAGAGCGCGTTTTGCGGCATGACGACTCGCCGGAAGACGAGTTCTCGGCCGCACCTGCCTTTACTCCTCTGTATTCACCGGCGCTTTTGCCGGGTTTTCAGTGCGCGGCGCCCGATGTCTTTCCGGTAGTACATGCCCTCGAACTGGATGCGGTCCAGTGCTTCGTACACCCGCTGCAGCGACTCTTCCAGTGTCGGTGCAGCCGCGGTCACGCCCAGCACTCGGCCGCCTTCCGTCAGGTACCTGCCCTCCACCAGGGCGGTTCCTGAATGGAATATTTCCACACCCGGCAGCGCGGCTGCCTCCTCCAGGCCGGTAATCGGACGACCCGTGACATAGCTGCCCGGGTAGCCCGCCGAGGCGGCGATCACGCAGGCTGAAGCTCCCGGCTTCCACCGCATCTCTGTCTCGCTGAGCCGGCCTTCCACACAAGCCTGCAGAGTGGCCACCAGGTCGCTATCGAGCCGGGCGAGAATGGCCTGCGTTTCCGGATCACCGAAGCGCGCATTGAACTCAAGCACCATGGGGCCGCGCGCCGTCATCATCAGACCGCAATACAGCACACCCATGAACGGAGCATCTTCCGCGGCCATCCCGGCTACCGCGGGCAGGGCAATGTGGTTCAGGATCCAGTCGCGCATGGTGTCGTCCAGCATGCCATCCATCGAGTAAGCGCCCATCCCGCCCGTGTTGGGCCCCTGGTCGCCCTCACCGATCCGCTTATGATCCTGTGCCGGCACCAGCGGCGCTACATGCTTGCCATCGCTCAGCATCAGGAAGGAAATCTCTTCCCCGGTCAAAAACTCTTCAATCACTATCGACGTCTGGATCGCACCCAGCAACCTGCCGGCCAGCAAGCCTGTAATGGCCTCTGCCGCCTCGCGCTTCGACTCGCAGATCATCACACCCTTGCCGGAAGCCAGCCCATCCGCCTTGATCACGAGTGGAAAGTGAAAAAGATCGATGGCCGCCAACGCCTCTTCTTCACTGGTGGCGACGGCATACGCCGCGGTGGGGATCTGGTGCCGCTGCATAAAGCGCTTGGCGAAGGCCTTGCTGCTTTCCAGCTCAGCCGCCCGGCGCGTTGGCCCAAATACAGGGATGCTCCGCCGCTGCAACTCGTCCGCCAGCCCGAGCGACAGCGGCAGCTCCGGTCCGACCACCACGAGGTCAGGGCTTTCTGCCGCCGTCACGCGTAACAGGTCATCCACGTCCTTCTGGCTGGCGGGCACACAACGGGCTACCTGCCCGATGCCCGCGTTGCCCGGTGTACACACCACCTCCGTGACCCCGCGCGAAGCCGCGATGGACTTTACCAACGCGTGCTCCCGTCCTCCCGCACCAATGACCAGCACTTTCATCTAGGAACGCGAACCTCTCCTCCCGGCCTATCCCGGAACTGTGGCAAGACTAACGCAGCCGCCCTGCGCTTCGCAGAACCATTAACCATGGTTAACGAAAAATAGAAATCCACGCTATACTACGCTGACGACCATTCCATTCGAGGAATCATACGTGCCCCCTGCCTCTCCGCCCGCGCTCCCGGCCTCCTCTTCAAAGGCCCAGGCGATTCCGGCGGGTCTCAGCGCCGGGAGAATGCTCTCGTGGTTCGGGCCGGCGTTTGTCGCCAGCATTGCCTACATCGATCCGGGCAACTTCGGCACCAACCTCATTGCCGGCACCGCATTCGGGTACAAGCTGCTCTGGGTGCTGTTGTGGTCGAATCTCATGGCCATCCTCATCCAGTATCTTTCCGCCAAGCTGGGGATCGCGACGGGATCCACCCTCCCCCAGAATTGTCAGCAACACTTTTCCCGCCGCACCTCCATCATGCTGTGGGTGGCGGCAGAGCTCTCGGCATTAGCTACCGATCTCGCCGAATTTCTGGGAGCCGCGCTGGGCTTCTACCTGCTGGCAGGCGGCTACTTTCTCCGTATGGGCCTCTCGCGCACCACCGTCATGTTTTTGGCTGCGCTGTTTTCGGCGGTGTGCGTTTTTGCCATCCTGGCGCTGGAGTTGCGCGGCTTTCGCGCCCTCGAACTCGGCATCATGGTGTTCGTTCTGGTGATCGGGGTTTGCTACCTGGTGGAAATCTTCCTGGTGCACCCGGACTGGCGTCAGATCGCTTACCATACTGCCGTTCCATGGCTCGATCGAGCCAGCATCTACGCCGCTGTGAGCATGCTGGGCGCCACCGTCATGCCGCATGTGGTGTATCTGCATTCCGGCCTGGTGCAGCCACGCCTCGCCGCAGAAAGAAAGAAAGAACACTCGCCCGAGGAAAGCTATCGCTGGCGGCTGCAACACCTGAGGCTCGAAGCTCTGGATGTGTTTGCTGCCATGAATGGCGCCTGGCTGGTGAACTCGGCCATGGTGATTGTGGCTGCGGCCGCCTTCGGCGGTGCCGGCCACAGCGACATGTCCATTGAAGAAGCACACCGTACCCTCGGCCCGCTGCTTGGCCCGGCTTCGGCAACCATCTTCGCCATCGCGCTGTTGTGTTCCGGCCTCTCCTCCTCCACCGTGGGCACGCTGGCGGGCCAGATGATCCTGGAAGGCTTCCTCAAAGTACGGTTCAGCGTTTTTCTGCGCAGGCTGCTTACGCTGCTGCCCGCTTTGCTGGTGATCGGGCTGGGCCTCAATCCACTCCGCATCCTGGTGCTGTCGCAGGTGGTTTTGAGCTTTACCTTGCCGTTTGCTTTGATTCCGCTGCTCATACTTTGTAGCCGCCGCTCGATCATGGGCCGCTTTACCAACGGATTCCTAACCAGCTCCCTCGGCTGGCTGACCGTCGGGTTGATCCTGGTGCTCAACGTGGTTTTGCTGGGCTTGAGCTTTACCTCCTAAGGCAGAGCGGTCGAACGGGTTCTCCCGGCTTCAAGGGCGGCCACTCGGGCGCAAAATGCTTTAGAATCCTAGGTGGATCATGAGTGCACGCAGCAGACTTCGCGATTTCCTGCACAAGCGTTTCCGTCACGGCAAGCCTGACCGTGGGCGGAGCTAGCTCCTCCTACTTACCTTCAGCCAGATCTCTGGCCATCATGTTTAGCTCAGGCACCCGCCTGTGCCGTTGCGCAGCGCGCACGTTGGACGCGCACGCTGGATACGAGAGAGGAAATACCATGAATAGCTTTGGCAGCAAATCCACCCTGAAGGTTGGTAACAAGAGCTACGAGATTTTCCGCATCAAGGCCCTGGAAGAAAAGGGCATTTCACTGGCACGTCTCCCTTACAGCCTGCGCGTACTGCTCGAGAATCTGCTGCGGCAGGAAGACGGCAAGACCGTCACCGCGGATGACATCGAGTTCCTCGCCAGGTGGCAGCCCAAAGCCGAGCCGGCGCGCGAGATCGCATTCATGCCTGCCCGCGTGCTCATGCAGGATTTTACCGGCGTGCCGGCGGTCGTTGATCTGGCCGCCATGCGCGACGCCATGAAGCAGTTGGGCGGCGATCCGGAAAAGATCAACCCGTTGCAACCAGCGGAACTGGTCATCGATCACTCCGTGCAGGTGGATGAGTTCGGCACGTCCAATGCTTATTCCATCAACGCCGCCCTTGAGTTCCAACGCAACCGTGAGCGTTACGCATTCCTGAAGTGGGGCCAGACCGCGTTCCACAACTTCTCCACCGTGCCGCCGGGCATGGGCATTTGCCACCAGGTAAACCTCGAGTACCTGGCGCGGGTCGTGTTTACCACTGATGCTGCTAAACAGCCGGTGCGCGCCTACCCAGATACGCTGGTTGGCACCGATTCGCACACCACCATGATTAACGGCCTGGGCGTGCTGGGCTGGGGTGTTGGCGGCATTGAAGCGGAGGCGGCCATGCTCGGCCAGCCGGTTTCGATGCTGGTTCCCCAGGTCGTCGGCTTCAAGCTCACCGGCAGACTGCGCGAAGGCGCGACCGCCACGGATCTCGTTCTGACTGTGACGGAGATCCTGCGCAAGCTGGGAGTGGTCGGCAAGTTTGTTGAGTTCTACGGATCGGGCGTGAGCGAACTCAGCCTTGCCGATCGGGCCACCATCGGGAATATGGCCCCCGAGTACGGCGCCACCTGCGGCATCTTTCCCGTCGATGCGGAGACCCTGCGCTACATGGCGCTCACCGGCCGCAGCCCGCAGTTGATTGCACTGGTCGAGGCTTACGCCAGGGAGCAGGGCTGGTTCCACACCGCAGACTCGCCCGAAGCCGAATACACCCAAACCACCAGCCTCGACCTTTCCACCGTGGAGCCCAGTGTTGCCGGCCCGCGGCGGCCCCAGGACCGAGTGCTGCTTTCGCAGGCCGCCGCCAGCTTCAAGCAACAATTGCCCAGCCTGCTGGGGCTTGGGGTGGCGGAACGCAAAGAACGGCAAACCATGCGTTGGGAGGGGGAGGGCGGCCATACCTGGTCAAGCGGCAGCGCCAAAGCCGACCCCGAAAATGGCACCGGCGGCGCAGCGCCCGCCAGCACGGTAAAGGAGCGGTTCGGTCTCGACGTCGATCCCTACCTGGACCACGGCTCGATTGTGATCGCGGCGATTACCAGTTGCACCAACACCTCCAATCCATCGGTGATGATCGCAGCCGGGCTGCTGGCGAAGAAAGCCGTGGAGAAAGGTTTGAGCGTTCCGCCGTGGGTGAAGACCTCGCTGGCGCCTGGTTCGCGCGTCGTCACTGATTACTACAAGCAGGCTGGCCTGATGGAGTCGCTCGACAAACTGCGCTTTCATACGGTTGGTTACGGATGCACCACCTGCATCGGAAACTCCGGGCCGCTGCCGTCCGATGTTTCGCAAAGCATCGACGATCATGGACTGGTTGCGGTTTCCGTGCTGAGCGGCAATCGCAATTTTGAAGGCCGCATCAATTCCGAGGTGCGTGCCAATTACCTGATGTCGCCACCGCTGGTGGTGGCGTATGCCCTGGTAGGCAGCATCGACCACGATTTTGACAAGCAGCCGATGGGGAGAGACAAGCAGGGCAGACCTGTCTACCTGAAAGACATCTGGCCCAGCCAGGAAGAAGTCAACAGCACCATCGCCTCTGCCATCGATTCTGAAATCTTTAAAAAAGAGTACGCCACGGTGACAGATGGCGATCAGAACTGGCAGCACCTCAAGTTTCCGACCGGCGATACGTATCAGTGGGAAAAGGATTCCACCTACATCCGCAAGGCTCCTTATTTTGACGGCATGCCGGCCAGGCCTGCGCCCGTGCAGGAGATCAAAGGTGCCCGCGTGCTGGCGGTTCTGGGCGACAGCGTCACTACCGACCACATTTCTCCCGCCGGCTCGATCAAGCTGAACGGTCCTGCCGGCAAGTACCTGGTCGAGCATGGTGTAAAGCCAGTGGACTTCAATTCCTACGGCTCGCGTCGCGGCAACCATGAAGTCATGGTGCGCGGCACGTTTGCTAACGTCCGTCTGCGCAACAAGCTGGCGCCGGGAACCGAGGGTGGTGTCACGCGCTTGCTGCCCGAAGGGGAAGGCATGAGCATCTTCGACGCCTCAGTGAAGTATGCCGAGCGCGGCGTGCCCCTGGTGATTCTTGCTGGCAAGGAATACGGTTCTGGTTCTTCGCGTGACTGGGCAGCGAAGGGGCCACGGTTGCTTGGTGTGCGCGCTGTGATTGCCCAGAGCTATGAGCGTATTCATCGCTCTAACCTGGTTGGCATGGGTATTTTGCCGCTGCAATTCGAGAACGGCCAGAGTGTGGAGTCGCTCGGGCTTACAGGCGAAGAGCTGATCGATCTGGAAGGGATTCGTCAGATGCTGGACCAGAAATTCGCTCAGGGTCGGAGTTTGACAGTCAAGACAACCAGCCCTACCGGTAAGCAAGCGAGCTTTCCCGCCACCGTGCGCATCGACACACCGCAGGAAATTCTCTACTACGAGAACGGTGGGATCCTGCAGTATGTTTTGCGTCAACTTGCTGCTAACTAGAGAGCAACGAAGCAGCCCTGCCCGAGAATCGGGCAGGGCTGTCTCGTGTGCGCCCTTACATGCACTTTCATAGCCTTTGACAGAGGCTAAATTCTCGTCTTCCCGCAGTCCCAAGCTCCGCCCCTTCTGTCACTCCGAGCTCTCCCCTTTTGTCATTCAAGCTCCG
>CAZZVD010000093.1:0-17113 GCA_964657465.1 uncultured Acetobacteraceae bacterium | reverse complement strand
ACCAGCACGATGACCAGCAGCAGGAACCATCTGCCTCGCAGCCAGACGAGCGCAAACAAGCCCTGGCAGGCCGAATCATCAGCATCACAGCAATTGCAGGAGCACTCATCGCCATCGCCGTCTGCGTTCTGCTCACACGCCTGAGTCCGCGCACCGACGATGCGGAAGTCTTCGCCAATTACATCGGCATGGCGCCCCAGGTCGAAGGGCCCATTTCGCGGCTCAACGTGCGCGATAACCAGTATGTAAGGAAGGGCGATCTGCTGTTCGAGATAGACGACCGTCCCTACCGCTACGCATTGGACCGAGCCATCTCTCAGCGTGGCCAGCTGGAAGGGCAAATCGAGGACGAGCAGCGCAACATCGCCGCGCAACAAAGCGCAGTGGTTGCGTCCAACACTGGCATTGAGCTCAACATCGCCAGCGTGGATCGTGCCGGCCGTGAAAAGGATGCCGCTGCGGAAGAAGTCGGGAATGCACAAGCCGGGGTTGATCGCGCCCGTGCCGAATGGATGTACTCGAAGAACAACCTGCAGCGCATCGAACCGCTTCTCGCACGCCAGTACGTCACCGTCGATCAGGTGGATCGCGCTCGCTCCGTCGAACAGGTCGACGCGCGGATGCTCGACCAGGCGCAGGCCCAGCTACGGTTGTCGCAAGCCCGTCTGCACGCCAGCGAGGCCGCCCTGGCAGAAGCCCGCGCTCGCCTCGCGCAGAGCCAGGCCCAGCACCGTCAATCGGAACACAGCGTGCAAACCATTGCGCCCTACGCCGCCGAGCGCCTGGGACGGGACGCCGCGGTTGAGCGTGCCAGGTACGACTTCAACAACACCCGCGTCTATGCCCCCTTTGACGCCCGTGTCACCAACCTGACCATTTCGCTGGGAGACTATGCCCACGCCGGCAGCCAGGTGTTCACGCTCATCGACACGCGCCAATGGTGGGTGATCGGCAACTTCCGCGAGACCCAACTGCGCCATGTGCAACCCGGGATGAAGGCCGAGGTCTACCTCATGTCGCAAACCCAGGAACCCCTGGCCGGCACGGTAGAGAGCATCGGGTACGGGGTTCTGCCCGACCCCACCACCATCGGCACCTTGAGCCAGGGCCTGCCGAGCGTACAGCGAACCCTCAATTGGGTTCGGCTTGCGACCCGCTACCCCGTGCGCGTGCTGATTGACCATCCGCCACCGGGACTATTACGAATCGGCCAATCCTCCGTGGTCGTGCTGCGCCCGCCACACCCGGTCCTCCCCTAAGATGAACGCCAGCACACTGGACGAGCAGGCGGCCAAATTCTGGTATTTCCTTACCAAGGAGCTGGCGCCCTATCCCGGCCGGCTCTCGAACATTGTGCGCATCGTCATCGCCGCCACCATCACGGCGCTGGTCATCATGGTGTTCGGCCTGCCTTCCGCGGCCCTATCCGCCTTTTACGTCTTCATCGTCTCGCGAGAAAACCCGCAGGCAACCTTGCGCTCCGGGCTCGTGATCATCGCCTGCTTCTGTTCCGGGAGCGTTTGTGCCATCCTCGGCGTCATGCTCGCGGTGGATTACCCACTCACACATGTGCTGTGGGTGCTAGCCAGTCTGTTTCTCTGCTTCTTTGTCATCCGTGTGGTTACGAATTATCCCGCCGCCGCCGCCTTCTGCTTCGTAATCGCCACGGCGATCCCAACCTGGGATGTCACCGGTCCCATCGAAGTGCGGCTGTATGCCATTCTCTGGACGACGATGGCTGTCGCCATCGGCGTCCTCATCACGATCGCGGTCGAGTTCATCTTCCAAAGCTTTGTCCCAGCCGACCAGGTCCTCGAAGGGATCGACAACCGGTTGCAGCAGGTTGAGGAGATGCTGCGCGCATTGGCCCGCCGGCAGGTTGTGCCGGAGCAAGTGAAAAGTAAACTGGAACAGTTCGCGTTGGTCGGCGGCTCCCGCCTGCGCAGCCAGCTTGCGCGCGCGCCATACAACCCGGAATACACCGCGCAAGTGACAGCCGCGCTCGCACTGGCTGTGAGGCTGGTGGATATAGCCGCCAACTTCGAGCGGCTTCCTCTCTCTGCCGGTGACGACGACCGCGCACGCATGCGCGCGACCGCGCAAAAGCTCGCCGGGCTGCGCCGCAGCCTGCGCGCACGGAAAGCTCCTGAGATCACCGCAATCATCGGCAACCCCGGTCCCTCAGCAGGCGTGCCGTTGCTGCCCGCGCTCGAACGCACGCTCGACTACATCCCCTTAGCCTTTGCCGGCCAGTCGGCTATTGAAAGTGAGAGAGCAGGGAAGGGCATAGACGAAAAGCCCCCCGCGCTGCCCATCGTGCCGGACGCATTTACCAATCGCGAGCACCTCGCTTTCGCGGTCAAAGGAACCCTGGCTGCCGGGGCTGCCTACGTGATCTATAACTCCATCAACTGGGTCGGCATAAGCACCTGTCTCGCCACCTGCCTGGTCACAGCGCTTGGAAACGTGGGTTCGTCCCGGCAAAAGCAAGCCCTGCGCCTGGGCGGCGCCATCGTCGGTGGCGTTCTGGGTATGGGCTCGCAGGTTCTGTTGCTGCCCGGCATGGACTCCATCACCGCCTTCCTTGGTCTCTTTGCGGCGGTCACTGCTTTTTCGGCGTGGTTCTCTACCGCCAGTCCGCGACTCTCCTACCTCGGTCTGCAGATCGCGCTGGCTTTCGACCTGATCGTGCTCAGCGAGCCGCACTTCCAAACCTCGATTGCGGTCGCCCGTGACCGCGTGGTTGGTGTGCTACTGGGCCTGCTGTGCATGTGGATCTTCTTTGATCAACCCTGGACGCCCAGCGCCGCCCAGCAGTTGCTGGAGTTCTTCGCCGGCAGTCTCCGCATGATGGCCAGGTTGGCCCTGCTGCCCGTCAACACCAGCGATCACAATGAAGCCATTGCCGGCGTACGCGCGCTTCGCGACGAAATCAACACCAACTTCACCGCCGTGAATGCCCAGGCAGACGCAGTCCTGTTCGAGACCAGCAGGCAACGCGAGCGGCACCTGGGCACGCGCGAGCAAATTCGTAACTGGATGCCCACCGTGCGCACCCTCTTCCTGCTGCAACTAGGGCTGGTTCGCTCACTGCTCGACTTCCCGGAAGAGATCCCACAAGATTTGCGAGCCGCCGAAAGACACTTCAACACCGCCTTCGCCGCGGAATTTGATGGAATGGCCAACCTCCTCGAAGGCAAGCCGGGCAACATCCGCGGGCCCTCCCTCGAGCAAGCCTGGGGAGAAATCGAACAAAAACTCCAGCTCTCCGCCGGACCGGGTAAGCCCTCGGGCCGCGCCGCCGCCGTGCCATCACTGCTACAAACCGTCAAGGAGATGTCCATCACCCTACGCGACGAAATCGCTAACGCGCATCTTCCCGTCCGCGCCCTCTCGGCCCGCCAGGCCGAAAACAAATCTCCCACTATGGAAACCCGTTGACGATCATGCAGTGGCGGGCTAACTAGCCCCAAATTGTCATCCCGAGCACAGCAGATCCCTCGACTGCGCTCCGGATGACAAGTTGGGGCTAGTGACATTGGCCGGCAGTGCCTGCGGCATGAAGCAAACACCGGCGGGAAGCCCGCATACGCTTGTCACTCCCCAATCAAAATCAATCTACTGCTGTCGCGGAGCAGCAGAAGGTTTGTAGACCATTTCAGATTCCGATGATTTGCGTTCCTGCGCATTCGCCCTTTCTGCAAACCCCGGGCGCGGCCCACATCCCTGAAAGAATATTCCTGTGGGCAAACCACATCAAGCTGTGGCATACTCATGTGGCGATTACACAGGAGTCTGTCAGATGCCTGAGAGCAAGCTTGACTTACTGCAGGGAACACTGGACCTGATGGTCATGCAAACCCTGGTTGCCATGGGTCCCACGCATGGTTACGGCATAGCGCGTCGCATTGAGCAGATAAGTGGGGATGAGATTCTCCTGAACCAGGGAACCATCTACGCTGCCCTGGTGCGGCTGCAGCAGCGGGGCTGGATTGCTGCGGAATGGGGCACCTCAGATAACAACCGCAAAGCCAAGTACTACTCCATCACTCGAAGCGGCCGCAAGCAACTCGCCGCAGACGCTGAGCACTGGCAACGATTGTCGCGGGTGATGGGGCGTGTTCTGGCCATGCAGGCACAAGGAGATGGCAAATGAGCGCAACACGCGAGAGCCTGGAACGAATCCGTTCTTTCTTTCGGAAGAAACAACGAGACACCGATCTCGATGCGGAGATCGCGGCACACCTTGAGCTGCTGACGGAACACAACATGCAGAACGGCGTTCCCGCGGGAGAAGCAAGACGGCGTGCGCTGGTGCACTTCGGTGGTGTCGCGCAGGCGCAGGAGAAACAGCGCGAAGCTCGCGGATTACCCTGGGTCGACGTCCTGCTGCAGGATCTGCGCTTTACCTTACGCACGTTTGCGCGCGACCCCGGATTCACCATCATCGCCGTCCTCATCCTGGGCCTCGGCATCGGCGCAAATATCACTGTGTTCAGCGTGGTGAATACCATTCTGCTGCGGCCACTGCCCCTGCGAAACCCGCAACAGTTGGTGCGAATCCTCACCAAAAGCCCAACCGGCGGGGAATCGAGCATGACCTATTCGGCCGATGCCACGCAGGAGTTCGCGCAACGTACGCAGTCCTTTCAGTCGGTAACCGGCTACTACGCTTTTTCGGCTCCTGACAATCTCAAACTCACTGGAAACGGCCAGCCCATGCCTGTCACGGGGCTGCAGGTGGCGGGGAATTTCTTTCAGACGCTCGGCGTAGAACCGGCGCTGGGACGACTGTTTACGCCTGAAGAATGCCTGCACAACAGCCGTGCGGTCGTGTTGTTGAGCCACGCGTTCTGGAAGCGGCAATTTGCCGCCAAGCCTGACATTGTTGGACGGGTAATCGACTTCAATCGCAGTCCCGTTACGGTGGTTGGCGTGTTGCCAGAGACCTTTGACTTCGGGTCGATCTTCGCGCCCGGATCGAAGACCGATGTGTACGGTCCGGTCGTCTTCGACGATATCCGCGATGAGGGCAATACTATGGCATTGATCGGCCGGCTCAAACCAGGCGTATCGCTGGCGAAAGCCCAGGCCGAAGCCGACCTGATCTTCCCCGATCTTTTCTTCAGCCTCAAGCATCCCGATTATGGCAAAGGCTATACCGCCGAATTGTTTGGCTTGAAAGACTATGTCAGTGGCAAATTAAGACGATCCCTCATTGTGCTGTGGTGCGCGGTTGGTCTCATTTTATTGATCGTGTGCGTTAACCTTTCGAATCTTCTTCTGGCACGAGGGGCGGCGCGCGGCAAAGAGTTTGCCATGCGCACCGCACTGGGCGCAGGCCGAGGCAGGCTGGTGCGGCAGTTGCTTACAGAAAGCCTGATCCTTTCACTCGGTGGCGCCCTGGTGGGCCTTGCCCTGGCATTTGCCATTACCGTCTATCTCGCCAATCAGGGCTCCATCGCGCTGCCCTTGCTGAGCAGCGTGCGCATCGATGGAGCCGCCCTGGGCTGGACGCTCTTGATAGCCGTAGTCGCGGCAGTTTTCTTCGGCCTTGCTCCCGGTATCAAAATGTCTGCCGGCAACCTGCAGGAGGGTCTCAAAGACTCTGGCCATGGATCGAGCATGGGCAGGAGGCACGAGGGTCTGCGGTCCGCTCTGATCGTTACCGAAATCGCCCTGGCGTGCGTGCTGCTGGTTGGCGCGGGATTGTTGTTGCGAAGTTTTCTCCACATCTTGGACGTCGATCTTGGATTTCAACCGAGTCGCGCGGCCTCGATCAGTGTCGATTACGACGGAAACGATCCAGCCAAACGGAGCGCACAATTTCAAGAGGTTCTGCGCCGTGTCGCACAAATACCCGGCGTAGAGTCTGCCGGTATTGCAGACAACCTGCCGATGAGCCGGAATCGAAGTTGGGGCATCAGCGCAAAAGGAAAAGAATATAAACGTGGAGAGTTGCAGGACACCTTTATCTACGTCATCACCCCCGGGTATTTCAAAACCATTGGCATCAACCTGATCAGAGGCCGGGACATCCGGTGGGATGACAACAATGAAAAAGAATCAGTCGTGGTGATCAATGAGACCGTGGCCCGCGCTCTCTGGCCGGGGCAGGATCCGATCGACCGCATAGCCATTGTGGGCGGCGTGGATGCGCGTGTCATTGGCGTCGTCGCCGATGTGCGCGAAAGCAGCGTCGAGGGTACACCCGGATGGCAAATGTATGTATCGGCAACCTCACCGCAGTATGGACCGGCAGGCGCTCAGCTGGTAGTGCGCACCAGGCTGCCGCCAGAAACGCTCGCCGCTCCGGTGATGAGCACGCTCCGGCAGCTTAACCCCAATCAGCCGGCCACCGCGTTCCGCCCGATACAAAGTCTGGTAGATCACGCCGTGTCGCCGCGCCGCTTTTTCGTAATCCTGGTAGGCATCTTCGCCAGCGTGGGTTTGCTCCTGGCATCGCTTGGCATTTATGGAGTGATCTCTTACTCCGTCACGCAGAAGACCCAGGAGATTGGCATTCGTATGGCGCTGGGTGCGAGCCAGGCGCGCGTGCAACTCGGAGTGTTGGGAAATACCCTGCGGCTGGCCGCACTGGGCATTGCCATCGGCATCGTAGCGTCGTTCGCCATGGGGGGTCTGCTTGCCTCCCTGCTTTACGGAACGCAGAGCACCGATCGAGCTACATTTGCAGGGATGATCCTGTTGCTCACGGCGGTCGCCATGCTTGCCGGCTACCTGCCCGCTCGCCGAGCGTCTCGTATCAACCCGATGGTGGCCCTGCGGAACAGTTAAGTCGCGCGAGTACACGGAGGTACTCATGCGGAGACACCTGAGAATCCTTCTGGCCGCGTGATGAAACCTGTACTCGGTAGCAGGAACGATCGAGAATGCATCCACAACACTCAGCAAGCTGGCCTCTATCTTCTTGTTACGAACGAGCTAAATCTGCCAAGGTCCGAATGTTCCTTTGCGGTGTAGCTGTGCGGTGATTCATATCTCAACATGCTGCGGATCTTCGCTTTGCAGGGTTGGCTACTGTTCTCGCAGGATGGCAGCCGGATCAATATGCAACGCCCGCCAAACAGGGCGTGCTGTTGAGGCGAGACCAATCAAAATCATCGTGCATGCAACGGCAGAAAGAACGATGGGATCCTGCGCGGAGGCCTGGTAGACGATGGCCGATAGGAGGCGGCTGGCTGCAGCACCAAGTACCAGCCCAACCATGGAACCTATGCCAAGCAACAAGATCATGCGTCCGAGGGCCGCAGATAGAGTCTGCTTCGCCCGAGCGCCCAAAGCGACGCGGATGCCTAGTTCGCGTAGCCGTTTTGTGACGGTGTAGGAAGCGAGGCCAAACGTGCCGGTAACAGAAAGCAGAATGGCAAATCCGCCGAACAGGCCAAGAGCCACGGTTGCCACCTGGGCGGGAAAAAGCTGCAAGGCTAACTGGGTGGTCCACACGGAGGAGTCCTGAATGGGTATAAGGGGATCGAGATTGTGAATAGTTTTGTTTAAGTCAGCCACCATATGACGACTCATCATGCCGGAGCGATCGGCATGGGTGCGGACGATGAGCGTTGTCGAGGTATTTCGGTCCTGCGCAATGGGGAAGAACATGGCCGCACTGGGCTCTTCATTGAGGGTGGTGTATTTGCCGGTGGCAACGACTCCGACAATCTGTATTGGGCGGCCGGCGTTATCTTTGAAATATCGGCCGATGACATCGTCAGAGTGGAAGAGGCGCCAGGCGAATTCCTGGTTCACGATCGCAACGGGAGGGGTCTTCGGGCTATCGCTGAAGCTGATATCGCGCCCTGCAAGTAGTGGCGTACCGGCGGCGCCCAGATAGCCGGGAGAGATATCGTAATAGGTGGCCGCAAAAGCCGCGTTGGTTGGACGCAAGTCGGTTGTTTCCCGAGCGAAGACCATCGATCCAGATTGATCGATCGCAAGCGGAGTGGTATTGGCATAGCCTACAGCCTCTACCCCCGGAAGTTGCGAGACCGTTGCGAGCAAACGTTGCTGGAACAATGGCGCAGTCTCGTCGGAATAGCCGGCCTGGGTTAGGTTCAATTGCACTCGCACCGCAGTGTCCGGTTTGAAACCGGGTTGCATGTTCAGCGACCTTCCCAGCCCTCGGAGCGCCACAAAGGCGGCGGTGACGGTAATACAGCAGAGCGCAATTTGAGCGGTGAGCAGGATGTCGCGTAGAGGCCAGAGATGCCCCTTCCTTGTTGGACCGGAGCCAGCCTTAATGGCGTGGTTCGGATCTGCTTCCAGGATTTGCCGCAATGGCATCAGGCCAAAGAATACAGCCGCCACGAATGAGAAGAAACCCGTGACGATAATCAGTGACAACTGTGGCAGGACGGGAAATTGAAGAGGGAAGCTGGTCGGTGGATGCCAGGCGGCAAGGCTCGAAAGTGACGCCCAGGCGAGCGCAGTGGCCGACACGCCACCGGCGAGGGCGATGAGAAATGCCTCAGTAAGAATTTGCCGCAGGATGCGCCACCGGCTGGATCCGATTGCCAGGCGGATCGCCAGTTCGTGCGCGCGATCGGCCGTGCGCGCTGCAAAGAGGCTGCCGAGATTTGCGCAAGCAGCCAGCAGAACGATCCCAGCCAAAAGCAGGATACCCAGGAGGAAGGCGCGGGCTGGCGCGCCGAATGTATCGCCGAGCAAACCGGTTCGCACCGCCTTGATCGTGAGCCCCCCTTCCTCCCTGGGAAACTGCTTTTTAATCTGGGCGGCTACTGTGTTGAGATCAGCGTGTGCCTGCGCCTGAGTAACACCATGCTTCAATCGGCCAATTGCCCAGACGTTATGGTTATAGCGTCCGTTAAGCCAATCAAATCCTTCCAGCCGCGCCTCGTTGGACATCGGAACGAAGAGGTCCGGCTGCAACCATTTCTCAGTGCCGAAGAAGCCTTGAGGAGTGACACCGATCACTATGTAGGGTTGCTTGTCGATGTTGATCTTGGTGCCGACGACAGCAGGGTCACTCCCGAAGTAACTCTTCCACGCCGCCCAGGAAAGAACGGCCACCTGAGCGGCGCCGGGATGGTCATCATCCGCGCGCTGCAGCAGCCGGCCCAGCAATGGCTTGATGTTGAGAACCTCGAAATATTGACCACTGACCTCATAACCCCAAATAGAGTGGGTGACGCCACGAGCATCGAGCCCGAAATCCATCACGCGATCGGCGGCGACGGCAGAGAATACGGAGTTGCCGTCGCGGATATCGCGCACCTCCGAGAAGGAGAGATTGGAGCCATTGTTGCCGGGCACAAGCGAGATCACGTTAGCAGCGTCCGGCACGTCGAGAGGGCGCAGGACGAGCGCCTGCAGAACCCCGAATACGATTACATTTGCGCCAATGCCGATGGTCAGGGTGGTGATGGCGGTGATGAGAAAGCCCGGAGAGCGGAGCAGTTGGCGGGTCGCAAAGCGCAGATCCTGCAACATTGACTCCAGGCCAAACGTCACTGCTTCGTGACTTTGCTCCCTCAGCTTCGTCACATTGCCGAACTGCCGCATCGCTGCCCTACGAGCAGCTCCCGGCGACAAGCCGCTTTCGACATGTTCCTTCTCCGCCTCCGTGCGATGAAATGCCATCTCTTCGTCCAACTCGCTGAGAAACCGCGTGCGGCCCAGGAGGATCGAGAGTTTCTTGAAGAAGAGGATGAACGAGCCCATCTAGGCCTCCTGCGGATCGCTTAAAACGCGGCCGATCGCCGCAATCATCTGCTTATACTGCGACAACTCGATTCCGAGTTGTTTGCGGCCAGCCGCGGTCAGGGTATAAAAGCGTGCTCGCCGGTTGGTTTCTGTCAGCTTCCATTCCGCCTTGACCCAGCCCTGCAGCAGCAATCGTTGCAGCGCCGGGTAGAGGGAGCCCTCTTCTACCGTTAGCACTTCGTCGGAGTTCCGCTTAATCGAAAGCGCGATGCCATATCCGTGCAATGGCGCACGGGCAAGCGTTCTTAGAATCAGCAGGTCGAGGGTTCCGGGCAGTAGGTCAGGCTTCTTCGCCATGCACGTACCATAGGTAATCTATGGGTAGAATGTCAATGGCAAGTTTTCTCTCTGCCCTGGCAAATCGCCACGGGCAATCAACTGCCCTTACGTTTGTCATCTCGAGCGAAGCCGAGGGACCTGCAAATCCCACCCAGACCGAAAACGGCTTGGTTAGGCCACCCTCGGTTGGGCTATGGAAGCGTCGTTTGGCGATGACGACCCGGATCCATGGCAAGGGCTACATCCAGCCGCCTGAGATGGGCAGTCATCCCCACCTGGGCAAGGGCGAACCTCCTTGTGCACACGGCCTGCAATGCAAGCCAACGCTGCTCATCCGAAATCGTTAGCATTCTGCCGAAAAACAACATATAACGTTCGTGGCCCATTTCTCCCCCCATGTATGGGCATGAGCACGGCAGCAACTTATTTGGAACCGCCCCGGTGTTAGCTGACGAGCGGCCGCCTGAACCATCCAACCAACCTTCAAGGATCAGGAACCTCCCATTTGTCCGTAAAGCGTAAGAAGGTTCGCGGACTGAGCCATTCCACCCTGCTCGTCATGAGTAGTGCGCCAATAACAAAATTCAAGGAGAGACATATGAATCCCAAAGCACGATCCCTCACACTCATCGCAGCCTCCCTGCTGGGCGCTCCCCAGTTCGCCTCTGCGGCTATGTATTGCGTCAAGCCTGGCGGCGGAGGCGGCTGCAAAGCCACTATCAGCGCCGCGGTGGCAGCCGCTGCGTCTGGCGACACCATTCGCGTGGCAGCCGGTACCTACAAAGAAGAAGTCATCATCACCAAATGGTTGGCCGTCTACGGAGCCGGCCAGAAAGACACCATCATCGATGCCACGGGCAAGTCGAACGGCATCTTCATCAACGGGATGGCGGCCGCGCCCAACATTGGCGTGAACGACGTGACCATTTCCGGCTTCACCATCAAAAACGCTAATTTTGAAGGCATTTTGGCCGCCAACGCAACCGGGGTCACGATTGCTCACAATCACGTCACCAAAAACAATCTCAGCCTCACCAAGACGGGCTGCCCTGGGTTGCCGGCCTTCGAAACATCGGAGGGCGGGGACTGCGGTGAGGGTATTCACCTGATGGCTTCTGATCACTCCGTGGTTATTGGTAACAAAGCCGATTACAATTCCGGAGGAATCCTGGTCACGGATGAAACCGGCCCCACCTACGCCAACGTCATCACAGAAAATACTGTCGAATACAACGGGGAGGCCTGCGGCATCACGCTTGCGTCGCATCCCGCAGCCATTGTCAACCCGGTCGCGCCCATGAGCTTCGGGGTCTATCAGAACACCGTGCGCAATAACGAGTCGAGCTACAACGGGCTAAACAACGGCGGCGGCGCGGGTGTGGGCATGTATGCGCCTGGCCCCGGGCAGGTTAACTACGGCAACATCGCCATTGGCAATCTGCTGGTCGGCAACGGTTTGCCCGGTGTGGCGATGCACAACCACGCGTCGATTCCGGGCGCGCCGCCAGTGGTTTTCCGCGACAACTCCGTCGTCGGCAACACCTTCCGGCACAACGGAGCGGACACTGGCGATGCTGCCACTGCCGGCTCTACTGGCATCAACGTTTATAGCGTCGTACCCCTCAATGGCATCGTGATCACCAATAACGTGATGGAAGATGAAGCGATTGGCATCTCGTTCAACACGCCGGCCATCCACTACCCCGTGCCGCAGATGCAGGCGCACTTCAACCAGTTTGAGCCACGATCCATCGGCATCAGCACACTGGGTAAAGCGACCGTCGATGGAAACCTGAACTGGTGGGGTTGTGCCCAGGGGCCGGACGGCGCGAATTGCGCTACGACCACGCCAGGCGTCTCCTTTATACCGTTCCTCACCCGCAGTCCGGAGCGCCAGGCTGAGCGCTACGAAACGAACTAACTGGATGGGGCGAGGGAGAGGATCTCCGTCGCCCCATTCGTCAGCCGATTAGGAACTGTCGTACTCTTCTTGCATAGCCGCATCAGGAGAAATACCGCATGCCGATGACTCGACGTCGTTTTCTGCAGCAGGGCGCCACCGCTGCCATCGCTCTTACTACCGCTCCATCGCTGTTTGCCGATCCGCTCGGTTTGCCTATCGGTTGCCAGACGTATCCTGTGCGGGCCACCATCAATTCCGACTTTGCCGGAACCATGAAGGGTCTGTCTGCCGCGGGCTTTCAAACGATCGAGCTGTGTTCCCCCTTTGGGTATAAGGAATTCTCCAGCCTGGCGCAGTACAAGCCACAGCAGTTGCGCGGCATGCTGCACGATTACGGTCTCACCTGCATCAGCGCGCACTTCGATACGGCTGAGCTATTCGACCATGCGGAGGAGCGGATCGCATGGGCGAAGGAGCTTGGCTTAACCCAGATGGCCACGGCCAGCCTCGGCTTCGGTACGCTACGGAAGGGCGTGCCGCCCACCGTCGACGATGTACATCGTGTCACTGGGCTCTTCAATACGTTCGCGGCCAAGGCGCACGATGCAGGGCTGGTTGCCGTGTTGCATAACGAAGTATTCGAGGTGACCAGCATCGACGGCAAGCGGGTCTATGACATGGAGCTGGCGCAATTGGATCCCAAGACGGTGAAGATGCAATTTCAGGTTTCCACCATGCAGGATGGTTTCGATCCGGTCGATTACTTCGCCCGCTACCCCGGCCGCTTCATCTCCATGCACTGCCAGGACTGGGTGATGACCCCCGACGGGAAAGCGAAACAAGTGGCGCTCGGCAAGGGCGTCGTCGATTACAAGAAGGTTTTTGCCGCGGCGAAAAAGGCGAACATCCAGAACTACTTCGTCGAGCTGGAACAGGATCCTTCGCTGATGGCGCAAAGCGTTCCCTATTTGAAGAGTCTTAATGTCTAAGCGGGATCGCTTTCGCGAGCCAGCCCCTGTTCCGCCAGCTCGATCGCTTCATCGAACACGCGATCGAGCCGGGCATTCACGCCACGGCAGCCGGCCACCACCTGCCGGCTCCAGCGCAGATACTCGACGCGGCGCTGCATCGGCCAGTGTGGCGGCGCGCAGGCTGCCACGTCCCGCACGTTGCAGATCTTGTCCGCAATTTTTACCTGCTTGGCGCGCGGTGTGGCAGCTGCCGCATGCTCGATCTGTAGCCGCTTGCGCTCCGTCTTGACGAGCGATTTATCGTCTGTCAATTCCTGAACGAGGTCAGCTATGGGTTGCCCGAAGTGCTGCGCCAGCTCGGCAAAGGTTGTATCTGTATCTTCGACGGTGTCGTGAAGCAGGGCGCATAGCAGGGTTGGCTCGTCTACCACGCCACCCTCGACCGCCAGCACGGTTGCCACGGCAATCGGGTGGTTGATGTAGGGGGTCGCGTCCGGGTCCTTGCGCCGCTGCGATCGATGCTTATCTGCGGCAAACGGGAGCGCCCGGCAAAACGTTACTGGATCCAAAGCAGGGAGCCTCCGCACTGACCCTAACACGCCTTACGCTGGCGGGCGAGCGAGGCCGGGAGCTTTGGGAAGGTCGCCGGGATCTCCAGTGTGTTTGGGAGTGTCGTCATCACGGCCATCGATTGCCAGCCTGGTTGGCCTGCTCTTTGGAGGGGATCGTTGCGGGGAAAGAGTTACCGCTGAGGTTCTGTGAATTCCCACATCTCCCGACAAAAAGCCGTCGTGAGATATGGGGCACCCTGGTTCGTTGTGGGGTTGAGGGTGTACGACCAAATGGTACGCTTTTGGAGGGAAGTACTGTGCCCGAAGGCAATGAAGTTCACCGATACGCTAAGCTACACACGGCCAGGTTTGCGGGCAAGACGATTTGCGTGGAGGCACCGAATGGCCGCTTTACCGGCGCTGCTTTGCTCAGCGGCCGCAAGCTCAGGGGAGTGCTCGCTCGCGGCAAACATTTACTCTATGACTTCGGCCGTAATCGCAAGCTGCACATACACCTGGGCCGCTTTGGCGACTTCACCGAAGGCACAATGCCCTACCCGGAAGTGAAAGGCATACTGCGGATGCGGTGGTCTACCGCAACTGACTGGCTTGAACTGCGCGGTCCTACGGACTGCTCCGTCTACACAGACGACCAATGGCAAGCCGTGGAAGCCCGGTTGGGCCCCGATCCGCTTGCGCCTGATGCTGACCCGTCTCCGGGATACGCGGTGGTTCGCAAAGCGAATACCGCGATCGGCGCCTTGTTAATGGACCAGACGGTCTTTGCTGGCATTGGCAACATCTACCGTGCTGAGTTGCTTTATCGGGCAGGGCAGAGTCCGTTCACTCCAGGCAAAGACGTGCCGCAAAAAACGGTTGAGGCGATCTGGCGGGATGCGGTCAAACTGATGCCCGATGGTATGGTCGACCGTCGCATCGTGACCACGCGGGCGAAAGACCGCCCTCACCCAAGAGGGAAGGCCCAGAGGTACGAAGTTCACTATGTATACCGCCGCCATGGCAAACCCTGCCTGGTCTGCGGCGCCACCATCGAGCGAATGGATATGGCTGGCCGCAACCTTTTTTGGTGTCCTGTGTGCCAGCCGGGGGAGGTACCTCCGCCCGCCACGGGAAAGCGCGGGCGGAGATAGTTGGCTCATTCAATCGTGCCGTTGCCGGCTTTGAGATAGCAGAGAACGTGCGTGCCCTTCTTCACGCTGGGAGGGAGGACGCGTGAGCGCGCGAGGAGCGCGCCGAAACAAGTCACAACCTCTCCAGATCTACGGCCCATTCGGGAAGACAGTGGAGGGTTTCAGCAGGAGCGTGGTGGCCAGCGTGCCGCCTGATCGTGCTTTGGCCCTGCTGAAGTCCACTCGTGTGAGCACAGCAGGCACAATTCGTGCGCGATACAACGGCAGTACACGTAGGGTTCTCTTCAATGCTTCCTCCAGTTGCCTTTCAAAGGATGCTCGCACAACCTGCGAGTGAAGGAGAAAGTAACTCCCACACTTCACCGGCGCTAGAGTACCAACGTGGGAGGCGGACGAAGAAGACAGTAGAGACGGGTGAAATACCTTGTTATTGCACCTGTCGCTGAGCGTTTTAAACATTACCTTCGGCACCTTCGGCACAGGGGGACTTCGCCTGTGCGTGTTGTTTCGTCAGCTCGCGAGCAGTGACTGATCGAAATGCAACAGCAGATCCGCCGGGTCCTGGTACACCTCCACACATCCGGCGTTCAACAGGTCGCTTCTCTTCCAGCCGCCGCAGGTTACCCCAATCACGCGAATTCCCAGTGCACTGGCAGCCGTGGCGTCGTAAGGCGTGTCTCCTAACGCAATCGCGTCTGCGGCGTCTGCCCCCGCCTTCTTCAGCGCCACGGCGAAAATGTCGGGCTCTGGCTTGGACGATTCTGCATCCGCGCTTGTGGCCTCTTCTTCCACCAGGTCTTCCATGCCCACGAGTTTTTTGTAAGTCGCAAGATCACCTTTGTCTGAAGAAGTAGCCAGGGTAATCTTTCGCCCACTCTCCTTAACCCGCAGCAACAGTTCCCGCGACTTGGCAAAGCTCACAATTCTGGGCATATAGTCGCGGTGGAACACGTCTCTGCGGAAGGCGCTGATCTGTTCACCAAGGCGCTCCCGATCTCGCTCCGGAACGAAGACGGGCAACAGTTGATCGCCGCCTTTCCCTATCTGGCTCCAGGCTTCGTCCATGCCTACTTCGATGCCGAAGTGCTCGAAGGCCCTTCGCCAGGATTCAGCGTGCAGCGCGTTGCTGTCCACCAAAGTTCCATCAATGTCGCTCAACAGTGCTTTTGCCATTGCTTCTCCTTAAATTCCATGTGCTACAAGTACTGCTTTACAAAGGATGCGCACTTCATGAGCAGCCGGGCTTGCGCGCTGCTTGAGAACCAGTGCCCTTCCTGCGGGTACACCTCGCTCTCGCAGACCACTCCATGCTGCTTGAGTGCCTGCTCGAGCTTGTATGCTTCGCTGACCGGCACGACAGGATCGGCGGCACCATGCAGTATTAGCACCGGGGCCATAGCCGGGGAGATGCGCGCTTCCCATCCGGGGGGCAGGCCGCCCGACAATTCGATGATGGCGCGCACACGCCGGTCGTCGATGCCGAGCGCGACCGCGAGGTAGCCGCCCAGGGAGACACCGAGGACCCCGATCCGCCGAGGATCGATGCCCGGCCGCTCGGCGATATAGCTGACGCCGTCACGGATGGCCGCCAGCCACTCAGGAAAATGCTTTCCATCGAGGATCATTTCCGGGGTGGCTCGCTGTGCCCCGGTTTTCTGCAGGTAGTGGGGCGCGTAGGCGGCCACACCAAAACTGGCGAGGGCTGGTGCAAAGCGATCGAGCCAATAAGAGCCTGCGCCGCCTGACCCATGCAGGATCAGGATGCCAGGATGCCCCTGGGAAGCCGCCGGGCTTGCCGGCGGTTCGTACTGTTCGAGTTCGACGGTCGCATGGCCGCTGCGATAGCTCCTCATGCAAGGAGAGATGCAGGTCACGCGCTCCGCGCCCTGGACGAGGTGGAACATGGCGCTTCGCCCGGTCTGCAAAGAAAGAGGGCGATGGAGGAATTTCCCTCCATCGCCCTCTGAATTTCCCGGGTTCTGGCCATTTCCTGGCCAGTTTAGACGCTCCGTGGCCCTCCTTCCGCCAGCAATACGGAGCCTATGCTGCGCGGATCAATCGGGGCCGGGTTTGTCGGTGGTGGGTTCGTTTGCGCGCTGTTCTGCCTGGAATTCTGCGCAGCTCTTGTTGTAGACGCCGCCGCTATAATCCCGCAAAGAAGCATCGCCGGCAGGATTCTGCCTGCAATAAATCTTTGCATTATTGATCGACTCCTGGACACTGACTTTCGGCCTGTTTGAGTTGTCAATGGCTATCACCTCACTTCTTGGGCGGACGCACACTCCCTACGCGTACGTGCCCCGTTCGTCCGTTCTAACGTCGCTATCCTACCCGTTGGCTGGCACTCTCGCCAAGAGGGTTACGGGGCTGTGGGAAACGCCGGCTTCGGTTGCGTTGATGCGTTTCAGGGTTGACGCCTGATACGACACAGCTAGCTAGCCAGGGTTCCACCACAACCATCAGCTTCCGACCACAATGCCCCCACCCCTGGACGGGTGCCCCATGTTCGCCGAC
>CAZZVD010000092.1:7380-17321 GCA_964657465.1 uncultured Acetobacteraceae bacterium | reverse complement strand
CCGGATCTGATCGGAAAGGCTTGCCCCGCGAGTGCTGTGAATTCCCACATCTCCCGACTGGAAAACATCGTGAGATATGGGGCACCCGTCCAGGGGGTCTTCGTGACTGTCCCGTGGGAGTGGCTGACTTCTCCGCGGGCTGAGGGTTGATCAGCGATAATGCAAAGGTAAACAGAAAGGCACGCCGCATGTCTGAACAAGCAATCATCACCTCCATGGTCAACGCCTGGCAGTCAACGATCCAACGAGCTGACAAGCTCTTTTCCAACCTGACCGAGGAGCAGCTACAGAAAGAAGTAGCGCCGGGCAAGAACCGCCTGATCTACCTGTGGGGCCATCTGACAGCCGTGCACGATCGCATGCTGCCGCTCCTGGGTCTCGGGGAGCGCATTCACCCCGAGTACGATGCGCCCTTTCTTTCCAATCCGGATCGCGCCACACCCAACCTGCCTTCGGCTTCTGAGATCAAGAAAAGCTGGGACGAAGTGAATCGCAAATTGTCTGACGGACTCGCGACCTACTCAGGTACGCAGTGGCTGGAGAAGCACGCCTCTGTTTCGGAGGAAGATTTCGCGAAAGACCCAAGCCGGAACCGATTCGCGATTCTGCTGAGCCGGATGAGTCACATCGCATTCCACCTGGGGCAGGCCGCGCTTATACCGCAAGCCTGACCGCAGAGACACAGACGGCTAAAGCCTGCCGGGCAACTTCATCCTGCGCAACAGGTTCTGGAAGTGGGGATCACTGCGGCATCCGTCAAACACGGGATCGACGAATAACATATCCATTCCTTTGTCGCGCTTCGTGTAGCCACGGTTGAGCCACACCATGGCTTCATCGGGGCGGCCCAGCCCACAATAAACCTCGGCTATGTCGACGCCTGACACGTAGCTGTGCAACGAGGTCTCTTCCATTTGCCGGGCGATGCTCAAAGCCTGATCGGTCGCTCCGGCAAGAGCGAGGGCATGGCCCTGCAACGCGCCGATGTTGGGATGGCCGCCGGCCAGCTGCCTCGCTCGCTTGAACTCTGCCAGCGCCGGCTCATACTGCTTGAGCTGCACGTAGATCTTTCCTTTCACCAGGTGCGCTTCGGCAAAATCTGGGTTAAGCGCCAGGACTTCGTCGATGCGCTTCATCGCCTCAACGGGATTGCGCGCCCAGTAGGCTGTCTCAGCAGCATTCGTCGCAATGACGACCGATAAAGGGTCCAGGGCACGGGCTCGCTGGATTTCGGCTTCTGCCGCCTGCATCCTGCCGAGGCGGGCCAGGTGCAAGCTGTACCAGTGGCGAGCAGTTGGATACGACGGGTTCAACGCCAGTGCCTGCTTGTATTCGGCCTCACCGCCAGCCCAATCCCAGTCTCGAGCGATTCTCACGGCGGCTAACACGGTGTGCGCCTCAGCCAGGCCGCCCCCGAGCAATAAAGCATGGTCGGCTGCTTGCTGGGCCTTTTGCAGTTCTATGGCCGGACCATTTGCGCTGTAGCTGGACATCAGAATGTACGCGTCGCCCAACGCAGCGTACGCCTCGGCATACTTCGGGTCGGCGGCGATGGCCAGCTTGTAGAAATCAATGGATTGCCGAACGCTCTCAGGGGTCCGCTTACTCCATAGAAACCGGCCGCGCAGATAAGCATCCCGGGCCTTGAGGCTCACCGGTTGCAGTTTTGCCGCCGATGCCTCGGTGCCCAGTGCTCTCGCCACCTCGCGCGCGATATCACGCGTCACCAGTTCCTGCAGACTGAGCAGATCATCGCCGCTTTCCTCGTAGACCTGTGCCCAAAGGTGGCGATCATTTTTTACGTCGATGAGATTCGCGGTAATCCGTACCTCCCTGCCGTTGTGCAGAAAAGAGCCTTCCAGCACCACATCCGCGTGCAAGGATTGCCCTATTTCGCTGATGGGAATCTGGCTTCCTTTGAAATGCATGACCGAGCTGCGAGAGGTGACCCGGAGCGGCGTACTGCTGGCCAGATCGGTAATGAGCTGGTCTGTCATGCCGTCCACGATGTAATCCTGGTCGGCATTTTGCGCCAGGTTCGCGAACGGCAAAATGGCTACCGACTGGAAGCTTCTCGCGGTGGTCACTGGCGGCCGGCCTGCTGAGCGCCGGGCACCGAATCGCAGCAAGAGCCCCACTAATCCAACCATTATGAAAAGCCCCGCGACAATAAGAAGACCGAACAGCCACATTTTGCGCCGTGCCAGGGGTTCTGGCGACAGTTCGTCTGTCGAGGCACTGCCGGTAGTGGACGCAGAGGCGATCGGCAAAGATCCGCCGGTTAGCTCCACCCGGTCCGAGACAAGTCCAGCCGCCGGCGCTATTCCCGCAAGGAACGCAGGCTGCTTGATCGGGACCACAGGCGCAACTTCGGCAGGGTGTTCTTGGAGGGAAGGAGTGGCAGCAGCCACAGGTTCCACCACAACGTTGGCGATGAAGCGGTAGCCCTGGCCGACCACTGTCTGGATAAACCTGGGCTTGCTGGCGTTGTCACGCAGGATATAACGCAACTTATTAACGGCCGTGTTGACACTGTGCTCAGTATCCTGCAGCGCGTTCTCGCCCCACAGTTGGCGATTGATCGACTCTCGCCGAACAAGCTTTCCTTCACTTTGCAGCAGAAGGATAAGCAGTTCCATGGGAATTCTCTCGAGCTTAACCGCGTGGCCGGCTCGCCTCAGTTGATAACGCTCAACATCTAAATCGAACTCTTCAAAGCGAATCGGTCCGGGCACTCGGCTGCTCATTTGCACGCAGTCCGCCCCAGCTCTTACAGCCAGGTCAATCTGCTCTTTACTTGCTGAAAGCAGCCTAAGTCTATAGGCAGGCAAGAGTAGCCGCAACTTATTTTGCCGTATGTGATAGAAGGACAATGCTCTTAGAGCTTTATAGGATCTTTAGACTGCTTTACCTTGACAGGATTGACGAGCCCCCGGCGCGGGCGCGATGATGCGCCACGTCAACATTGTTTGTCCTCCTTCCCAGGGCCCATCCCTCAACTGCACGCCCCCAAAAGGGCGCTTACGTGCCGGAACTAACAATATTCCGGACCCATACCTCTGTAGAATCCGCCTCCGCGGCGGAAGGAGCCATCGTCCATGAAAACGTTGCGGGTTGATACCCGATTCAACATGACTGTGCAGGCTTGCTTGGCAGCCGGTGTTCTGGCATTGAGCAGTGGCGCGTATGCGCAGGGCCCCCTGGCCGCCAGGGTACAGGTAAACTCGGTCGCTATCTATACCGGCGGCACGCCACTGGCCAAGCCCGCCAGGATTCTTGTTTATGACTTCATGGTCAACCCGGATGAGGTGCAGGTCGACAAGATGCAGGCCATGCGCCCTCGTCACTTGATCACCGGCGATAAGAAACCGGACGCAATCGCGGCCAGCGCCGGCAAGAAGTACTCGACTGAGCTGATCAAAAAACTGGCAAAAGCCGGTATCCCGGTCGACCATGCGGCTACCGGCAGCGAGCCGGCAGAGAACGCAATGGTGGTGCAAGGCGCCTTTATTGCACTGAAAGAAGGCCATAAGGCCGAGCGCGACACAATCGGCATGGGGGCCGGCGGAGCCGACGTCGAAACCAAGGTGGACGTGCACCTCAAGACCTCGACCGATACCGTCCTGCTCTCTCAGTTCGACACCAACACCAGGGCAGCCAGCAACATGGGCTCCGCCATACCCCTCGCCGCCGGCCTGAACCCGGTCTCTGCAGTCGCCAAATCGACTGTGGGCGACCGTCGCAAGACTCTCAATGCCTACGCTTCAAAGACTGCCGATGCCACCGCGAAGGAGATCTTCAAGTCGATGGCGGCCCAGGGTTGGATCAAGATCAACGATAAAGGCGAACTCGCCGAGTAATGGCGGTAGGACACGAAAATGAAAACAAGACAAACCTATCGCTTGCTTCTCCTGTCGTTGTCGTTGGGCATCACGGGTGCTGGGGTCGCAGTACCCGCCAACACAACTCCGGTGAACGGGATGGCGAGCACCGTCGGGCTCTATGTTTATCCCAAGAGCGCGCAAAGCCCCAGCCAGCAATTGACCGACGAGTCGCAGTGCTACTCAGACGCTAAGACACAAACCGGCTACGATCCCAATGCGACCACGACTGCCGCGGCGCCTAAAAAGGACACGAAAAAAGACGACAAGCCGGCTGCCAAGGGGGCTCTGCGTGGAGCGGTGATCTCCGGTGCGGTCGGAGGGGACCCAGCAAGCGGGGCTCGAAGAGGAGCCATGCTTGGGGGCATCAAGGCAAAGCGCGAACAGAAACAAGAAAGCGAAGCGGAACAGAAGCAGACCGCTGCGGCGAAAACCACCACGCAGCAGCCACTGGATAATTTCAAACGCTCCATGTCTGCCTGCCTGGACGCCCGCGGCTACTCAGTCAAGTAAATCAAAACTCATCGGCTGGGAAAAGCCGCACTCAAAGGAAGCAAACAACATGAAAAAAGCTCTCTTTACTTTGTCGCTCGCGGCGCTACTCCTGACGCAACTGCCACCTTGCTTTGCAAGCCCGCAAGCCGACGATAATCCCGCGACCGACAAGTTCAAGGCCGATATCAAGGCAGCCGTGCTCAACGGCAGCATCACCATCCCGCAACTTAAAGAATTGCAGACCAACGCGGAAGCACTGAAAGCCTTCAAGGCGGCACAGAAGCCAGGCGCGCCCGTCGACCTGGTGACACCCTGGACGGCGGTTTCCAAAATGAAAGCCATCATGGCGACGGTCAAGCAGCCTGACCGGGAAACCCTGGAACAGGATCTGGAAGTGATGATGGCCAACAAGAAGCAGGCGACCCCTGTTTCCGCCACCCCGCCGGAGCCGGGCGCCAAGCTGGGCAAAGACATCTTCACCGCTGTCATGCACGGAAGCCCTACCGCTGCGCAGGTAAATTCGCTGCAGGACAGCCTGAACGGGTTGCAGAGTATCAAGACCGGCGGCGAAGGCAAGCTGCAGCAATTTATGGCGCTCAAAAAAGCCAAGTCAGAGATCGAACAAACCATGGATGCGGGTGAGTTCCGGCCCCTGGACCGGCAAGCCGTATTGAATGACCTGAACAGCCTTGGCCCACAAGGCGGAGCTGGCGGGGGACTAAGGCGCGGTCGCTCTTAGTCACACGGCACATCGACAATGACACGCAAGCGGTACACCAATCTGTTGGGCTGCATAGCCGTGGCCTTCGCCCTGGCTCCCGCGGCGATAGGGGCGGGGCAGGAGCTTTCTGCCGATGCCCCGGTTCTCTCGCTCTCGCAAGCTGTTCAGGCAGCTCTCGATAACAACCGGCCGGCCATGATTGCGAAGCTCGACATACTTAAGTCGAAGTGGGCGGTCGCGCAAACGAAAACAAAACGCTTCCCGATGATATCCACTTACCTGTTCGCGTCCGGCAATCTTACTTCGCCTGACTTCACCTTCCCGGCCGGGGTATTCAACACCAATCAACCGACCAACATCAAGCTGTCCAGCGGCATCACCGGGTTGGCCACCGTGCAGGTGGCACAACCGATTTCCCAGCTGTATCAAGTCCATCTGGCGGTGCGCGAACAGGAGCTGTCACTCGACCTGGCCGGAGAACAGTACAAGGGAAAGCGACAAGGGCTGGCTGCAAACGTCAGGCAGGCCTACTTCGCAGCCTTACAAACAGAAAGCGCGCTCGATGCTGAGCGCAGCATGGTCAAGCAATACGAAGAAACCGTGCGGGTCGCCCTCGACTATCTTTCGCAGGAAGCTGTATTGCTATCGGACAGCCTGGAAGCCAAAGCGAAACTCGCCCAGGCGCGTTACCAGGTGGTTCAGTTACAGGACACACTGACCACGCAGAAGGAACAGCTCAACGAACTGCTGGGCCGCGATCTTGACATCGCCTTTCGCCTGGAACCGGTTCCGCCGATCGTGCCCGTCGAAATGGACCTGAAGGCGGCACGTCACACCGCGCTCGAACAGCGGCCCGAAGTGAAAGAGGCGGAGATCGATACCCATCGGGCAGACTACGACCGCAAGTTGTCGCGCGCGAAATACATTCCCGACATCGGTGCGGCGCTCCACTATCTTGAACCGATCAACACGGCAATCCTGCCGCAAAACATTCTGTCCGCAGGCATGGAATTGAAGTGGGATCCCTTCGATTGGGGTGGGCGTAGAGACGAAGTGCGGCAAAAAGACGTGAGTGTGCAGCAGAGCCGCTACCAGCTCACTGAAACTCAGGCCCAGGTGTTGCTTGATGTGGATAACAGCTTTCGCAAACTGCAGGAAAGCCGCAGCTTGCTCGATGTGGGCCAGGCCGGCCGGGATGCAGCGAACGAAAAGCTGCGCGAAGTCAGTGACCAGTTCAAACACTCGGCGGTGCTGATGCGCGATGTGTTGCAGCAGCAAGCTTCGGTGGCGAATGCCGAGCACGAATATCAGCAAAGTCTTTTGTCGTTCTGGAATGCAAAAGCAGCTTTCGACAAAGCCCTTGGGGAAGAGTGAACCGATGAAACGCACAACCAGAACGCTTTCGCTCGCCGCGCTGGCATCCCCCCTGCTGCTCGGCGGGATCGCCTGCAAGCAGCAAGATGCAGCTGAAACCCTGCCGCTACCGGTACACACGGCCATGGTGCAGACCATTGCCATTGGCAACGGGGCCAGGTACTCCGCCAGCATTGTGCCGTACGCGCAGGTTGATCTTTCTTTCAAATCGAGCGGCTATGTCGGCAGCATTCGGCAGGTCAAGAACCCCAGTGGCGGCATGCGCAACATCGACCAGGGCGATTGGGTAGCCAAAGGAACCGTGCTCGCCGTCGTGCAGCAACAGGACTACCAGGACAAGCTGCAACAAGCAGAATCGCAGCTCGCCCGCTCCCAGGCAGACCTGGTCAAGGCGCAACTTACTTTTGATCGCACCTCGGCTCTTTACGCCTCGCATAGTGCAACCAAACCGGACTTCGATACGGCGCAGGCGCAGCTGGCCGGTACCACAGCCTCCGTGTCGGGCGCGCAGGCGCAGGTGAACGAGGCCAAAGTTGCCCTTTCCTATTGTGAGCTCCGCGCCCCGTTCAGTGGCTGGCTGGTAAAGCGCAGCATCGATCTGGGCAGCCTGGTAGGGCCTGCGACGAATGGGTTTACGCTCGCAGACACAGCATCGGTGAAGGCGGTGTTTGGCGTACCCGACACCTCGATGAACCGCGTGCGCCTGGGCCAGCACCTGTCGATCGTTACCGATGCGCAGTCCCAGCCTTTTGCCGGGCGGGTCAGCGCCATCTCTCCCTCGGCCGATCCCAAGAGCCGTGTGTTTTCAGTCGAGGTCACCATCGCCAATCCGCGTGACCAGCTGAAATCGGGCATGATTGCGTCGCTCGCCCTGGCGGGTGAGCAGTTATCCCAATCCGTGCTGGCGGTGCCACTGGCGGCAGTGATCCGCGATCCGGCGCGCGCCGACAGCTTTGCTGTGATGGTTACGGAAGGCAACGGCGATCCAGAAACCGCGCGGCTGCGTGCGGTGGAGTTGGGCGAGACCTACGGAAATATCATCGCCGCGCGCGGCGGCCTGGCTGCCGGCGATCGCGTCATCACAACCGGCGTCGCCCTGATCAAGAGCGGCGATAAAGTGCGGGTGATGCCGTGAGCAACGGTCATAAAAGTCAACGCCAATGAGTCACCGCCAATGAGCCCAATCCGATGAGCCATAAATCAGAAGCTGAGTACATTCGAACCACGCATAACACCGCAAGGTTCTTCACCGAGCATCGTCAGGTCTCGCTGGTACTGCTGCTGGCTGTTTGCGTGTGGGGCTGGTACGGCTTCATGCACATGCCCAAGCGCAAAGACCCGAGTATCCCCGTGCGCGTGGCGGTGGCTTCGATCGCATGGCCCGGCGCTACGGCGCAGGAGGTGGAGCAACTGGTAAGCCGGCCAGTGGAACAGGTGATGGCGCAGAACGCGTTTATCAAGCCTCCCTCAGCCTCCGATTTCGGCATTCGTTCCATCAGCTTTCCCGGGCTCGCGTTGGTGTATGTGCAGTTGGACGATACGGTGAACGATCCGAAAAAGCAGTTTTCTGATATCAACCTCAAACTCAATGCGCTGAATAGCCGGCTGCCCCAGGGCGCTGGGCCGGTCCAGTTCAACAGCGACTTCGGCGACACCTCAGCCTTGATGCTTACCATCGCAAGCCCCAAAGCCAGTGAGGTGGATATCGCGCTGCGCGCCCGGTCTATCCGGCACGCGATCGAAGTGACGCGGGCAGCCGAGCGGTCCCGGTCACCGCAGCCTCGGGTCAGCATCGTGTATGCCTTCCCGGTCTCCGTCTCTCCTGACCTGGTACGCGATGCCTTCGCTTCGGTCCTCGCGGCCGGCGGACAGAACAAGTATCTCTCCGATGCGCACTTCTTTACCGGCAGTGGCTACGTCGGAGCCGACGTTCACTCCCTCCTGAGTGACAACGAATTACGCGCCCTGGGTGATCGTCTGGTGCAGGAGAAGCTGCACCAGTCAGAAGTTCACCCGGATAGTTGGCCTGCCGCCTTCATTCGTGATCCCCAGGAAACGGAGAGCCGTCTGGCTGCGGTCGCGGGCGACAAATATTCCTATCGCGAACTCGATGACTACACCGACCTGATGGGAAGGACCATGCAGGGTGCTCCGGAAGTAGCCAAGATCGATCGCAAAGGAGTGCTTCCGGAACAGATCTACCTCGACTACTCCCAGCAGCGCCTTGCCGCTTACGGCATGACGCCTTCCAAGCTGAAAGACATCCTCGGCGCGCGCAACATCACGTTGCCCGGCGGGCAGCTCGAGGTGGGGCCGCAAAGTATTCAGATCGATCCCTCGGGAAAATTCACGCAACCACAGCAGATCGGCGATGTCGTCGTCGGTGCTTCGTCTTCCGCAGCGCAGAGCCCGGTATACCTTCGCGACCTGGTAGACATCTCTCGCGGATATCAAAGCCCTGCCAGGTATCTCAACTACCTGACCTGGGCCGACAAGCAGGGCCATTGGCGCCGCAGCCGCGCTGTGACACTGGCCGTGCAGATGAAAGATGGCGAGCAGATTGACGCTTTCGGGCGCAGCGTGGACACGAAGTTGGCGGCGGTCAAGCAGTACCTGCCAGACGACCTGATCATTGCCCGCACCTCTGACCAGCCCCTGCAGGTCAAAGAGAACCTCAGCCTGTTCATGGATGCGTTATACGAAGCCATCGCTCTGGTGGTCCTGGTGTCGTGGCTCGGGTTCTGGGAGTGGCGTTCTGCTGTGCTGATGGCTCTGTCGATCCCCGTCACGCTGGCCATGACCTTCGGCGCCCTCTATTTGCTGGGCATAGACATTCAACAAGTGTCGGTCGCTACCTTGATTATCGCGCTTGGCTTACTAGTGGATGATCCCGTGATCGCCGGCGATTCCATCAAGCGTTCCCTGGCAGACGGTCACCCGAACATCGTTGCCGCCTGGCTCGGACCCACCAAGTTGGCAACAGCCATCCTGTACGCAACCATAACCAACATTGTTGCGTATATCCCGTTCCTGCTGGTCACCGGCAGCACAGGTGAGTTCCTGCACAGCCTGCCCATCGTGATGACGGTTTCGCTGGTAGCGTCGCGGCTGGTTTCCATGACGTTTCTTCCCCTGCTCGGCTATTACCTGCTTCGCCCGGAAAAGCACGTCGAGAAAACGCTGGAAGAACAGCGCAACAGCGGCTTCTTCGGCTTGTATGCCCGGGCAGCGAAATATTCGATCGAGCATCGATGGAAGTTCTTTGCTGGTTCCCTGCTCTTCCTTGTCCTGGGCGGCTTTATCTTCTCCCGCCTGAACTCAGCCTTCTTTCCCGAGGACGTGCAGTACTGGTCGTACATCGACGTGTGGCTACCGAACGATGCCACGCTCGAAGCTACTAACCAGACGACCCGGCAGGTGGAGCAGATTGTCAGGCAGCAGGCGGAGCGCTTCACCAAAGAGCACTCCGG
>CAZZVD010000092.1:0-7280 GCA_964657465.1 uncultured Acetobacteraceae bacterium | reverse complement strand
GAGCACTCCGGCGGCAAATCGGATGTGCTGCACTACATCACTACCTTCGTCGGCGGCGGTGGACCGCGTTTCTGGTTCTCTGCTTCCCCGCAATTGCAGCAGCTCAACTATGGCCAGGTGTTGATCGAGGTCAACGACAAGGAGATCACGCCCCAGTTCATCAAAGAATTGCAGCCTGTGCTCACTGCATCCATTCCGGGCGCGCGTATGGATGCTCGCCAGTTGTTGACCAATCCGATCGACTACCCGATCGAAGTGCGCATCGCAAGCACCGCTGACGTGAACGCACGGGATGAAGCGCAGGATATTCGCGGGTTGCGCGCCATCGCTGCAAAGGTGGAAGACATATTCCGCTCGAACCCGATCGCAGAACGTACCCGCAACGAATGGGGCGACGAGAATACACAGATTGCGCTTACCATTGACCCGGATCGCGCCAACCTGGCCGGTATCACCAACATGGATGTTGCTAATTCTGCTACCGCAGGCATGAGCGGCAGCGCCGTCAGCGTTCTGCAGGAAGGGCAAAAGCAAATCCCCATCGTCGCCCGCTTGCGCATGGACGAGCGGTCGCAATTGTCTGACATCCAGAACATGTACGTCTACGGCTCGCAGGACAGCAACAAGATTCCGCTGTCACAGATATCGAACATCGATCACGATCTGGTGACCGGTCGCATCGTGCGCCTGGAACAATTCCGCACCATCAATGTCCGCAGCTTCCCGGTCGCCGGGCGTTTGAGTTCCGAGGTGCTGAAAGACGCCATGCCGCGGCTGTTGCAATTGCAGGCCGCGTTGCCACCCGGGTACCACATGCAGATCGGCGGCGAGTATGACAAAACCAAGAACGGGTTCAAGAACCTCGCCATGGTCATGCTCATCTCTACCGTGGCCATTTACCTCGCTCTGCTTTTCCAATTCAAGAACGCGATCAAGCCGCTACTGGTGCTGGCGGCTGCTCCTTACGGCATGATGGGTGCCTTTGCCGCTCTCTGGGTAATGAAGGAACCGTTTGGCTTCATGGCATTTTTGGGAGTGGCCAGCCTGATCGGGGTGATCGTAAGCCATTCGATCGTGCTGTTCGATTTTATTGAGGAACGCCACATCGCCGGAGATGACTTCGAGTTGGCGCTGATCGATGCCGGTATCCTCCGTCTGCGGCCCGTCCTCATCACAGTCTTCGCTACGGTGCTGGCCTTACTACCACTGGCCCTGCATGGCGGCCCGCTCTGGAAGCCGCTTTGCTATGCGCAGATCGGCGGACTACTGGTGGCTACGGTCGTGACCAAGTTGCAGGTACCGGTGATGTATGCCATCTTTGTTCTCGATTTCAAGATTCTCAAGTGGGAAACGCCCGAAAGCGAAGGAGCTCTTTTGCCAGCTCCAGCGCCTGCGCCTATGGACGATCTTCATACCGTTCACAGCGCCGCAGAATAATGGCGGGTTAGCCCTTCTGGGATGGAAAACGCACGTTCGCACATGACAGGGAGATCCATGCTAAAGGGTAAGCTGATCGCGTTTGGGTTCGCACTTGCTTCAGGCGTGCTAGCCATGCCGCTTCACGGGCAGGCAGGGCAGGGGGCAGCTGCCCCGGATCACGCAGGAGTGCTTGAGCAGTACGATCAGGCCATCGATCAGGTCGCCGAGCGCGCCATGCAGTCTGTGGTGGAGATTGAGGTGACCGGGTACGGCTCTCCAGAACACAAAAACGATCAGGGCAGCCAGGCACAGGCACTCGAACGGCAACGCTCGATTGGGTCAGGAGTCATCGTCGATCCTGACGGATACATCATGACCAACAATCACGTGGTCGCCGGCGCCCTGCGCATTCGCGTCATCGTCGCCGCCGCGACCGTCGAGATGGTGAGCGGCAACACGCATCTCAGCAACCCGCAGCGGGTTTACGAAGCAAAGCTGATTGGCACCACACGCTATGCCGATCTGGCACTGATCAAAATCGAAGCAAAAGACTTACCCTTCATTCCCTTGCCCGAGTTGTATCGCTTTCGACTGGGCCAGACGGTGGTCGCGATCGGCGCACCGGAAGGGCTGGACCACACCGTGACCAAAGGAATTATCAGCGCGGTCGGCCGGCAGCCCGAGGTCGACCGGCCCATGGTGTACGTGCAAACGGATGCGCCCATCAACCCCGGCAATAGCGGCGGACCGCTTATCGATCGAAATGGCAACCTGGTGGGCATCAACACTTTCATCGTGACTTCCGGTGGCGGTAGCGAGGGGCTCGGCTTTGCTATCCCAGAGCCTATAGTTCGTTTCGTCTACAACGAATTGAAGGCGCACGGCATTGTGTCCAACGTAACCATAGGCGCTCATGCGCAAACGATTACACCCGCCTTAGCCGCAGGTCTCAAGCTGCCCCAGGCGTGGGGAGTGATTTTGTCGGACATCGATCCCGGGAGTCCCGCGGAGAAATCGGGCCTGCAGGCGAAGGATGTTGTCACCACCATCGACGGAGGCAGAATCGACGCACTGCCTAAATATGCCGGCTACCTCTACGTGCATAAGCGAAACACGCCCGTTCACATGGGCATCCTGCGCGAAGGCAAGCCGATGATGGTCACGGTCACTCCAGTAGATGCGCCGCCGCTGATAGATAACCTCTCGGACCTCATCAACCCGCGGCGCGACCTGATAGCTCCTCTGGGCATCTTTGTCATCGACCTCAAGAATTCAACGGTGGGCGCTATGCTGAACCTCCGCTCCGACAAAGGCGTTCTGGTGGCAGGGCTTCTGGATGGAGAGCCAGCCACCGAAGCCGACCTTTCCTCCGGCGATGTGATCCGTGCCATCAACGGGATGCCACTTGAGGATTCGCAACAGTTGCGGCAAACATTATCCAGCCTGAAAGCCGGTGACCCCGTCGTGCTCGAAGTGGAACGACAATCTGTACTGCAGTACGTCGCCTTCGAAATGGAGTAGGGGCTAACGCCAGTAGTCTCCCGTTCTGCTAAAGTGCAGTGGCATGGAAAACTCCCGGTGCTTCGCGTCTCTCCGCTGCTGTCAGCTGTTGTTACCCGCTCTGCTCCTGTGCGCCGGCAGCTATTCGTTGTGCGCCCAGACACCGGTGCCCACTCCGGTCGTTCCCGAATGGGCGCAGCCTGGTTCTCCGACGCATGTCCAGGTGCCGCCTCCTGCTGACTTTCATCGCCCGACCACGACGGTGGCCACGCCGGTCGGTATCTTCGAAGGCCAGTCGGACGTTGGCAGCGCCCTGGTACCGGGCAGCGACAATTACGATCCCGGCACCAAGAGCTACACCATTCAATCTGCCGGGTACAACATCTGGTACTCGCGCGATGAGTTTCGTTACCTATGGAAAAAGGTCTCAGGCGACGTCTCGCTGGCTGCCGACGCCACCTTTCCGAATGCGAACGGCTACGGTGACAGCAAAGTGGTACTCGTCATCCGTCAAAGCCTTGAGGACAACAGCAAAGAAGCGATGGTGGGCCAGCACAAAGCCGGCATGATCCACCTGGCGTGGCGTCCCGAACAGAGCGCGATGATGCAGGACATGCAGTACCGGTTCGGCGGCAAGCTGGCCGGCATTACGGCAAAACGCATCGGCATTGAAAAACATGGAGACGACATCACCCTCTTCATCAGCCTGCGGGGCGAACCCATGCACCAATTCGGCCCGCCACTGACGATGCACATCGAGGGACCCTTCTACGTGGGCATCGGCTTCTGTTCGCACTTGCCGGCTACATCCGATGCCGCCGTCGTCTCGAATGTGAGCCTGGAAAATGCTGCCGGGCAGGTGCGCTAGATCGCAACGAAAAGTCGCCCCCACCACGAACCCTGAACCCCTGGACGCGTGTCTCATCACCCATCTCCGCTGCAGAAGCAAGCCTCTCTCCCTGGACGGGTGCCCCATGCTCGCCGACTCCGGCGTGCGTGGGTTGAACACGACAGGGCGCAGCCCATCAGAAGTTCTCTCATGCTCTAACGGTCACCTTCGTGCTTATTCGGCGTGCTTGGCTTCGTCTTGTTGCGCGGCGTGTCGGATGAAAACGTTCGAAGGGCTTCGCCCTGTCTTATTCAACCCACGCACGCCGGAGTCGGCGAGCATGGGGCACCCGTCCAGGGAGGGAGGCTTTGCTTCTGCAGCGAAGATGGGTAATGAGACACACTGCTGGTGACCTAGCTGAACGGAACCGAATACGGGCTGAGCGTGTTGCCCGCGCCGATTGTTTTCGAGCCGGCCGTGAGTAAATCATTCACCGCATAGGGGCTCCGCCCACCCTCCGTTTACCCGCCCCCGCCAGTAGCCTAGAATAAGGGTATGGCGAACAACAGAACCCGGGGCCGCTCATGAACTTTCCTGAGCACGAACTTCATTTCTTTCAGAAATTCGGACTAACCAGCCGTCTCATCGAACGTTGCCTCGGCGAAGCTCTTTCCGCGGGCGGAGACTTCGCGGATTTGTACTTCGAATCGGTCGCCTCCACCGCTATCTCTGTCGACGAGTCGCTGGTTAAATCAGCCAGCCAGGGGGTCAGTGCGGGTTGCGGCGTCCGTGTCGTCTCCGGCGATCGCACCGGATACGCCTATACCGATGATCTTTCCGCCGACCGCCTGATGCGCGCGGCGCGTACCGCGGCACTGATCGCGGACGGACCCAGCAAGCAGAAAGTAGCCGGCTTCCACGAGACACCGCGCGCAAGCCTGTACCCGATTTCTGCAGTCGACGCGGATACGGGCATCGCTCCCAAACTAGCCCTGGTCATGCGCGCCGACCGCGCAGCCCGCGCCTTCGACCCGCGCATCGTGCAGGTACGTTGCGGCTTCCATGACGAACTGCGACACATTCTTATCGCTGCGTCGGATGGCACCTTCGCCAGCGACACCCAACCTTTAGGGCGCCTCAACTGTTCCGTGATTGCGCGCGACGGCACAAAAAGCTCCCGTGGTGGTTCTGGCGGCGGCGGCAGGGTAGAGCTAAGCTTCTTCAGCGGCGACAAATCGCCCGAGCACTTCGCGCACGAAGCCGCCCGCCAGGCCATTCTGCAACTCAACGCGGTGCCTGCGCCCGCCGGTGACATGGAAGTGGTGCTGGGTCCTGGGTGGCCGGGCGTCTTGCTGCACGAAGCCGTAGGCCACGGCCTGGAAGCCGATTTTAATCGCAAGAAAACCTCTGCCTTCGCCGGTCTCATCGGCCAGCAGGTTGCCAGTACCAAGGTCACGGTGGTCGACAACGGCACTATGCCTTCGCGCCGCGGTTCACTCAACGTAGACGATGAAGGCTCACCAACCCGGGAAACCGTGCTCATCGAAAATGGAATCCTGAAGGGCTACCTGAGCGACAAGCTCTCAGCGCGCCTTATGGGTATTGCGGATACGGGCAATGGGCGCCGCGAAAGCTACCAGCACATCCCCATGCCCCGCATGACCAACACATACATGCTCTCCGGCGAGGACGACCCTGCAGATATCGTGCGCAGCGTAAAGAAAGGCCTGTACGCGGTCAACTTCGGCGGCGGCCAGGTAGATATCACCAGCGGCAAATTCACCTTCTCGGCGTCTGAAGCCTACCTGATCGAAGATGGCAGGATCACCGCCCCGGTGCGGGATGCCACACTGATTGGCAACGGGCCTGAAGCGCTCAAGTACGTCTCCATGGTGGGCAACGATCTGGCTCTCGACGAAGGCATTGGCACCTGCGGCAAAGACGGGCAGAGCGTGCCTGTTGGTGTCGGTATGCCGACCATCAAGCTTGACCGCATGACCGTTGGCGGCACAGGCCGTTAGAACCCTGAGGGAAGAATGTCGACAGCCACATCCGTAAGCGCGGTAGAAGACAAAAGCAGTCTGCAGCAATTAGCAGCCGAGGTAGTCGACCGCGCATTGCGCGCCGGCGCGACCGACGCCGAAGTAGTGATCCGTGAAGGTGACGAATTTTCCACGGTGGTGCGTCTGGGCCAGGTAGAAACACTGAAAGAGTCCGGAGCCCGCGGCATCGGCTTGCGGGTGTTTCTCGGTGAAAGCGGCGCGCATCGCACGGCCAACACCTCCACCAGCGACTTTTCCGAGGCAGGTCTGGATTACATGATCGCGGGCGCGATCGATTTAGCCAGGGTCACCTCAGAAGATCCCTTTGCCGGCATGCCGGCGCCCGATGCCATGGGTGCGATCACGACGGATCTGGGCCTCTACTACGACGACGTTTACTCGCTACCACCCGCCCAGCGCATCGATCTGGCCCGTCGCGCCGAAGCTGCGGCGCTCGCCGCCGACCCGCGCCTGACGAAAAGCGACGGCGGCAGTTTCGATGCGGCCACCGGCCACAAGATCATGGTGAACTCGCGCGGGTTCGCAGGGGAGTACCGCCGCTCCTATTGTTCGCTGTCGGCCGTGCCGATTGCCGAGACAAAAAAAGGCGGCATGCAGCGGGACTATTGGTACTCGAGCGCACGCACGCTGGCTAAGCTCGAATCACCCGAGAGCATTGGCGCCGAGGCGGCAAGGAGAACCCTGCGCCGTCTGGATGGGCGTCGCGTGCCCACGCAGTCCGTGCCCATCGTGTTTGCACCGGAAATCGCCCGCTCACTCATCGGCAACATCTTTGAAGCCGCCAACGGAGACAGCATCTATCGCGGGTCCTCCTTCTGGGCCGGGCAGCTCGGCCAGCGCGTAGCCAGCGAAAACGTAACCGTGATTGATGACGGCACCTTGCCCGGCCTCTTCGGCACCTCTCCCTTCGATGGCGAGGGTCTGCCCACCCGTCGCACGGTCATCGTCGAAAAGGGAGTTCTCAAGAACTACCTTCTCAACAGCTACACCGCGCGCAAACTCAACATGCAGAGTACCGGCAACGCGTCCCGCGGTCTTGCCGGAACGCCCGGCATTGGCGCCGGCAACCTTTTCCTCGAAGCAGGCACGCTGTCGCCCCAAGAACTGCTCGGCGATGTGAAGGCGGGCCTGTACGTGACCGAGTTGATGGGTTTCGGCGTGAATATGGTCACCGGCGATTACTCCCGCGGTGCTGCCGGCTTGTGGATCGAGAACGGGGAGCTGACCTATGCCGTTGAAGAAATTACCATCGCCGGGAATCTTAAAGACATGCTAAACAACGTCACCGCCATCGCCAACGACCTGGAATTTCGTGGATCGGTGACCGCGCCCACTTTGCGCATCGACGGAATGACTATCGCCGGGGAGTGAGTTGCGCTTGGGCCGAGGTGGGTTTAGATTTCTCACCACCACCCTCAGCTTCCGACCACAATGCCCTACTCCCTGGACGGGTGCCCCATGTTCGCCGA
>CAZZVD010000091.1:0-17439 GCA_964657465.1 uncultured Acetobacteraceae bacterium | reverse complement strand
CAAAAACAAGCGAGATGTGGGGCACCCATCATTCGTTACGGATCAGGCCGTGAGAGATGCACCCTAAGCCCCGGGGCCGGTGGGCCACTCGAGCCGTGCGTGGCTTGAGTGGATAGATCTCGATCGCCGCCACCAACCCCATCGACCCGGCGTCAGTTGAGCTGACGAAGCACCATGCGCAACCGCACCATGGTCGCACCCAGGGCTGCAAGCGACATTCCCCAGACAACGAAGGCTACGTTGACTGCCCAGACCGGAGCTACCCCGACCCGCCGCAACAAGAAGGGCAAGAAGTTCCAGGTTGTGATGTGCACATAGTCCCAGGGATCTTCCGTCATGGCGTGGGTGTTCAGTCCCCATGCATCCATCTTGCCCAGCGCGAACGCAAGTATGTTTTTCATGCGCAGGGCGATGACGAAGGTAGGGTGCCCGAACGTTTCCATCTGGTAGATTTCCAGCGGCAGCCAAAACATCAGGGATGCCACTTGAATGATCACGCTGATCACCACCAGCGTCATTCCCACTCGCCAAACGGTTGTGCCGAGGTCCTTGCGATGGCGCAGCAGGAGTGGCACGGCGAGGAGTGTCGCGAGTTCGACGGCGGTCGAGACGTAGCGATCGCCCCAGGCGAAGTCGCCACTCCAAACCGTATAGCGAGCATAAAAACTCATATACGCAAACAGAAGTGGACCGGTCATGATGATGTAAGCGCGGACCGGTGCACTCAACCGCTTCCATGCCAGCACGATGAGCAGCAGCATGAGCAGCAGGAGCGGATCGAAAAGAAAGACTGATTTCTCGGGTGCAAACAGAGCACCGAAGAACCCCACGTGCCACGGCGTTTCGAATGGGTAATTCGGCGGCAATGCCGGGTTGCGCATCCGCGTCTCGCGCCCGATGACGGTGATGTAAGTATTGAGGAAAGATCCAAAGCGGTAATACTGATATAGACGATCGAGCAAGCCGAAGAAGAGGTAGACGGGCACTACGGTAGTGACGTACACGCGGTACCGGGCCCACAGGGCACGCCCACGATTCCCTTCCAACCAGAGCACCAGCAGGATGAAAAACTCACCGCTCAACAGATCAAGTCCGGTTGGCAGGCGGGTGAGCAGATTCAACCCAAATGCAGCGGCGCCCACCACCAGCGCCCGCCGCTTGCTGCTCTGCAGCCACTCATACTGATACGAAAAGCCCACCAGGCTGAGCAGGCAGATGTAATTGTTCTCCATCATGTTTTGCGTGTAATGGAGATGGGTGGTCGCCACCAGGAGAGCCAGCGTGCCCAGTACAGACTCTCGTACGCTAAATTGCAGCTGACGCAGGAAACGAAAGCAAACCAGCGCAGTGAGCACAGTCACCAGCATATTGATGCTGTAGCTGACGATGATGTCCCGCACGCTTGGGTCGGTGTCGTCGTACTCAGCGAAGATCGGCAGCCGCGCTATGAAGGTGCCGGCCACATCAGCCGGCAACAATAATAGTGACTGACCGATGCTGTACCAGCTTTGCAATTTGCCGTCTTTGCCGTGAACTCCGAATTCGGGGAACTCGTTGGGAAAAACGGGCGGCTCCGGCGTCCAAAGCGCGTGAGCCGACTGCAAGCGATGCGTGGTGTCGGCGCTGCCCAGTTCCCCCGACTGCACAACAAAAGCGATGAGCGCGGCCGTAAGAGCAAGCAGCCAAAGTGGATCGCGGAACCGATGCCGGGGATATGAGTTGACCATTTCTATAGCTGATTAAACATGCATCTCCCTGGCAGGAGCAACCAGCATAGGCACGTAAGGAGTGGAAGCGTTCGGCACACCCGGATTGATCTCAGGTCAACTGGAGGACAGCAGATGCGGGATATGTCTTGGGTAGTCCCCAAAAAGCCCGGGTGGCCCACTCAAGCCGGGTTTGGCTTGAGTGGGGGACATTTCAACCGGTTACGTCAACAGGGAGCAAGTCCGCTTACTTCTGCTCCATCGGTGACTTGACTGCCTTATACCCAGAAGGCACTTCAAAGCTGCCCGCGTCCACCGACGCCGTCGAGAAGCCGGAGGTCTGGGTCTGGCTCTCCATCAACACGCCCGCAGTCGCCGCATCAGCCGCAGTCGGTGGGGCCGCCGGGGCTGCACTGGGCGATGACGATTTCTGCGCATGCCGCATCAGCGCACCCATGCTGGAGCCAGAGAGCGCTCGGCCGAAGGTGCCCAGCTTGGCGATCTGGTTGTCAGCGGTCTGCGTAGCAGTGCTGGTAGCCACTTCCTGGGTCACAGACCCGGCGACCGAGCCGTGGTCCTGAGCTGGCGGCAGAGGCGTCGTAGACGGCGCCGGCAACGGCTGACCATCCGCCGTCATGCCCACGCGAGTCACCTGCAGCACGGGAAAGCCGCTCATTTTGGCCGCCTCCTTCTGCAGCTCCGCTAACGCTTGCGCCCCCCCGGGCTGCGTATTCAACATCGCGGCCATCGAAGAAGCCTGCGCCTGGATCGCAAGTTCCTTGGCCATGCGCAGATTGAAAGCGCGCAACTCGGCAAGCCCGGGCGCATCGGGAACCGACCAGATCTCACTCGTCGCCGCCATGCCCGCCTTCTTGGCATCCGCTGCGGTCGAGGTCATCGTGACCGTCAGCAAAGATTCCGTGGCAGTTTGCCCATCGATCTGTTTGGTAGCGCCGCTGTTGGTAATGTGCGCGTCGAAGGTCATCTGAGAGGCATTTGAGCTGGGAGCCGTCGTGTCTTTTGCCTGCGCCTTCATCTTGGCCATCTGCTGCTGGATATCGTTGAACGTAATCACGCTGTAGGTGCGTTTGTCATGATCCACAGTCGTGATCGTTTGCGCATCGAGATCGATGATCTCGGTTGTCCGCGGATTGGAACGAACCATACGGCCGCCGTGAATCTTCACCGTCGAAGTGGTGGGCGCACCGATATTTTTGGCTTGCGAACTGAAAGCACCAGCCATCTTGAGCATGCCCATCATGGAACCACCGGTGATCTGGGTGGTCTCCTGATAGGTGACATCGGCGAAGGCGAAGGGCTGCAAGGCTAAGCTGCCGCCGATTAGGGCGAACGGTATGGCGAGTAAGGGCGACTTCATTTCGATTCTCCTGTGTGACCGTGTCTGTCTCTCATGCCGGGTGATTTCACACGGCGATACTGTGTCTGTGCGCCCGCAACCCAGCCATCAGCAGGAACGCGCATACCCGCCGCCTTCCTCTGCATGGAAGGCCCTCCTAGAGCCGCGCGGCGAGCGCTTGCGCCAGGGGCTTGATGTTGTCCGTATTACAAGGGCAACCGGTGTACATCATGCGTGCCATCACATTGCCTTTACGCAACATGATGGCGCTTCCCCCGGCGACGAACGCTTCGTCGCCAATGCCGGGCAGATTGCTGGTGGCGCGGCTAGCCGCGGTCCCTTCGCGGGCTTCAGCGGCCGCACTGGTTTCTTTATCACCAAAGGCGCCGCGGTTCAGCTTCATCCACGTGGCCGCATGGCCCGAGGTGAAGGCAAGTGTAAGCACCGGCAATTCCCCTTCTGCCGCTTCTGCAGCCGCTCCTTTATCGGTGGCCTGCTGCTGTGAAAAAACCGCGCCGGCAAACTTCTGGGCGATCTTCTGTGTCTCCGCATCGGCCCCAAGACCACTCAACATGGAAGACATATGCTTGGCCGTCATCTCGGCGGGGTCTCCCTTGGCAATGTAGTTACAACCGCTCTCGTGTACCTCGGCGCGAATGATCGGAATCCCTATCGCCTGGCTGACTTCTGCTGTGCTGAGAAAGCGGCATGGGTCTCCAGCGATGCCATCCCGTTGACCGCCGGCCGCTGAGGATGCTGGCAGCACACCACTCGCGTTGGTGCTCGAGGGCGCCGATTCGCCCATCACCTCCGCTGTGATCGCATGTGCTTTGGCTTTGATCTTCTGGGCGGCGTACCACAGGCCGGCGAGCGCCAGCGCACCCCCGACAAAGATGAGCACCACAAACGCGAGGATCACCTTGAGCAGGGTGTTGGACTTTTTCGCAGGATAAGCCGCGGCCGGCATTCCAGCAGCAGCCATAGGTGCGTAGCCTGCAGGCGGTGCATAGCCCGCCGGCGGCGCGTAGCCTGGCGCCGGGTTACCACCGAACTGGTTGGCGCCGAATTGATTGGTGACGGGTGCGCCGCTCACAGGAGCATACCCGGGGGAAGGGGGTGCCGCCGGATTCGGTGTAAACGTAACGGGATTGCTAGCCTGCGGCGGCGTGTACGCCACGGGCATGGACGTGAAGCCGGGATCGGCGGAAATGACCGGCGCGGGAGCCGAGGCCACAGGTACGGAAACAAAGTCCGAAGAATTTAGCACTGGCGGCGCCGGCAGATCCACGGGCGGATTAACGGGCACGGAGGTGAAACCCGGATCGGCGGGAATAACCGGCACGGGAGCGGAGGCCGCAGGAACGGTCGCAAAGTCGGACGCGCTTGGCGCCAGCGGTGTCGCTGCCGTCCACTGGTCGCTGACAGAAGTAAACCCGGACACCGGGCTGACGACAGCCGCTGGCATGGAATCGGCCGCCACGGTGGAAAACTCTGATGGATTTGACACAGATGGCGGAGGAAACGCCGAAGGAACCGTGGCAAAGCCGGCCGCGTCAGGAGCGACGGCCGCTGGAGCAAACGCCGCAGGGACAGAGGTAAAGCCGGAAGGCTCAGTGGATGGCGCAGGAGTAGTCATGGCTGGTGGGGGCGCTGGCGCAGCAGCCGGAACCCTGGCGCCACAGCCTCCGCAGAATATCGCGGCCGGGTTGAGACGATTACCGCAACTACCGCAAAAATTGGCCATTATTTTTCTCCTGGTGCTGCCCCTGCGAGCCGGCAGGCCTGCGATGGCGCATACAGCACAGTCCATTTACAAAAGGGGGTGCGTGGACCAAGATACTCAATAAGTGCCCCTGCGACCACCCGTAAGTGCGAACTCTACCGACAGATGGTGCACTGCTGGCGAACAACGTGACAGAGAAAAATCTGCCGGGTTACCGATATTACGAGGATCCCCATAACCGGTTATCCAAAGTAACCGCTGCCGGTATTCCCGCAGGGCGACTTTGTATAATTTGGCTTGCGCGACAGCCAGTCGCCTAACGGCGGGTGCCATGGAACGATTAGCGAAACTTTTCCACCTCGGCCGGCGCCCTGCGGCGCTAAGCCTGGTACTCGGGCTTTGTTCTGGTATGTCGGTTGCGCAGCAAACGGGTCAGCAGCCGGCCCACCCGCAATACTCTGAACTGCCGGATGGTGCGGGGAAAGACACATTGATCCGCGTGTGTGGCAAGTGCCATTCTCCCGATAATGTCATCGCAAATGGCCAGAATCGAGCGGGATGGGAAGCAACCATCAGCAAGATGGCTGGCTTCGGTGCGGTGGCCAGCGACGACGAGTTTACCGAGATCCTGGACTACCTGGTGAAGAACTATCCCGCTGCGGGCGGACCGGTCCATGTGAACCAGGCCACCAGCGCACAACTGGTGAGCGGGCTCGGGCTTACCAGTGTTGAGGCTGACGCCGTGATCGCTTACCGCAAGAAAAACGGTGACTTCAAAACGCTGGACGATCTAAAGAAGGTTCCGGATGTGGATGCCAAAAAACTCGACGCCAGGAAAGACCAGTTAGTTTTCTGAGCAGGACGTTTATTCCCCGATTGTCTCGGGAATCGCGTCGGCCGTTCGCAACAATACCGTGTATTCCGCCTCGAGTTTTCCTTTCGCCGGGAGCCAGCGATAGCCGGGGGTATCGAACAACGCGCCCCGATCGATCATGCTGCGGCGTGTTTCCGGCATAGGCGAAACACCAAATTCCAGACCCAGGGTTTTAGTGTGTCCGTTCCAGGGCGCATCCTTACGGCTTGAGTCTTCACGCCAGATACCCAGCCAGGGAAAATCAGTCCGCTTCCAAACGTAAGCAAACGCGAGATGGTATGCGGGTGAATAGACCATGAAGAAGGCCTGCGGCTTCTGCGGATCGGTTAGATGTGCAGTGTATTCAGAGGAGGCCGGCGCATCGCTGATGGTGCGAAGATCGAACTCGCCGCCATTGGCGAATGGCGCCATGGGCCAATCGAACTCCGCCGCCTGCTTGAGGTGCATGTCGGGCCCGAGGGACGAGGCGAAAACCTTTGAGCGCGTCAAAGAGGCTCGGAGCTGCGTGCTTCCCTTCTCAAGGAATGGCGGCCCGAGGGTCACGTGCTGCGTCCAGGCGATCGGCCGGTCGTAGGCCGCTGCGCTCTGAACGGTTTCGCGGATGTGCAGGGAGCGACCCCGCAGTGTCAGCGTGCGTTCAAATTGAATTTGCGCGAGCGGCAGTTGGACCCGCGCCACTAAGCTGTTGTTCCCTTCGGTAAATTCGTAAGGCTCCACAGACGCTTCGCCGTGTACGGTGAGTCCGGCAGCTTCTTCCTCGGGTGAGGGTGGGCCGAAGATGTCGAGGCAGAGATTGTGGCCCATGATCCCGGCGAGCGGTTTCGATTCCGCATCGTTGCCATATTCCGGGTGTTTGCGCCGGTCGTAGCCGGCTGGTTCCATCGACGGCCAGGGGGGAATCCAGAGGGGGCTTACGCCCGCTTGCTTGTCGTAAATCTCGGCGAGATGCCCGCCTTGCTGCAGGATTGATACGCGCAGTTGTTCATTTTCAATGAGGAAGGCACTGCGGTTTTTGAATTGAGTGAGCGGCATGGTTTCCCTGCAATTCGGCCGGAAAATACTACGGCAGTTTCTTAAGCCAGACGTTGCGGTGCGAAATCTTCAGAGTGCCGCCTCCTTCGATTTCAAAGGCGATGAGTCCCCTGGCCTGGCTGAAGGCCGGATCGTTGTCCACCAGGATCGCCATGACGTGCCCATTGATGATGTGAATGAGGGTATGGCCGTCGGCGATGATCTCGTACTGATTCCAATCGCCGATCTTGATGAACGACTTGAGATCGTCTCCATTGCCCAAAGTAGCCAGTAGCCGATGCGCTTTGCCGGGATCCGTTTCCACCATCTGGCCGCGCCAGACAACAATGCCACGCGGACTGCTCTGCTCATAGATTTGTCCGGTGTACTTGTTGGCGTAATCGAAGTCGGCTTGGTACCCGCGCATATTCCATCGCGCAAACTTCTGCGCCAGCGGCTGTTTCTGTTGCCCCGGCGTAAGCGGCGCCAACGAGCTGCGGTATTGAATACCCCCATTCGCGCCCGCGCCATCGAGCTTCATCTCGACTTTGAGTGCGAAGTTGGCCGGCTCGCCGCCTTTCCAGATGATGTTGGTAGTGCCCGAAGGGTGCTCCGCACTTGACTCGCCGACGAGGTTACCGTCCTCCACGTGCCAGATTTCCGGGGAGCCATCCCAGCCGTTCAAAGTTTTGCCGTCGAAGATCTGCGTCCAGCCTTCGTGGTCATTAAAGTCGATGGGATCCGGCTGCGTAAACCCGCCGGCGGCGCGATGCGGTGCAGCCGATTGCTGCGCGCCGACAGCACGCCCGGCTACGGAAGATACCAGCGCCAGGGAGACCAAGGAGACCGATGCGATCGCGAGTGCTTTCATGATTTTCTTTCCTAACGTGCGGTTAGCTCGATAACACTTTTTCCCACTGCCGTGTCTTGGCGGATTTCAACACTGCATCCGTTACGTAATCCGCCGCGAGGCCGTCAGCAAAGGTAGGCGATGCAGGTTCATTCTTGCCAAGCCCCAGCAGGAAGTCGGCCACCTGGTGAATGAACGTATGTTCATACCCAATCTGCAAACCGGGCACCCACCAGTTCTTCATGTAAGGATGATCGCCATCCGTGATGTGAACATCCTTCCATCCGCGCAGACGGCTCTCATCCCGATGATCGAAGAACTGCAGGCGATGCAGATCGTGCAGATCCCATTCGGCGGAAGCTTGCTCTCCGTTGATCTCCAGCGTAAACAGCGCCTTGTGACCGCGAGCGTAACGAGTCGCTTCAAAAGTGGCCAGGGAGCCATTCGCGAATCGGCACATGAACAGCGAAGCATCATCGATACCCACTGCTTCCATCTGCCCGGTCAGGCTGTGCTTACGCTCTTTGATAAAGGTCTCGGTCATAGCGGTGACCTCAACGATGGGACCATTGAGCCACAAGGCCATATCGATGTTGTGCGCGAGCAGGTCTCCCGTGACACCGCTACCCGCGACCGACACATCCAAACGCCACAGTCCTTCACCGCCTTGCGGCAGCTCGCTGGAAATGGTCCAGTCCTGCAGGAATTTGGAACGGTAATGGAAGATGCGTCCGAACCTTCCTTCGTCCAGCATTTGTTTCAACAGCACAACCGCGGGCACGCGGCGATAGTTATACCAGACCATGTTAGGCACATTTGCCGCCTGCACTGCCCGGGTCATCGCCCTGGCTTCTGCACCCGTGCGGCCCAGTGGTTTCTCGCATAGCACCATCTTGCCGGCGTGCGCAGCGGCGATGGCAATTTCAGCATGCGTGTCGTTTGGACTGGCGATGTCGATCAGGTCGATGTCAGGACGCTGAATAAGCGCACGCCAGTCGGTCTCGATAGTCTGATAACCCCAGGTCTGCGCAAAGTCTTTCACCCGCTCAGGATTGCGCGCACACACCGCTCGCAGAACAGGCTGATAGGGCAGATCAAAAAAATGCGGCGCCTGCAGAAAAGCATTGGAGTGGGTACGGCCCATAAACCCGTAGCCGACGAGACCGATATTTAAGTTCTTTCTTGCCATTGCTTGCCACTTTTTGAGAACGTGCTCAAAAAAATTCCGTTAATCCCAGCCATGCGCATTGCGCACGGCAATGATCGTTCCCAATATGTCGTTCCAAGTTGAGGGAGCGAGCATGGTCTGATTGGGAAACATACAGCCATCCCAGCAGATGTGCTGGTAGGCGCGAGTAGGGACGCCGGCGCCATCGCGCATCCAAAGCCCGGCGACCGCAACGATATCCATCTTGCCATTGGGATCACCAGCTACACAGTGACGGCCCGTTTTATCATGCGAGCCAGAGCCGCTCACGGTGCCATCGTTCTGCGCCACGTGAAAATCGATGGTCCACGGTCTCAGGGCATCGGTCAGCTTTTTAAGCGCGTCCATCAAAATATCGCGCTGCGACCAATCGAAACCCTCGGGCAACAAACGGTCTTCCGGCGCATTATAGCCAAGGGTGTAGAGCAACGAGTGCGCCATATCCGCCTGGAAGCCGAGCGAGGGCCGGTTCACCGTCTCCAGCAGAGCCAGCATGCGCTTCCAGCTATGCATCCCACCCCAGCAAATCTCTCCTTCCGCGGCCAGGCGCTCGCCAAAACCCTCGGCGATGCGGCACGCTTCAGCGAAGGTGTGGGCCAGTTGCTTGCTGTTCTCGACTGGATCCTTCGCCCACTCGGCCGGCGAAGCCGCCGAATCCACGCGAATGACTCCGTAGGGTCGTATGCCAAGCCGGCGAAGTTCGCTGCCAATCGCGCAAGCTTTCGTCACCTGGGTAAGAAAGGCTTTGCGCTCCTGTTCTGAACCCATCGCCGAGCCCCCGCCCGTCGGCGTCCAAACCGGCGCTACCAGGGATCCAACCACCAGGCCGCGCTTCTCTACACTTTCCGCAAGCTGCTTCAGGTCATCGCCGCTGGCATCGATGCTGGTGTGTGGTAAGGACAGGAAAAGGTCAACGCCGTCGAAGTGAACACCCCCGACCTCGGCTTTGGCGGTAAGGTCCAGCATTGTTTCGAGCGATATGGGCGGCTCGGCGCCTTCGCCCTTACCTACCAGGCCCGGCCACATTGCGTTGTGAAGTGCCGGATGGCTGTGCTTTGTGGCCTCGCTCACGAATCCCAGCTCCTATTTCCTGATCAGCGCTTCCGCATCTGGATTGCCCGGCCCAAAATGCTTCAGCAGTACGAGTGGGTCAGAAGCACTTGGATTCTCAATGCGCACGCCTGCTTTGGCAACATTGGCGGTAACAAATATTTCATCTTCCGTCATCTCGCCAAAGCGAATCATCGAGGGTGTAGACAATGCCTGTTTCGCCAGCGTGCCGTACCCCTGGGTCACGATGACACCGTACGCGGCGCTATCCACCACGGTGACACTGCGCTTCGGAAGCACCGTCAATTCCTTGGCGGAGTAGTACGGCGTGCCGTAGGTGATCCACTTCTCCATGTAGCCTTCTGCCGAGGCAGATTCTGCTGCATTCACCGGCCTGGGAAATGTCTTGTTGCTTTGACCGAAGGTGGGGTCCACATTGGCTTCCCAATCGAGCATGCTGATAAGAAAGTCCAGATCTTTCTTATGCGCATCGGGAACGTCCTTGGTCAGCAACTCCCAACCCACGATGCGGCCTTCGACCTCTGACTGGAACATCGCGAACACATCGCTGTTCACCTGCGGCTCATACGTCACCAGGGAGCCGGGAGCATGCAGAACGCCGGGATTGATCTGCCATCCGGCGCCGGGCTCAAGCCGGTATGCACGCGCGTGGAAGAGAATGCCGTTATCGCCCTTGTTCCAGTTCTCGAGGCAGCGGCGAATATCTTCTTTGGTGGTTCCGGGCTCGAGACCCATGTAGGTGTGGGGAAAATTATTCTGGATCTGGTTGTACTGGGGCGGAAAGTAATACGCTTCCGGCTTTCCTTTTTGGCCGACCAGTTTGGCAAAGGCGTCGCTCTGATGCAGGTGATGGGGAATGGGCCCCATGTTGTCGAAGAACTTGCAAAGCAGATTCCACCCGCCCTGGCGCTCCATGACGTCGGCGCCCAGCAGCAGATCGCCCGCCGTCTCGACTGCTTCTTTCAGCAGGAACTTGCCACCAGTGGTCGACCTGGGACGCACATAGCTCAAGCCCTCATCGGGCAGAGTGTCTGGACCGTTCGATGCTTTGGTGGTGGAAGAAAACCAGCGCTCGTTGATGCCGCCACGGTGCGCGCCGAACGCATAGAGATCGTCCGGGTGCAGCTTGAGCCGGCGTCCCGGAATCATGAACGAACGTGGAACCCAACACGGCTCAAGACGGAGGACGCCTTCGCCGGAGTCGATTACCTCTTTAACCTGAGATCTGGTCAGCATAACTCGCCTTACCTCGCCTGCTAGTGCTCCAGCGGTATGCCGAAGGAGTACATGGTGTTGTCGTGGGTGGTGAAGAATACATGGCCGTCACCGACGGACATACCGGCAAGATGGCTATACGTTCTAATTGTGTCGCCGCTTGAGAAGAGCTCTTTGCCGCTCGCAGCATCGAGTGCATACAACGTTGCATGAGCCGAAGTTCTACCCGCATCCAGCGCAAAAACCACGCCATTGGCAACCACCGGCGGTGCCGGGCTGGTGAGATCGCGTGAACGCCATGCCGGCGTCAACGTGGTGTGCCCATCTTTTTCTTCCACTTTGAAAGCCGTGATGCTGCCATGCGCAGCTGGCCCGTTTGTACTGCCGAATGCCGCATCGTTGGCCGCCGGTCCGCGGAACGAGGCGAACACCCACACCACTCCCGACTTGTCCTGCCAGGAAGCAAGGCTGTTCCATTCGCTTTGTTTCGTCGCAGAAAAGAGCTTATCCGTCTGCGTCAGGGGTGTGTGATGATCGGCCCCGCCCAAAGAGGCGCTGTCCAACAGGAGCAGCGTCCCATCCTTGCCGGGTGCGGCCACTAACTCCTTTTCTTTATAAGAGAACACGACAGGACCCGCGTTCCAGGCCTTGCCCGGCGTGGCAGGCGTATACCAATCCTTTACCTTGAGCCCATCCGCGGTGAGCGCAACCACGCTGTCGGCGTACAAGCCGGCAGCGGGATCGGAGGGGCCGCTGCCAGTCACCACATAGGCAGCGCCATCGCCGCCGATAGCCGGAGCAGCCATCCCGGAGACGCTCAGCTTCTGTGGCTTATAGCTATGCACGGTATAGGCCTGGTTATTGAGGTCGATGGACCAGAGCGCGTTGGCCATATTGCGGCAGCCCGATCCTGACGCTGCATAAACGATCTTGTCGTTCATGTTCAGCCCAAAGGAGCTGCCACCTGGCTCATCCATAAGCTTGACGGGCGGCGCATAGTCCAAACCGGTGGCCATGATTTGTTCATGAAGGTAACCGTCGCTGGTCAGAACGTAGACGCCTTTCAGCCCGAAGTAACCGCCACCGGCAGAGGCGCCGATGCGCCGTTGATTTGCCGGAACCGGATCTTCAGAAGGCGGCGGCGCAGGTGCAGCCGGCCGGCCAGCCGGTTTATGAGCGCCGAAGTGGATGACCTTGGGTGCTTCCGTAGCCACCTGCATGTTGGCGCCAGCACAGGCCGAGTGCCCAGCGGCTTGCGAGGCCAGGTCCTTCTGCCAGACGATCGCACCCAGCTCGGAATCGATGGCGTACAGAGTGTGCGCATCGCCTACGAACGCCAGATCCTTGAATCCCTTGCCGGTGATGAGCCCGGGCACAAGGAGCGGCTCGCTGAACGAACTGGATTTGCCCATGCCACTGCCCAGTTTGAGTTTCCAGAGGAACTTGAAATCTTTGGTGACGGTTTCCGGAGAAATCTGCGTCTCGGCCTTCTGCCACCCGTTGTGGGCTACATCGGCGCCGACCACGGGCCAAAAGCCTCTCGGCGTACCTTGAGCGTGCGCCACGTGGGAGGGGAGCAGGGTGCAAAATAGAACGAACGCGGCCATGCAGCCGAGTTCGCGTCGCGTCCACGAAAAGTGTCGTGCGTGCATGGGAGTCTTACTCCAGGCCAAAGCAGTAGATGGTGCCGTCAAACGTGCCGAAGACGATTTTGCCGCCGGCCACGGCAATGCCGGCCTGGTGGAGGAATGAACCGATCTGGTCGCCACTCGAGTAGAGTTCCTTTCCAGTAACAGCGTCGAGTGCATATAACTTGGCCGGAATCGAATGCTTGATTCGGTCTTCTGAACTGTAGAGACCGCCCTCGGTGTCATTGGCTTGCAGGGTAAACTCACCCGCAGCCAGCACATACACCACCCCGTTGGCGACCACTGGCGGTTCAGCAGACATCATGTCGCGCGAGAGCCATGCGGGCTTCAATTCCAACTTGTCAGCGGAGCCGCTTAGCTTGAACGCGACAACTCCGCCGTTCGGTGTGGGGCCATAGCTTACCGGCATGGGGACGGCGGCCGGCCCGCCAATGGGCGCGAGCACCCAGCGGGTGCCATCCTGCGAAGCCCAGGAAGCAAAACTGCCCCACGTGCCTTCCGTCTGGAAATTGACGTTGGTATTCGACACCAGCGGACTGCGGTAGAGGGGCGTCTCATGATTGGGGCCGCCAAGCGACTGGCTATCCATCAGGAAGTAGCGGCCCTCTTTGCCAGAGCCCACCAGCAGATCGCGACCGTTATACGGAAATACGACTGGCGTGGCGTTCATATCCAGATCGCGTTTGGTCAGCCACTCATGGTTGCTGGGAGTGTAATAGTCTTTGAGCGTTAATTTGTCACCAGCGAACGTGTAGGCCTGCACCGTCGTGGAAAGCTTGCCGGCCGCCACATCGTAGGCGCCGTCACCCGTCTCAAAATACACCGTTCCGTCGCCGCCAACGGCGGGACCAGCGGTGCCGAAGATCCCTCCCTGCGGTGGGCTGGAGACAGTGACTTTTCGACTGGCGAGATCGACCGCGTAGAGCGCATTGGGAACGCCGTGGCAGCTTTGGCCCGTAACGGTGTAGACCACATTGTTCACCAGGTTCAGGCCGTACGCCTTACCGTATGGCGCCGGAAACACCTGGATGGGGGCGTCCTTTTCATCCCCGGAGCCTACGTCCAGCGTATGCAGGTAGCCATCATTGGTGAGCACATAGACGAACCGCTGGGCTTGACCGGCTGGGGTGACGACCGGTGTCGCCGTGAGCGCATTGGTGCAAATGAAGCCGCGCCCTTCTCCCGCTTCCTGGGGCTTATCCGATGCCCACTTCAATTGCTTTTGCCAGACGAAGGCGCCGGTCGCCACGTCGATCACGTAGACGTCGTTCGAGCTGCCCGCCAGGATGGCTACCGTCTTCTTGCCGTTGCTGGTGGCGACGCCGGCCACGATGAGGGGCTCGCGGAACGACTGCATCCCCATCGTCTTATTGTTGGTCTTCAACTTCCACAGCAGCTTGATATTTTTGACGCTATCCACGCTCAGGCTGGTCTCGTTGCGTTGCCAGGCATCGCGTTGCTGATCGAAGCTCCCGGTGGGCCACTCGGAAACGGTCGTTTGGCCAAGAGCCGCGTGCAAACCGGGAATCGCCAAACCAAAGCAGGCACACGCAAAAACTGGAAGGAAGTTCACGTGGGAAACCCTACCAATAAGGAAACAGCCTGTCAAAAGCTAAAAGGGTGATGGCGGCCGGGGATCCTTGGCTATTCGCAAACAAAGTCCTGCAAACCACGAAGCCTGACTCCTCTACGGTGCACAGCGGTGGTTCCCGGGGGAGGAAGCCAGTGTTTTTACATGTCTCATGTCCGCACGACGAATCGGCGTGGGCTCCCATCGCCTTCAGTTAAACTTGAGCTTCCGGCGTGATGAGGCTATCTGGCCGATTTGCAGGAGAAAACATGTCAACCACTGCTGGTCACCCAGCTGTCTTTCCCTCCCGGGCGGCGACTGCCGTCGTTTCGAGGCCGGCCGTCGCGCTCCCTTGGTACATCTGGACGGGCGTCTTTGCCATCACGTCGTCCTCCATCGGCGGCGCCTGGGACGTCTCTTGGCATCGCTCCATCGGGCGCGACACCTTCTGGACCGCCGCGCATATGGCCATTTATATATGCGGTGTGCTCGCCGGGGTGATCTGTGCCTGGCTCATCGCCAGGGGCACATTTGGCCATGATCCGGAATTTCGTGCCGCCTCGGTTCAGATCTTCGGCCTGCGTGCACCACTCGGCGCTTTCCTCGCCGGATGGGGCTGCGTGGCCATGGCCACTTCGGCGCCCTTCGATAACTGGTGGCACAACGCCTACGGCCTTGACGTAAAAATCGTAAGCCCGCCCCACGCCTTGCTGATCCTGGGACTGCGCGGTATCTCCGCCGGAATCATGTTCCTGATCCTCGCTGCCATGAACCGGGCAGCCAATAGCGAAGCACCGGCCTTCCGTCGCCTGCAACGGCTGTTTCTCTATGTGGGCGGACTGTCCATCGTGGGGCAGATGTTCTTTCTGCAGGAATATACCTGGGACGTGAAGCTGCACCAGGTTGCGGCCTATGTCGCTATGGGCATTGGACTGCCGGCCTTCTTCGCCATGTTCTGGCAAGCGTCACGCTCCCGCTGGGCGGCGACCTCGACCGCCGCCGTCTACACGATCTTCCTCATCGCAGAAATCCTGATTCTCCCGCTATTCCCGGCGCAACCCAAGCTGGGCCCGGTATTCAATCAGGTCACCCACATGATCCCGGCGAAGTTCCCCATTCTGATCCTGTTGCCGGCTCTGGCGCTCGACCTGCTCTGGCAGCGAATCAAGGAATGGAAGCCATGGCAGATCGCGCTCTGCTCGGGAGTTCTCTTCATCGCGGTGTTGACAGCAGTGGAGTGGCCTTTTGCTCAATTCCTGCTTTCCGATGCCAGCAAAAACCGCTTCTTCGGGACCATCTACTTCGATTACAACTCGCGTCCCGATGGCTTTGACCGGCTGCGGCAATGGTTCTATCCGGATCACGGTCTGGCCCTTTCGCTCGGCTTGTTGCGGGCCGCCGTCTACGCGACGATCTCCACCTGGATTGGGATCAAGTTCGGCCGCTGGATGCGTGGCGTACAGCGATGAAACGCGTTGCCACGGTCTTCGCCCAGGTGACCTGCTGGATCACCTGCCTCTTGTGCACCCTGCCCGCGTCCGCGCACATCGGCAGCAAGGATGTGTTCGAGCAGGTGACCGCCGGGCCCTACACGCTCTTCGTCACCATACGCACGCCAAACGTAATCCCGGGGGTAGCCACGATCGAGGTGCGAACCTCGGGTGCGCCGGTGCGCTCCATCCGCATCACGCCCACCCCCTTGACTGGGGAGGCCGCGAAGCACCCGCCCACCTCCGACAGCATGCAGGCATCGACGGCAGATCCGGCCTTCTTTACCGGCGCACTCTGGATCATGGCGCCGGGCTCGTGGCAGGTGCACTTTGAACTGGACGGCGCCAGCGGCAAAGTGACCACCAGCGTGCCCCTGGCAGCCATGCCGCTTTCCATTCTCCCCATGCAGCGCTCGATGGGGACTCTGCTGGCCTTATTAGGCCTGCTGCTGGTGGTGGGGATTGCCGGCATCGTCGCAGCAGCAGTGCGCGAGTCGCGACTGAGCCCGGGAACAACGCCAACCGGGGAACGGCGCCGCAGAGCACTCGTAGCCAGCACCATCACGGTGCTCTTTACCGGCTTGCTGGTCTATGGCGGTTACCGATGGTGGAATGTGGAAGCCACCGCCTATGCCGCAGCTATCTATCATCCGCTGAGCCTGCGCCCGGCACTCTCGGGCAACACGCTCGACCTCTACATCGGGCGGCTCAATACCGACGCTCTGCACGCCGCGCGGGCGCGCTCGAACAATGACCTGCTGCCCGACCATGGGCACCTCATGCACCTGTATGCGATCCGCCAGCCCGGGCTGGATGCGGCCTTCCACTTGCATCCTTCCCTGGCGGCTCCGGGCGATCTGCGCATGGCCCTACCCGCCATGCCCCCGGGCACTTATCGTTTGTATGGCGACGTGGTGCATGCCAATGGTTTTCCCGAGACACTGTCTGCCGAGTTGACCATTCCGCCGGGCATGCCCGTAGCGCCCCTGGCCGCCGAAGATGCGTCCGCTACGCCGGCCCCGGTGAGCCAGGGCGAACTGGGAACGACCTATGCTCTTCCGGATGGCTACAAAATGGAATGGGATCGGCCCGCCGGGCTTACGGCCAACACGGCCTACGCATTCCACTTCCGCCTGGTCGATGCGAAAGGCCAGCCCGCACCCGATGTGCGGCCCTATCTGGGCATGGCAGGGCACGCTGCCTTCGTGAAGACGGACGGCACCGTGTTTGCGCACACGCACCCCGAAGGATCAGCGGCCATGCAAGCCATGATGCTGGCCAACGGTGATTCTCCAGAAATGCAGATGAGCGCAATGTCGCCTGCAAAAACCGCAGACCCGATACCACCCGCGGTTGCGTTCCCGTACGGCTTTCCCTCGCCGGGAAAGTATCGAATCTTTGTGCAAATGAAGCACGCAAACACGGTCGAGACCGGCGTCTTCGATGCCAACGTTCAATAACGGGGCTGAATACGACGGGCGAAGCCCTTCAAACGTTCTCACTCCACTCACTAACTAGCGAATCCGCAAAAAATGTCGTCGGACACAATTTGGGGGCTAGCTCAGGGCTAGCCCCGGGCTAGCCCGGATTTCTCACCAGTTAGCCCCCACTTGTCATCCCCGAGCGCAGCCGAGGGATCTGCTGTGCGCCTTTCTCCTGCCACAGATTTCTACAGAGCTCCAGCATCGGATGGGCAGAGGAACGTGGGTCTAGCCC
>CAZZVD010000090.1:0-17551 GCA_964657465.1 uncultured Acetobacteraceae bacterium | reverse complement strand
GGCTGGCTGCGCCTCATCGGCCGGCTCAAGCCGGGAGCCAGCATCGCGGGAGTCGCCCCGCGGTTGACCGGGGTGCTGCGTCAATGGATGCTGCACGACAGCGATTGGCCCGTCGAATTCTTGCCGTTGATCGAAAAGGCCATCCCCAAACAGCACATCGATATAGTTCCCGCAGGCGCGGGCGTGGCCACCATGAAAGCCGACTACGGGGAAGACCTGCGCATCCTGCTGGGTGTGTGCAGCATGGTGTTGCTGATTGCCTGCGCCAACATTGCCAACCTGCTACTGGCGCGTGGCGCAGCCCGTCGCGCGCAAACATCCGTCAGGCTTGCCCTGGGTGCCTCAAGAAGGCGGCTCATGCGCCAGTCGTTGACTGAGAGCGTGGTGCTCTCCTTGCTGGGCGGGATCGCCGCCATCGCTGTGGCTTACCTGGGAGTCAAGCTAATGATCGCGCTTACGTTCCACGGCGCCCAGTTTGTCCCCATCGATGCCAGGCCATCGTGGCCAGTGTTGGGCTTTGCCTTTGCTCTCTCCCTGCTCACAGGCGCGCTCTTCGGCACGGCGCCAGCCTGGTTCACCTCGCATGGCAACCCGGCCGACGCCTTACGCGGCGCGAACCGCAGTACACGCGACAGCGCAACCACACCGCAAAAGGTCCTGGTAATCGTGCAGGCCACACTCTCCATCGTCTTGCTGGCGGGCGCCGGGTTGCTCACGCGCAGCCTGCGCAATTTGGAACAGCAAAGCTTCGGCTTTGAGACGGATCACCGCGTCAGCGTGTACATGGATGCACCCCCAGCCAGCTACACCGAACCTCAACTGGACGCACTCTATCGCGCGTTGCAGGACCGGCTGGCCCGGATACCCGGTGTCGAACGCGCGGCGTTGGCCCTCTACACGCCCTACGTCGACAACTGGGGCGAAATGATTGTGCCTGAAGGAAAAGGTGTGCCGCAGCAGGTGGAAGAGGCCAATTCGTCCTGGGACCGGGTGGGCCCGGGATACCTCGAGACCATGGGACAGCCGATCGTGCGCGGACGAACCATCACGGATCAGGATAGGGCAAACACAAGAAATGTGGTGGTGGTGAGCGAGACGTTTGCCAGACGATTCTTCCCCGGCCAGGACGCAATCGGTAAACATTTCGGCCTCGACATGCCGCAGTACAATACGACGTTCGAAATCGTCGGCATTGTGCGTGATGCGAAGTACAGAGATCCGCGCGGGGCTCCAAACCCGATGTTTTATGCACCGCTTGCACAATACGGGCGATACGAACAGCCGATCATGACCCTGGTGGACCATCGTTCGCACTACATCAGTGGTGTCGTGCTGCAATTGCAAGGCGACGGCGTAGGCCTCGAAGCACAAGTGCGAAAGGCGTTCAACGAGGTGGACCGCAACCTTACCGTCATCACTGTGCAACCCATGCGCGCGCAGGTGGATAGCGACTTCGACCAGATGCGGGCGATGGCGCAGATGACAGGTCTCTTCGGCGCGTTGGCTCTGGTCTTGGCGGCTGTGGGTCTGTACGGCGTCACGGCCTACACGGTGGAGCGGCGTACGAGCGAAATCGGGGTACGGATGGCCCTGGGAGCCGACCGCATGAACGTAGTTGGGTTGGTACTGCAAGGGGCATTTCGCCAGGTGCTGTTTGGGCTTTTACTCGGCGTACCCCTATCGATTGCCTGCGGACATCTGCTGCAAGCGCAGCTTTACGGGGTAAAAAGTTGGGATCCTTTGGTTCTGGTTGGATCGATCGGCGCGTTAGCCGTGTGTGCACTCATCGCCAGCGTGGTGCCGGCACAACGCGCAGCCTCAATCAACCCAGTGCTGGCGCTGCGCACGGAGTAACGCCTCCACGGCTGCACGATGACCATCCAAAGCAGATTCTCTGTAGCCAGATCAAGCCGTGAGGCAAGTACCTCCCGCCTGGCACCGGCAGTCGCTGGTCACGACGCCGTCCGCGCAAAGGTGCGAGGCAGAAAGTACTGCAGGATCAACAGCAGCACCACTTGGGCCGCAACCGCGCCGCCCAGATCGATGCAAACGTCGACCGGTGAGCTCGTCCTGCTGGGCAAAAAGCTCTGGTGAAACTCATCCATGCTGGCGATCAGGAGCGTGCAAAGTATCGCTGCCAGTGAGGCTCGTCGCCACAATCGCCAATGCCGAACACCCAGTCGATAGAACGTTTGCCGCCAGCTGTAGAAAAAGGTGAGACTCACCCCACCGTACCCAACGAAATGGCCCGTCTTTCGGATCAGGTGATGCACCTCACCCCAGTGCTGTAAGGTGATTGGGCCAAAGAGGTAAACCCACAATGGATACAGCCAGCGACTGGTATTGTTCGCCGACATCGCCGCTGTCGATTCAAGGTAGATCAGCACGACACTCAATGCCGCCGGCAACCAGTCGATCAGCAACCGCATTCTCGATGCCCGGAGAACACCCATATAGGGATTATAGAGAGGCTGCGGTCGAGACCATGCCGGTCGTCCAGCGGGCCGTGTGACGTTTTCCTGAATTGCGACGAACGTTCCGCATGGGAACACTAGCGGCCACCGCACCGAAAAGGCCGCGCCGCCTGTGGTAACATTCGCCCATCGGAGGAAGACCGATGGCTCAATACTCAAGACGTGAATTTATCAAGACCGGCATTGCGGCAGGCGCCGTTGCCGGGGGTGCAACCCTGCCTTTGCAAGCGAAAGCTGAGAAGGCGACAGATTGGGTCATGCTTGGCAAGTCCAACGTAAAAGTCACACGGCTCGCGTTCGGCACCGGCAGCCTCTCCGGGCAGGTGCAGCGCGATCTCGGCCAGGAAGGCTTCAATCGACTGGTGCGCCACGCCTATGACCGCGGCGTGCGTTTCTTTGAAACAGCCGAGTCCTATCACGGCATGCACGAGATGCTTGGCATCGCCCTGCAGGGCATCCCGCGCGAGAGCTACCGGCTCATGACCAAGGTTACGACCCATGATGGCGTCGATCCCCAGCAGAAACTGGACGAGCTGCGAAAAATGGCGAAGACAGATTACTTCGACATCGCCCTCCTGCACTGGCAACATACGCCCACCTGGCCCACCGATAGCTTGAAGTGGCAGGATGGCATTGCCGCCGCGCAGGAAAAGCAGGTGGTCGTGGCCCGCGGCGCATCGGTGCACGGGTTACCCGCGCTGCGTCAGTTCCCTGGCAACCAATGGTTGCAGGTGGCCATGATTCGTGTGAACCACAAGGGCACCAGGATGGATGGCGAAGACTACAACACCAACGATCCAGGGAATGTAAATGAAGTAGTTACCCATGTGAAGCAGGTACGGAAAGAGGGCATGGGCGTGATCAGCATGAAGCTGGTCGGCGAAGGCGCGTTTACGCAACGTGCTGATCGCCAGGCGGCCATGCGCTTTGCCTTCCGCAACGCCGGCGTGAACTCGGTGACGGTCGGATACAAGAGCCCGGCTGAAATCGACGAGGCCATCGAAAATCTTAACCTCGCACTGGCTTAGTTTCCTTCATCCGTAACCAGCCAGCGGAACTACATGCAAGTGGACGGAAAGCGGTTGTGGCGTCGGCTTGAGGCGCTCAGCCGCTTCACCGATCGCGGTCGCACAAGTGAACCTGCCTTGAGGCCGCACAACCAAGTTGAAAGCACAAGCCGGATCGAACCCGCTCTTTTCGACTGCGCCCTGAACAAAGCTGGCTTCTTCCGCACCCTCTCAACTAGCCCGCAACTAGCCCGGATTTCTCACCACAACCCTCAGCTTCCGACCACAATGCCTTAATCCCTGGACGGGTGGGTGCATTGTGGTTGTCTCCGGACAGTCGTGGTGAGAAATCCAGGCTAGTGCGCCAGGGCAGAAGAGACGCACAATAACCCCTCCCTCGAAGCCCGCAGCCGCTCTCAGGCCTTGACCACACGCGCGCCGATCAGGTTCACCGCACGATGTGCGGAAAGAGCGGCGCCCTCCTGCCAGCCAACGATATGACTGGTGTGGTCCCCGGCAAGGAAAATACGCCCCTGCGGCTGCGTCCAAACCGCGTACCCCGCGGGCGCCGCTTCATCGCCATTGCTGACCCACGAACCCAGGTTGTACGGGATCTGCCCCCAGCTCATATAAACCGGGTTCTTCAGCTCCTTACCGCGCCCCGGATGCAGCGCTTCAATGGCCTGGCGCGAAGCTTCGATCTTCGCTTCCGGGCTGGCCAGCTCGCCGAACTTGCTGCCATTCTCGATCCCATACCCACCCAGAATGATCCCGTTCTCCGAAAACATCGAAGCGCTGGGATACCAAACCGTATCCACCGTGTTGGTCAGGAAAGACAGCCCGCCATAGATATTGTTCTCCTGCTCCCAGAAACGACGCGATTCCCAGGGAATCTTGTAGGCGCAGTCATAGGAACAATCAATCGCCTGCTTGAACTCGGGGGAAAAATCCGTATCCATGGTCTTGAGAATCGTGAGCGGCACCGCGCAAATTGCATAATCGGCACTGACCTTCTCGTGCTTGCCACTCGCCAGATCGCGGTAAACGACGTTGACCCCCTGCGCGTTCTGGCGAATCTGGATAACCTCTGCCCGCGACCGCACAATGTTCCCCAGCTTCTTGCGAAAAGCCATCGGGATCTGGTCCATCCCGCCAACCGGCTGGAACATGGTCGCCTGCCAGTCGATCTCGTCCTCTTCCATCAGTTGCGTCCACAGCCGGGCGGAGAGCAGCTCTCGCATGTCCAACGGATCGTTGGGTACTCCCACCACTTCGGCCGCGCCCGGGTTCACTTTGTAGCCGGAGCGTCGCGACCCTTTGTAGAACAGGTCCGGTGACAGATCGCCGTACTGCTTCAGAAAAGCAACCATCTGCTCTTTATCAGCCGGGCTAAGTTCCTGATCGAGCGAGCCCTTCTTAATGCACTTGGCCAGCAACTCAGACACATGGCCGCGCGTGTCGTAGGCCACCTGGCGATTCTGTACGCTCTTGCCACCGTTCAGCATGCTGGATTCGAGCAGAGCACTGCGCGTGGTATTGATCTCCACTTCCAGCGGAACACCCAGCTCGCGACAGTAGCCGAGCATGGTATGGTGCACCGATGGCAACCGCGCAGGACCAATGTTCTGGTAGAGCCCCTCGGAAAAGTTGCAGGTTTGGGTGTAACCATTGACGAAGTCAATCCGGGTGCCTTTGCGCACCGTCCAGTTGCGGCCGCCAACGCGCTCCCGCGCTTCCAGCAACGTGACGTCATAGCCCAGCTTGCACAATTCGTAAGCCGAGGAGAGACCGGCAATGCCGCCGCCCAGGACGACTACGCGGGTTCCCTTGCCGGAGCCAGCGGGTTGCTCCACAATGGAGGCGGTTGCCGCAGTGACCGGCAGCAAACCAAGGGACTGCATGAGGGTGAAGGCAGCTGAGTATCCACCCGCCTGCCCAACCTTTGTGAGAAACGCACGCCTGCTTAAACCCATTGCCTTACTCTCCTGCCTGAAGCCGAACGCCACGCCATGCACCTGTCACAACAGGTGTTAGAATTGGGACTTTCCGGGCTGTGGTTGATGTGTGAGTATAAGCTCCGCTATGGCGACGCGCGGAAGATTCACTCCGGTACCGCTGCTGGTGCTGCAGAGTCTCTGCGTCCGGCGGCATCTGATTGGTAAGGCCCTTGCGCAAGCAGACGGGACAACTCCTCCGGAAAACAAGGCGAGGGTCTGCGGTCGAGCTTACGCGATCTTCAACAGGGAAGAGATACAGCAGAGGGGCCGGCGAAAAAGACGACGGGGGCGATACGAACGCTGCGACGGGGAACGTTCAAACCCTGACCTGGCGGATGCTCTGCACAGGCATGGCGACGACTTGAGGTTAATGGCAGCAGCGCACGAAAGCAACTGCAAAATTGAATAGCTGGGATGTGGGGATGTGGGGATGACAGAAGAAGGCTCTGGGGCCGACGAGATTTTAGATATCGAGTTTTTACACGAGATCGGCAGCCGCATGGCCGCCGCCGATCCGTTCCACGCCGTGCTGGCGCGGGTGGTTGAATTTGTGTCGACCATTGCCATGTGCGACTCCTGCTTCGTGTACGTGCTGGAGCAGGAAAAGCTGGTGCTGCGGGCCTCGAAGAATCCCCATGCCGACCTGGTGGATGAGCTGGATCTGCCGCTCGGCCAGGGCATCACCGGCTGGGTGGCCGTGCATGAACAGCCGGTCGTGATTGCCCAGCAGGCGTGGAAAGATCCACGCTTCAAGATGTTCAACGACCTGCCGGAAGATCAGTTCGAAGCATTTCTTTCCGTGCCGATTCTGTGCCGCGGCAAGGTGGTCGGCGTGATCAACGTGCAGCATCGCAAGCCGCACCACCATAGCCGCCGCCAGGTGCGCCTGCTCTCGACCATCGGCTTCCTGGTAGGAGCGGAGTTGGAGATGGCCCGGCTGGATAGCGAACGGCTGCTGCTCGCCGACCGGCTCGAAGTGCGCAAGTTGATGGACCGGGCCAAGGGCATCCTGCAGCGCGAACTGCACCTGGACGAGGAGGGAGCTTACCTCGCCCTGCAAAAGCAGAGCCGGCAAAAGCGAAAGGCCATACGCGAGATCGCCGAGGCCATCATCTTGACAGAAGAAATTCGGCGCTCTCGCAAGTAGGGCCCCGGCGGGATCGCCCGGGCTTAACGCCCCGGTCTTCAAAGTCGATCAGTTGATCAGTTGATCAATTGATGAGTGGTTCCCCATCAAAATGGTCCAGCCGGACGACTTCCCCAAGCGGCACCCGTGCCTCCCATCCGGCTCGCTCCAGTTCTGGCCGGGTGGCAAACTCATCGACATAACCCAGGCAGAGGTAAGCCACCAGCACCATGTGCTGGGGAATCCCGAGCAGAGTTTTCAGCGCTTCCGGGTCAACGATGCTGACCCAGCCGACACCCACGCCTTCTGCCCGCGCGGCCAGCCACAGATTCTGGACGGCGCATACCGCCGAGTAGATCGCCGTCTCTGGCATGGACTGCCGCCCCAGCCGGTGACCGCGGTCGCTGCCCGCATCGCAGGCGATGCATAAGTTCTGCGGCGCTTCCAGTATGCCCTCGAGCTTGAGCCCGCGATACAGCGTAGCGCGCTCACCCTCGTATGAGGCGGAGGCCGTTTGCTGGGCTTCGTCGAACAGCCCACGCACCGCCTGCCGCACTTGCAAACTACGCACCACGATAAAGCGCCAGGGTTGCATCAGGCCCACCGATGGTGCGTGATGGGCTGCGCTCAATAAGCGCTCCAGCACAGCATCCGGCAAGGGCTCGGGCAAAAAGCCCGACCGCACATCGCGCCGCTCACGGATGGCGCGATACACACCGTCCAGTTCGCTCTCGCAAAATCCTTCAGCCTTGGTCTTCGTCATGACTCTCAGTAGTTGCCGGCAAGGTCCCTTTTCCCTATGAGCCTGAGCCAGGAAACGTTATAGCATCCAGACACAATGAACCCAGCCAACAAACTTTCCCTCGCGGAGCAGGAAGCGATCCAGGCCCAGCGCCAGCCAAAACGCGCCCTCGGGCTCTTTGATTCTACGATGGTCGTCATTGGGGTGATGATCGGTTCGGGCATTTTCATCGTGCCGGCCGATATGGCGCGCCTGCTCGGCGGCCCCGGCTGGCTGCTGGCCGCCTGGGTATTTGCCGCCATCCTGACCATCGCGGCTGCGTTTTCCTTCGGCGAGCTGGCCTCGATGATGCCCGGCGGTGGCGGCATGTACCTCTACCTGCGGGAAGCGTATTCCCCCCTGTGGGGCTTCCTCTACGGATGGACGCTTTTCACCGTAATCCAGACCGGCACAATTGCCGCAGTGGCCGTTGCGTTTGCCCGCTTTCTGGGTGTGCTCGCGCCGGCGATCGCCGAGTCGCACTACCTGCTGCCCCCGGTGCATCTTTCCGCCCACTACGCCGTTACCCTTTCCACCGCCCAGTTGGTCGCGCTGCTGGTCATTGCCCTGCTCACAGCAACCAACATGCTGGGTATTGAATATGGCAAGATCATTCAGAACACTTTTACGGTGGCAAAACTAGGGGCAATGTCAGCGCTCGTCGTGCTCGGCCTGACAGTCGGCTGGCGCGCCGCCACCGTGCATGCCAACCTGGCATCCTTCTGGCAACGGCCACCATCGGAGCATCCCGCGTCTTCCGCGGGAGCCATCCTGAGCCTGGTGGTCTTGTTCTGCGTCTCCCAATCCGGTTCCCTGTTCGCCGCCGATTCGTGGCACGACATTACGTTCGCCGCGGAAGAAGTGAAAGACCCCAGAAGCACCTTGCCGCGTGCGCTCGCAATCGGTGTGGTAATCGTGATGCTGGTCTACATCGCAGCCAATCTCGCCTACCTGGCAGTGCTGCCCTTCTCCGAGATTCAGCATGCCCCCCACGATCGGGTAGCGACGGCCATGCTGCAGGCCATTTTCCCGGCCTGGGGCGGCCAGGCCTTAGCCGTGCTCATCATGGTCTCCACCTTCGGCTGTATCAACAGCCTGGTGCTGGCCGGCCCGCGCGCCTATTACGCCATGGCCCGCGACAAACTATTCCTGCCAGCCGCCGGCCGCTTAAACCGGGCACGCGTCCCCGGCTGGTCCCTCGCCATGCAGGGCGTCTGGGCGGGTCTGCTGGTTCTGCTCACCACCTATTCACCGGCGAAAGGCTACGGTAACCTCTACAGTGACTTATTGGACTACATCATCTCGGCCGCGTTGCTCTTTTACATCCTCACCATCGCAGCGGTCATCGTGCTCCGTGTGAAGCGGCCAGATGCAGAGCGCTTGTACCGCACCCCGGGCTACCCGGTGGTGCCTGCCGTCTATGTGTTGGGAGCCAGCGTGGTGGTGCTCTGCCTGTTCATCAACCGCCCCGCGACCACCTGGCCCGGCCTGGTGCTTGCCATCACAGGACTGCCGGTGTACTGGCTCATCCGCCGTGCAGCCAAACCCTAGCACCGACAACCTCGCTATTATCCCGGGTGGCCCATTCAAGCCGATTTTGGCTTGAGTGGGGGACATCTCAATCGGCCAAGCCCGTAACCCGCCCACCAGCCCTAAGCCTTTAACTCGCTCATCTTCTTCCCCACCGCGCCAGGGCCGAAGTTAATACGCGCATCCTTGATGGGAAGTCCGACCACCTCAATCCGCTTGAGGTTTCGTGTGCCGATCCCGGCTTCTTCCGCCAGCCGAAGGGAGTTGTCGCCCCGGATAAACGGAGACGAACCCCGCTCGGCATACGGGTCGTAGCCCATCACCGCCATGCCAACCGCGTCCACGTTCACCGCGTTGCGCCCCGCAATGATCACGCCCGGCGTCATCTTTTCCAGGCCAGCCAGCCACGGCCCTTCGCCGCCTCGCACCGTCTCGACACCGTCAATGATCGCGATATCGATCGGGCGAATCCCATTCTGGTCCACCAGGATGCGCGGAACCCGATAGCCCGGGTCGCGCGGCGACTGAGGATGCAACTCCGCATCCACGCCAGAAGGCGCGGCCGTCGTCCCCTTGTGCAGCACAGCCACCCGCTCTTTCGTAGGCCGCTCGTTCCCGCTCGGTCCGCAGTCGCCGCCGTACAACGAGCAAGGAGTGTTGCCGAAGTTGTTCTTCATCGTCATCGTCACCCCGGCAACCCAATGGTTCTTCAACTTCGCCATCGAAGCATATACGTCACATTGATAGAACGCCGGGTTCAAGTGGTAGGCCGGATAAGCATACCCGCCCCACGGCACTTTCATGCGCACATATTGCTTGTAATTCCCCAGGTTCTGCACGTTCTCCCAGACCACCGGCACACCCATGTTGTTAATGGCGTTCACGTCGAGGCCGTAGCGTGCCCAAAGCGAAAGATCCTGGTTGGCGGGAAAGAAGCTTTCAATCATGCGCACCCGCCGTGCGCCCGCCCGGGCAAACAGATGAACCGTGGCCGCCACCGTCTCGGCATTCGTGCGGTAAGGCAGCTCAGGCGTAAGTGGCCAATTACTCGGATTCCCGGTGAGGTTCAGCTTGAGACCCACCGTCTTGCCGCGAACTAACTTATCCAGACCGCCGATCTGGTCGAACGCGCTTGAGAGTTGCTGCCCATACTGCGCGTAATCGCGGCAACGCACGATCGCGACCTGGCCAGCTGGCGCCTCAGCCCGCATCATCTTCGGCATGCTGAGCGCGGCAATCGCTGCACCCGTGGTGGTCAACATCTCGCGTCTGTTCATGGCTTCCCTCTCACCAAAGTATGCTACTCGGATATGATCGAACGCGTGCCCTTATTTCTACCCAGACGATCACTCTGTAAGATGCTGGCCTCCGCCCCGCTGGCCCGGGTTTTTGCCCCAATCGCCAACGCGTTCGCGGATGAGCGCACCATGTTCCTTTCCCTGAACAGCGTCCTGGTACAAGGACGGGTTCCCTGGCCCGATTTCGCTCGCCTGGCCGCCAGCATCGGCTTTGCCGGTACGGACGTCATGATGCATCCGGCCATGCAAGCCGGAGCCACCGCCACCCACGATCTGCTGGCCAGCCTCAAACTAAAGCCCGCCATCCTCGACTTCCCCGTCGAATTCCGCAAAGACGACGCTACCTTCCAGGCTTCGCTCACCCAGCTCGACACCGCCGCTCAATTCGCCGCTGCCATCCACTGCCCGCGCATGATGACGTACATAATGCCCTCAAGCGACACCCCTAAAGCCGAGCTGCGCGAAACCTACAAGCAGCGCTTTTCCCAGAGTGCCCGCATACTGGCGCGCCATAACGTCCGCCTTGGTCTTGAGTTTCTCGGCCCCCTCGAACTGCGCAAAGCGCACAAATACGAGTTCATTTGGCGCATGAACGATATGCTCGCGTTCGCTGAGGAGTGTGGTCCCAATGTAGGGCTGCTGCTCGACTCGTGGCATTGGCACCACGCGGGCGCCACCCCGCAAGACATCGTGACCGCCGGCCGCGATCGCATCGTGCACGTCCACTTCAATGACGCACCCAACCTGCCGCCCGAGCAGATCCACGATAATCAGCGTCTGCTTCCCGGCGAAGGAGTCATCAACCTGACAGGCTTCCTGCAGGCGCTGCACAAAATTGGCTACACCGACGCGCTCAGCGTAGAAGTCTTCGGGCGCACCAAAGACATGACGCCCGAAGCTGCCGCAAAAGCCGGCCTGGATAGCTCCCTTGCCGTCTTTCGCAAAGCCGGCGTTCCCCAGGGCTGATGAACAAAGGCGCCCGCTACGGGCGTTGCTTCATGGTGGCTGGGGCAGGTACCGGCACCGCCTGCAGACTAAAGCTGTCTATGCTGGCCGGGCCGGGATTCGAACTTAACTGCAGGGTGCCGAGAAATTCCGTCCCGCCGGGCGTCTGGTCCCGCAGCCGGAACACCAGCAGACCGGACTGAACCTCTTTCGCGGAAAGCAGGCTTAGCCCCCCTGTTTGCCGCCTAAGCTCCACCTCTGCCGCGCTCACCGCTTCGGGCGCAACCGAGGGCAGAGCCTGCGCCAGTGCCGCCGCCTTCCCCTGATTGAATGCCGCCAGCCAGTCATAGAGCAGATGGCCGGCGGGCGTGTTCGGGATGAAACCCACCTGCGCGCCGAACCGAGGCAGGTGAACCAGGATTGTGGGGTGTACGGTGCTGACATGGGCTTCCTGGTGGCCCTGGGGCCGGGCGTGGCCGGGGTCGCCGATCACGATCACGTCCACCTGATCCGGGTCGTCCGCGTCTTTCTGGCTGGCCGTCAGCGTCGACGTGTTATGGCTCATGACAAAGAGGACCGCCGAGAGAGCAACCACCGCGGCGACAACCGCCAGCAGGATGGCTCCCGGGCTAAGCGGCTGCCGCGCGGTGATATAGAACGTAGGAGCACTCACCTCGAACGTCTGCGACGCTCGCTCGGTCAGGGCTTGTTGCTTCGAGGCTCGCTGGGTGGGGGCTGGTCCGGCGGAATCGGTCACTCTCCAGTCTAGCTTTCCCCGCCCAGGGAAAACCGTGCGCCCCCTTGACCAGGCAAGGCAAGCCAGTCCCTACCTCCAATCCCGAACTTGTCGAGGGTGGCCCATTCAAGCCGCGTTTGGTGTTCAGTTCCACGACATCCTTTACAGCTTGTCTCCAGACATCCTTTACACTCTGCGGCGAGCAAAAGCGAGCAGCGGAGGGCCAAGGATGTCTGGAGACAAACTGTAAAGGATGTCATGGAACTGAACACCGGGTTTGGCTTGAGTGGGCCACAAGCCAACACACTCTCCTTCTTCTTAAGAAGCAAGATGCACAGCATGCAGTCGATAGGTTTTCCAAGTTCCGTAGGGACGGCAGAGCAACCGGACCAAGGTTGATGAGGGCCGTCGCTGGTTGATGAGGGCTCTCGCTCTGCCGATAAAGCTAGTTGAGCAGTTCTGTCTGGCTTGGTCAGCCAGACCGATGACCAGCTCCCGGAGCGAGATGAACGCAGGCCCCTGCCGAACCCTGGCTTTCGAGTTGGTCTGGATCGTTCTGGCGGCTTCGTGCGCCCACGCGCAAAAGCCGCCAGACGATCTCACCACCCTCAAGCTGGAAGACCTCATGAACCTCGATGTAACCTCTGCTTCAAAAAAAGCGGAGAAGGTATCGAGAGTGCCGTCGGCGATCTTCGTCATCACCGAGGATGATATTCAACGCTCTGGGGCTACCAACATACCGGATCTGTTGCGTATGGTGCCGGGACTGCAGGTGGCTCAGATCACTCCCGCAATCTGGGCCATTAGTGCGCGCGGCTTCAACGGCCAATACTCCAATAAGCTGCTGGTGCTGATTGACGGCCGCGCGGTGTATACCCCGATCTATTCGGGAGTGTATTGGGATTCGCAAAATGTGCCACTCGACCTGCTGGCGCGCATTGAAGTGATTCGGGGACCGGGTGCGACGGTTTGGGGAACCAATGCGGTCAACGGCGTGATCAACATCATTACCAAACGCGCGCGAGACACACAGGGCGCCAGTCTGAATGCGCATGGCGGAAACGTTGAACAGGGCGGCGGCGATGTGGTCTATGGCGGCCACCTCGGCAGTCACGGCGCCTACCGGGTGTTTGCTGACGGTTGGGCGGTGGGCGCCAACGTGACCCGGGCCAAACAAAACGGCGAGGACGACTGGTACGGATTCAAAGGCGGCCTCCGCGCAGACACAGATCTGACTCCGAAAGATCTGCTGACCATGGAAGCAGAAGCGGAAAGGAGCAATGCCGGGGAGATCTTCAGTACCTCCCTGCAACCGCCCGTGAATGCAACGAGGACGCTGCGGGACCGCTTCTCCGACTGGCACATTATCGGACGCTGGCAGCACACCGCGTCGCCGGATTCAGAGGCATCGCTACAGGTTTATTACGATCACAACAATCGCGCCGACAGCACCTTCGGCCTGGGGCTCACCACCTGCGACATCGACTTTCAGCACCATGTTCCGTGGCGTCAGCGGCAGGACCTGGTGTGGGGCGCAGGCTACCGCTACTACTCCGACAGCACCATCGCATTTTCCCGCACCTCGTTCTCAACACCCAAGGTAAACCACAGCTTGTTCAACGTGTTCCTGCAGGACGAGATCGCGCTTCGCCGCAAGCGCCTTTACCTGACCCTCGGCGCCAAGGTGCAGCATGAGTACTACAACGGTTTCAATTTGCAGCCGACCGCACGGGTCGCCTGGACGCCCAGCGATCGAATGACGTTCTGGGCCGCCATTTCAGACGCGAAGCGCACGCCTGCACGGGTCGAAACCGGCTTTCGGGTAGATCTGGCGGCCTATCCAGGGCCGAACAATTTCTTTACAGTGGTTAGCCTCTTCGGCAATCCAGAACAAAAAAATGAGCGACTCACCGCCACCGAGGCAGGCTTGCGCAAGGACCTGTCGAGCCGGGTATCGTTCGACGCAAGCGCCTTCTTCAACCAGTACCATGACCTGCGTTCATCTGAAGCGGGTTCGCCCAGGCTGGAAGCCGACCCTGCCCCTCTGCATCTGCTTATCCCAACAACATTCGCAAACCTGGTCTATGGCGATACCCAGGGCTTCGAGTCCTTCGCCAACCTGAAACTGGCCCGTCGATGGACCATGAGCCCGGCATATTCATTCATCACCATGCATCTCCATCGCCAGCCCGCCAGCACAGACGTTACAACAATCGGGCACCTGGAAGGCAGCCTGCCGCGCCAGCAGGCACAATTGCGTTCCAATGTAAACCTGCCATGGCGCTTGCAGTGGACCACATCCGCTTATTTCGTCGGCAGGTTAAGTGCTCCAGTAGTTCCCGCTTACACCAGGCTGGATACGAAGCTGGCGTGGCAAGCGTCCGACAAGCTCTCCCTCGGCGTCGTAGGACAAAATCTGCAAAGAGATTTCCACCTCGAATACGACAGTGGAGGCCTGCCTGTGAACCCAAGCCTCGTACGCCGCGGAGCTTATGCCTGGCTCATGTGGCGGTTCTGAATGACGGAGCAGAGAGAGCGCGTGCCCACGAGTTGGCTGCCGGCTACGCGCAGCAAGGCAGCGGCGTACCGGCTGGCATCGAGTTGCGTATGCGCCTGAAAACAAGAGTGCGGTTAACCCTGCTGGTGGCTACGCTCAGCCCCACAGCGGCACGCCCTTCGCAAGCGCAATCGAGCCAGGAGGAATACCAGGTCAAGGCAGCTTTTCTTTATCACTTCGCCCAACTGGTGGAGTGGCCCGTGAACACACCCCAGCCTGCGGATCACGCCATGCTCTTCTGCACGGTGGGCGACGATCCCTTTCAAGGAGCGTTGGACGCAACCGTCGCAGGCAAGTCAATCGGAAGCCGCGTCATCCGTGTACGCCACCTGCAGCGATCCGAAAATATGCAGGATTGCCAGATCGTCTTCCTGGGAAAAGGGGAAAGCCACCGCATACCGTCCGAGATGGCAGATCTCAAAAGAGCGCCCGTGTTGACCATCGGAGAAACGGCAGGCTTTCTCGAGGCTGGCGGCATGGTTGGCTTTCTAACCGTCGAGCACAAAATCCGCTTCGCAATCAATTTGGATGCGGCCAATGCGGCGGGCCTCAGAATCGGGTCACGTCTGCTGGTGCTGGCACAAACTGTGATTGGGGAACACCGGGAAAGGTGAGCTTATGACCTTTAGAGACCTTCCCATTCGGCGCAAACTGGCTCTGCTCGTCTTATCATCGAGTGTTCTGGCGGTAGTGCTGGCCTGTCTTGGCTTCGGTGTTTACGAACGGCTAAGTTACCGGCGTAGTACCGTGAGCGAATTACAGGCACTGGCCGATACGCTGGGAGAAAACAGCGCCGCATCGCTCACCTTCAACGACCCCAAAACCGCTCACGACCTGCTGCAGGCACTGCGCGCAGAAAAGAGTGTGCTGGGGGCTGCCCTGTACGACAATCACGGCAGAGTTTTTGCCGAATACCGCAGGGCGGCGGCGATCAAGCATTTCAACCTACCGCCCTTTCGGCAGAACGGCGCCTCCTTCGAGTCCAACTCCATCACCCTGTTTAGCAGCGTCTGGATGGCGACCGACCTGGCAGGCTCAATCGCCATCGTGTCTGACCTGAGCGGCTTACAAAGCAGGTTTCGGCAATACATCCAGATCGCAGTGCTGGTTCTGCTGATCTCCATTACGGTGACCTACCTGCTTTCCGCCCATCTGTTGCGTATCGTGACCGACCCCATAGTGAACCTGGCCGACATCGCGGGCCGAGTCGCCATTGAACAAAATTATGCGCTGCGAGCAACCGCCCATGGCAACGACGAGAGCGGCATGCTGGTGCGTTCGTTCAACCAGATGCTGGAGAGAATCGAACAACGCGACCTGGCACTGGAGTGCGCGAAGAACGAACTGGAACAACGCGTGCAGCAGCGGACTGCTGATTTGCAAGTCGAAGTAGCCGAGCGCATCCGCGCAGAAGAAGAAATGCGCGCAGCCAAGGATCTTGCCGAGATCGCCAATCACGCCAAGAGCGAATTCCTCGCTAACATGAGCCACGAGATTCGCACCCCGCTCAATGGCGTCATTGGGATGACAGAACTCACGCTCGATACCGAGCTTACCGCGGAGCAGAGGGATTGCCTGGAAACGGTCAAGCTTTCCGCCGACTCTCTCCTGGTCGTGATCAACGATATCCTCGACTACTCTAAGATCGAGGCCGGCAAGGTAGAACTGGAATCTCTCGCGTTCGACCTCCGCGAGTGTGCGGAAGATGTAATGAAGACGTTTGCCCTGCGGGCCGACGCAGGCCGGGTGGAGTTGCTGTGTGAAATCGCGCCTGACGCGCCAGAAGCAGTGGAGGGCGATCCTGGACGGCTGCGCCAGATCCTTCTGAACCTGGTGAGCAATGCCATCAAATTCACCCAACAGGGAGAAGTCTCGCTGCGCATCGATGTGGAGAGCGGGGAGCGGGACACACGGCTACTCCGGTTCACAGTAGAGGACACGGGCATCGGTATTCCGCCGGAGAAACAGTCACTGATATTTTCTCCGTTTACCCAGGCGGATAATTCGACCACACGCAAGTACGGCGGCACGGGCCTGGGCCTGAGCATCTCAGTGCGGCTGGTGGAAATGATGGGCGGAAAAATCTGGTTGGAGAGCGAAGTAGGCAAAGGGACTCGTTTTCATTTCACGGCCCGCTTGAAGATCCCGGAAAAGCGGCCGATTGGCGACACCATCGTGCCGTTGGCCAGCTTGCACGGACAAAGGATCCTCGTAATCGATGACAATCGCACCAACCGGCGCATCCTGGAGGGCTTGCTCCTGCGCTGGGGTGTACGGGCCATTTGCGTGGAAGGGGCCACGGACGCATTGATCGAGCTGGCTTCCGCTGAAAGAGAAGGGCAAGCCTTCCACCTGGTATTAACGGATATGAACATGCCGGAGATCGATGGTTTCGGGCTGGTCGAGCAGATCCGTCAGTGCCCGGCGATCGCCGGGACCACTGTCATCATGCTCACCTCCGGCGGTCATGCGCGAGACGCGGAGCGTTCGCGTGCGCTTGGAATTGCTTCGTACCTGCACAAGCCAGTACGCAAGCGGGAGCTGCTGGAAGCGATTCTCGGGGCGTTGGGTCATCGTCAAAACACCTCCGTCCTCCCAACACCAAAAGAGCAAATCCCTCGGACAAAGTGTTTGCGGATCCTGTTGGCGGAAGATAACCCGGTGAACCAAACCGTAGCCACCCGCATGCTGGAGAAAATGGGGCATACGGTGACGATTGCTGCGGACGGCCAGATTGCACTAACCCTATTGAGTGCGCAGCCCTTTGACTTGGTGTTGATGGATGTCCAAATGCCGGAGATGGACGGCTTGACAGCCGCCAAAGCCATTCGCCAGCGTGAGCAATCCACGCAACAACATATGCCAATCATCGCGATGACCGCTCACGCCATGAAGGGTGATAGAGAACGATGCCTCGACGCCGGCATGGATGGATACGTGACCAAGCCCATTAGTAGCCGGCTCCTTGAAGAAGCGATCGCTCAATTTGCGCCAGGCGCGCCACTGCTGACGCAACCGTCATGAGTCCAGCCAAAGAGACCTGGCCGATCCACAAGATTCGAATCGCCTGAAGCTGGTCGTCTCGCAACAACTTAGGGTG
>CAZZVD010000089.1:0-17668 GCA_964657465.1 uncultured Acetobacteraceae bacterium | reverse complement strand
CCACGAGGCTGCGTCAGGTCCGCTGCACGCGCCAGTATAGCAGCCGGCGCATGGCTACTATGGCGGCTTCACGGTCCTCCTCGGTGATGGCAATCCGCCACGTGATATAGACCGTGAGTGCAAGCCAAATGGCCAGGATGGCTGGCGGAGCCGGCACCATGCTTAATTTTTTCCAAAAGGGATACAGGAGACACAAAGGTGCAATCACCAGGAATGGCCGAAGCAAACCCTGAACCGCCAGGTGCGAACGCTTGAATCGGATGGTCATTTGCGTGCGGGGCATGCTGACCAGCAGATGCAAGCCGAAACTGACGAACGCGCCTGCCAGCGTACCTGCGGCTACTCCCACAGCGCCTATTCTCTGCACTAGCAATATGCTCACTACGATATTCACCGCAGCCTCGCTTATGCCGGCAATGGTCGCAAGATGCTGTTTACCCGTGGCCACAACGCACAGGATGTAAGGGAGCGCCAGGTGTCGCACTACATTGCCCAAAACCAGCACTTCCAGGTACAGAGCGCTTTGGGCAGCATATTTTCTACCCACCCACAAACTTAGCAAGGGGTAGGCCCCGAAAACAAGCGGCAGACCCAAAAGACAAAGCAGCAAAGTGCAGTAGCGAGTCGTTCGGATGCAAAGGTCGCCAATCCTGTCTGGCGTCGTACTCGCCTGCATGGAAGAGACGGCGGGGATGAGAGGACCAAAGACACTCGAGACCACGGCCAGCATAAAATTGGCGGCTCCCGAAGCGACCGAATAAAAGCCGGTTTCCTTGTACTGGTAGTGTCCGACAATCACGATATCCAGGCCACTGATGAAGAACAAGGCTAGCGTCCAGATAGACATTACGCTGCCGTACTTGGCAAGTCTGACTGCAGATTCACGATGGAAAGAGAAGAACGAAAAGCCCACGCGTGATTTCACCAAGCGCCGCCAGCCAAGGAATTGCGTGGCGGCCGCGCCAACGTTAAATGCCGCCATCACCAGGGCCAACGGTAATAAGCCGCAGTGCAACAGAAGAAGAATAATGAGAGTCGCGGCGGAGGCTACACGGTTCACAGTCGCCAAAACCGTCGGAAACACATACTGTTGCAAACCGGTGAAGATGGCGTTGAAGGCGCCGAAGGGTAGAGCGATCGCTGTGGACAAGCCCACGGCAAGAAGTGCGAGACGTACTTGCGGCACCAGCGCTGCCGGCATCTGTTGAAACAGGTGCGGAACCGAGAAAACCATCACCGCAATAGCTAACCCTGCGACCGAGGCCGCGGCAGCAAGGATGGTAAAGGACGTGCTTGCAATCTGATGAGTGGCGTGCCGGTCGCCGAGAGCGTCATACTCAGCGACGAACTTCCCGACTGCGGTTTGCAATCCGAAGTCCAGCAAACCCACATAAGCGCTTAAATTCAGAATCAAAACCCATGCACTGTATTCCGCTGTCGGCATCCGGTGAACCAGGAAAGGTGGGATTACCAGGGAAACCAACATTGAGAGCAGCACCCGCACCAGGTTCGAAGCAGAGCCCTGCAAGATTTTCCGCTTATGTGACATTGAGCACTTTCAGGGGTGAACTCCAGGCGAGGTTGGCGAATCGAGACTTCTCGGGAAAGGCTCTTCGTAGGCGAACTGCACTACAGGGAAAAGCAAGCACTCAGTCAAAGCCGCAACTCCGCAACTTTGGATCCTCTCGATAGAATGACGCTATTTACGTTCGATGAAGAGCGCGACTCGCACTTGCAATTTCTTATCACTTCGCTACTCTTCTGGTCTTGACTTGATTATCAAGGCCGATTTCGAAGTAAGCAGCGAGTAGGTAGGAAATGAAAGGATTAGGACAAGCAGTCTTAGTGATCAAGTCGACGGCCGCAGTCGAGAGTTTTAGCAGAGCCTGGCTTCGCGCAACCACCCGGACCACATGTTGGCGAAATCCGCGGGGTGCTGGTGGTCTTTGCTCGGGCCATAGGTCGTAAAAGAGCCCGGCGGAGTAGCCGGCCCGGATCATTCGCTCGCACGCTTGACGGAACGTAGTGGGATGAAGGTGTTCGGCAGTTGCCGCCGGAACAAATTTGATGTGCAGTCCGAGAGTCTTATCGATTCGATACGCGAGTTCAATATCCTCCATGGCGGCATAGGGAAACTTCTCATCGAAGGCAAACTGTCTCAACAAGTCGGTCTTCAGGGACAAATTGCTACTGTAGAAGTGCCGCCAGTTGGGTTTTACACCACCGAGGAGAAGAGGATAGGCGAATTGCACGTTGGCCTCATCGAGCCAACGCATGAAGGGCGTCACCTGTTGGCCTTCATCGCTCCAGCGAGTAAGCCCGAGTGCGGCGATCCGGATATCTCCATCCTCCTGGTGTGCTTCCAGATGGCGTTGCACGAGCACAGGCGAAGCGAAGATATCGTCGCCGAGTAGCAGACAGACCGTTGTGTCCAACATGGAGACGCCCAGATTGCGTGCTTTTGCAGGCCCGCAATTCACCTGACGGACGTATCGAATGCAAAGCGGGCTGTTCGCCAGGTACGCTTCCATCACCTCCGATGTCGAGTCAGTACTACCATCATCGACAACGACGACTTCGAACGATTTGAAGCTCTGATGTTCCAGTCGCCGGAGACATTCCAGTAGCGCAGTCGAACGATTGTGCGTCGGGATGACGATACCGAGCGGTTTCGTTGACAAAGCTTTGCCCTTTCCGGTTGGCATCTCGGGCTGCTCCAGACCGCATCCCCAATTTCGTCCAATGATCGTAGAATTGCAGATAGCAAAATCTTACCGGAAACGACGTGCATGCTGAACTGGGCGGCTAGATATTATCCGATAGTGCGGATTCTCAAGGAGCATGGTCTCTTCCGTGATGCTTCATTGCTGGAGATTGGCTCCGGAGCTGTGGGCATTGGTCATTTTCGCAAGGTACCCTTCGTCGGGTGCGACATCGCCTTCGCTTTCGAGCCTGCGTGGCCTATGACCCCCATCACTGCTTCGGCAACAGATCTGCCGATGAAGGACAAAGAGTTCGATGTAGTGCTTGCTTCCGATGTATTGGAGCATATTCCACCGGAATTGAGACATACCGTCGTGAATGAATCTCTCCGGGTAGCGCGAAAGCTTGCCATCTTCGGTTTCCCTTGCGGTCCGCTAGCCTGGCAAGCGGACCAGGCGTTGTTCAATACCTACGTCGAAGCCGGTAAGGAGCCGCCTGTCTGGCTCGCAGAGCACATGGAAGCACCCTTTCCGGATGTTGAACTCCTGCCAGAGCGAAATGGTTGGGATGTGAAGTGGATAGGCAACGAGAGCATCCGCTTCCATTCCTGGCTGATGAGAAGAGAAATGTCGTACCGGTTTGTGCTGGCTTCTTCGTTCGTGATGCGGCGACTGCCTTCTCTTGTGGCCATGCTACTTCGTAAAGCAGACCGTCCCCAGTTCTATCGCCGAATTGCAGTTTTCACGAGACGTGAAAACCACTGAACGAGTGACCGCATATATAGTTCTCTTGGCAGTCTGGACAGCCACCGCAATTAATCTTGGGAAATTGTGCAGATTCCCGAGTTGCGCACGCCAGGGTTGAGGGTTGAGTGAGGGATTCGCTCCTACCAACAAAATTATCGGTTGCGCTCTGCACTTTCAATGGCGAGCTATTCCTGGCTAAGCAATTGGCCAGTATGCTGCAACAAACCAGGCTGCCGGACGAGTTGGTCGTTTGCGATGACATGTCCACCGATCGCACCCTGGTCATCCTGCGCGCCTTTGCCGCTTCTTCTCCCTTCCCGGTGACTATCGTCCAGAACGACGTGCGGTTGGGATCAACCGGGAATTTCGAAAAAGCCATGCGCCTCTGTACCGGAAACCTGGTCGCGCTAAGCGACCAGGACGACATTTGGTACCCCACTCGTCTCGGGCGCTCCGAGGAGGAGTTAGCAGCACATCCCGAAGCGGGCTTAGTCTTTTCTGATGCCTCTGTCATCGATGAACAAGACCGTCCTCTTGACCGAACGCTGTGGCAAAGACTTGGATTTAACCGAGCACGACAGCAGGCTCTGCTGTCGGGGCATTTCGCCTTGTTGGCTAAGCACAGGTTTGTCACCGGGGCCACCATCATGTTTCGCGCGCATTTGCGTGATCGATTCCTGCCTATACCTGCTGGCTGGATCCATGATGAATGGATGGCCATGGTCATCGCCTCGTTCGCGTCGGTGCGGCCAATCGACCAGCCGTTGATTCGCTATCGCCTTCACACCAGACAGCAGGTTGGCTTGCAAAACAAGCTCGAGCAACGAGCCGAGGGAAGCACACGTTCTGACCGGCATTGGGCGAGATTGAGAGAATCCGCCAGCGAGCTTCAGCAACTCTGCCATGCACTCTGTGCAATGGACGTCAGTGAAAACTCAACTGCTTTGTATGACTATCAGCAGCATTTGCGGTTTCTGGCGTTTCGGTGCGCACTGCCGGCGGCCCGACTTAGCCGTGCAGGGCAAATTCTCACCCACGCCCGCCAGTACAAGCAGCACGCGTCGGGCTTTTCCAGCATGCTTAAAGATTTTCTACTTTTCCGTTCTCGATAAGTAATGACTATCGGATCACAGCGATCTTCGCCTGCTTGCCGACGCGCACGGCCACACGCGCGGGCCGCTTATCCAGAATGATCAGCTTGCCAGTCGAGGTCACTCCGTCAATATTTACCCCGGCACTCACCTGCCGGTCTGCATCGGCACGCGAAGTCTTTAGCCCCAGGGCTACCAGCAATTTGGCAACGTGGATGTCGACCGGCGAATTCGGATCGGCCAGTGCAGCCTCGAGCGCCGCAGCCACTGCGACCTGTCGCAGGTCTACCGTGACTTCTTCTGCCATCGCCTCTGTGTTTTTTTGCTGAAAGCGCTCCGCCCAATCATGGTCTGCCTTGCGTGCCGCCTCTTCCGAGTGGAACCCGGCCACGATCGTGCGCGCTAATTGCTTCTTGACCTCCATCGGGTGCAACGTGCCGCCAGCAACGTCTGCTTGCATCTTCTCGATCTCGCTTTGCCGCAGGTCGGTCAGAAAAATCCAATAACGCCACATCAATTCGTCGGAGATCGACATGAGCTTGCCGTACATTTCCTGGGCGGGCTCATGAATGCCGATCGCGTTGCCCAGCGACTTAGACATCTTCTGCACGCCGTCCAAACCTTCAATAATCGGCGTCATCAGCACAATCTGGGAGGGCTGGTTGTAGTGCCGCTGCAGTTCCCGCCCAATCAACAGATTAAATTTCTGGTCTGTACCACCCAGCTCTACATCCGAGTGCAAAGCCACCGAATCGTAGCCTTGCGCCAGGGGATACAGCAATTCATGCAACGAGATGGGTTGCTCATTGTTGAATCGCTTGTGGAAGTCCTCCCGCTCCAGCATCTGCGAGACCGTGAAGCGAGCCGCCAGGCGAATGATTCCTTCAAAGCCCAGCGTCGACAGCCATTCGGAGTTGAATCGCACTTCTGTCTTCTCTCGGTCGAGAATCTTGAAGACTTGTTCGGTATAGGTTTTGGCATTCTGGGCGATTTCTTCGCTGGTGAGCGGCTTGCGCGTAACAGACCGGCCGGTCGGGTCACCGATGAGCGAAGTGAAATCGCCAATGAGGAAGATCACCTGGTGGCCCAGATCCTGAAAGTGCTTCAGCTTGCGCATGAGCACCGTGTGGCCAAGGTGCAAATCCGGCGCGGTGGGATCAAACCCTGCCTTCACACGAAGCGGCTTACCGTTCTTCCTCGAAGCTTCCAGCCGCTCCCGCAAATCAGGAACGCGGATAATCTCGGCCGCGCCCTTTTGCAGGTAAGCCAGTTGCTCGTCCACGGGCGGAAAATCAAACATATTTCCCAAGTATAAGGGCCGGATGAACAACATCTCCGCCAGGCCATCGGTTCAACCACAACTGTCAGGGTGTCCGCGCCAGCAGGATGAGATGACATGGCAGCGCCAGTTCGACCGCAAGCACGGTCATCCCGCAACGAGTGAGCAACTCCCGGCTGTTCGCCTCGTCGAAAACGTGATGGTGCAAACAGCGGTTATGGATGTTGTCCAGAGAACGCACGCGAAACTCTTCCGTGGACCCGATGCCAGGGTCAAGGCTGATATCGTGCCTTTCAAGAACCTCAGGAAGATGAGTCAAATCTTCCTCCGAAGTATCACGCGCGAAATCCTCAAACATATGATCAACCGGGGTCGGCGTCCGTTTGTGGTCGAACGTCCGGCGATAATTCGGCAAAATCAGTAGCAATGCGCCCCCCGGACGGGTCACACGCTTCCACTCCATCAGTGCTTTTACCGGATTCGCAAAATGTTCCAGGTTGTGCGACGAGAGGATGAAATCGTAGCTCTGGTTGGCAATCGATGATAAATCCGAGGCGTCGCGAAAAATATTCTTGCCCACTGGCCGCTTGCTGCTAAACGTATACACATCAGCATGGCTGGCCCAGGCGGTATTTCGTGCCAGGTCACAATTATCCAGCGACCCCACACGATCGTAAATAGGCAGCGGGTTCAGTCCGCGTTCGAAGACGGCGCTCGGCCCACCAATCTCCAGGCCTGCTTTTCCCTCGACAAACGGCAGTACGGTCTTGAGACAATCGGCGCGCCCTTCAAGCAACAAGCGAACCGTGTTCTTCGCGCGGCGGATAAGGGAAACTTGCACTGCAACAACCTCGCTCGATCCATCTTATGATACGCAGGGAAGGGGAAGCAGCCGTGGCACCAGATCTGGACATTGCGCAGGTGCGAGCAGACACCGCAGGCTGCGAGCAAGCTATTTTCTTCAACAACGCAGGCGCCAGCCTGCAACCCCGCCCGGTGGTGGCGCGCGTGATCGACCATCTGCGCCTGGAGGAGCAAATGGGCGGCTACGAAGCAGCCGACGCCGTCGCTGCCGAACTCGAAGCGCTCTACGGAAGCGTAGCGCGACTGTTACAGTGCGCACCCGAAGAAATTGCGCTGCAGGAGAACGCAACCCGCGCCTGGGAAATGGCGTTTTACTCGTTGAGATTTGCTCCCGGCGACCGCATTCTCACCGCCGCCAACGAATATGCCAGCAACTACATCGCTTTCCTGCAGGTCGCCCAGCGCACCGGGGCCGAGATTACCGTGGTCGAAAGTAACGCCAACGGAGAAGTAGATCTGCATGCGCTCGAACAGCACCTCGACGACCGCGTCAAGTTGATCGCGCTCACTCACGTCCCGACGAACGGAGGCCTGGTGCAACCCGCCGCCGCCATCGGCAAGCTGGCCCGCGCCGCAAGCATTCCGTTTCTCCTGGATGCCTGCCAATCCACCGGCCAGATGCATCTTGACGTCGACGAACTGGGCTGCGACATGCTCTGCGCCACTGGCCGGAAGTACCTGCGTGGACCGCGCGGCACCGGCTTCCTCTACGTTCGCCGCACCATGCTCGAACGCATGGACCCTCCTTTTCTCGATCTGCGAGCGGCCACCTGGACCGCGCGTAACGAATTTGAAGTGCGAAACGATGCCAGGAAGTTTGAGACGTGGGAATCCTCGGTCGCCACGCGCCTGGGTCTGGGTACTGCCATTGAATACGCATTGGCCCTGGGGCTGGACAAGATCGAAGCGCGCGTTCAGGCCCTGGCAGCTTTGCTGCGGCAGCAACTTGCCGCATTTCCAGGTGTCACGGTCCACGATCTGGGGACCGTACGCTCCGGCATTGTGACCTTCGCCCACCAGCGCCAGTCTGCCGCTTCGGTGATGTCATGGCTGCAAAGCAACGGCATCTCGGTGCGTACCAGCATGCGTTCCTCCACCCGCATCGACATGGAGCAGCGTAACCTCGAAGAACTCGTCAGGGCTTCGGTCCATTACTACAACACGGAAGAGGAAGTGGCTCGCTTTTGCCGGGTACTGCAGGCGATGCCGGACTGAGGGATGTATGGATGCAGAGCGCGTGCGCGCATGGCTGCTCAAGCTGCCTCATGTGGTCGAAACCATGCAGTGGGGCGCCAACCTGGTCTTCTGGGTCGGCGATAAAGCAATTGGCGGCAAAATGTTCGCTTTGGTCAACCTCGACGAGGATGGCAAAGGCGTACTGTCTTTCGCGGCGGGACCAGAACGATTCGCCGAGTTACTCGAACTGGAGGGGATCACGCCCGCTCCCTACCTGGCCCGTGCGCATTGGGTTGCCATCCGCGACTGGCGTACGCTCAATGCTCAGGCATTGCAGGAACATCTCGAACACGGCCACGACCTGATCTATCAAAAACTCCCCAAGCGCACCCGCGATTTTCTCTCGCTGCCGCTCGCGGCCCAACGCAAGCTCCTCAAGGAGCGCCAGCGGAAACCAGCAACTGGCTGAGCAGTAAACTCTCTCACTGCCACCCATTCGGGTGCCCCATATCTCACGGCGCTTTTCAGCCGGGAGATGTGGGAATTAACTACGCTCGCCCAATAACCCTTAAAGCTTCACTCGATTCCGCAGGGTGGAACGGGGAAACAGTTCACCCCACATCTTCCGGCTGAAAGTGCCGGGAGATATCGGCATCCGAACTGGCGGAAGGGGGGAGAGCCCTTGTGCCTGGTTCTCACGCACAAGTTCAAAAAACACGCTCTGCTTCCTCTACGTACAATGAAGCTGTAGGACCCGCCGCCCCATGCCAGGACTCCATCGCCGCTCGCACACAAAACTTTGGCCGCTACTCGCTTCATTCATAATTCTGGCGGCCCTCCATCCGCTGGGCGCGCAAGACGACAACGGCGCAGCCAACCAGCAAAAGGCGCGCGCCACCCTCGATGCCATGATCGCTGCCCTGGGTGGCGATCGTTGGCTCACCCTGACCAGTGCCATGCAACAGGGCCGCACCTCCGGCTTCTACCTGGGCAAACCCACCGGCATGACTGCCGAGTTTTACGAAATTCAAAAGTTCCCCGACCAAACCCGCGTCGAGCTGGGCAAGAAGCGCGATGTCGTGCAAATCATCTCTGGCGATCAGGCGTGGGAAGTGACCTACAAGGGCAAGCGCGCAGTTCCCAAAGACCAAGTGCAGGATCTGATCCGCCGCCGCGATCACTCTCTGCAAACCGCCCTCCGCGTCTGGCTCAAGGATCCGAAAACCGTTCTGATCTACGGCGGCCAGAACCTGGTCGAGCGCCACCTCGCAGATCAGGTCACGCTCATCAATGCCGACAACGACAGCATCACCATCCAGTCCGATGCCGAAACCCACCTGCCCTTACGCCGCACCTGGCAGTGGCGCGATCCGCTCTACAAAGACAAAAACACCGACGCCGAAGAATACGACGACTACCACCTGGTCGATGGACTTCCCACGCCCTACACCCTCACCCGTTACCACAATGACGATATGAGCAATCAACGCTTTCTCTACCGCGGCGCCTACAACGTCCCGGTGACGCCCGACATGTTCGATCCCGACCAAACCGCGGCCAAAATCAAAAAGTAGCCCGCTAAATGCTCTATAATCAGCGTTGCAACCATGGAACAAGAGAGCCCTAAAACAGACTCGGCGCGCCCTATGGACATACGGCAAATCATGTCCATACTGCCCCACCGCTATCCTTTTCTGCTCATCGACCGCGTTCTCGAAGTGAGCCGCAAAAAGCGGATTGTGGCCATCAAGAACGTAACCATGAATGAGTACTTCTTTCAGGGACACTTCCCTGATTACGCCATCATGCCGGGAGTGCTGATCGTGGAAGCGATAGCGCAGGCGGGTGGGGTTCTGCTGCTGCCTGAGGTCCCCCAACACGAAACGAAACTGTTGGTGTTTTCCGGTGTGGACCGGGCTCGTTTCCGCCGGCCGGTAACGCCCGGCGATCAGTTGCGTATTGAAGTCGATGTGTTGAACTGGAGGCCTCTGGCTGCGAAGCTGGAAGGCAAGGTTTACGTAGATGGCAAGCTGGTCTGTGAAGCCACGATCATGTGCGCTGTCGTGCCCCGGCCTAACCCCATCGGGGTTGAGGAATCCAGCGCCGTCGCGCCGGTAGCGGATGCGACGTTGGAGCCGGTGAATCAAGAGTGAGTATTCACCCCACGGCCATCGTAGCGGCCACGGCTTGTATCCCTGATTCCTGCATCGTCGGTCCCTACTGCACCATTGGTCCTGAAGTCGTATTGGGCGAGAGCTGTGAACTGGTGTCGCACGTCGTGCTTGACGGCCGCACGCGGTTAGGGGCACGCAACCGCGTGTACTCCTTCGCCTGCCTGGGCGTGGCCCCGCAAGACCTCAAATACCGTGGCGAACCAACCGGTCTGGAGATGGGTGACGACAACACCATCCGTGAATACGTAACCATCTCGCGCGGCACAACCGGCGGCGGGGGCACCACGCGCGTCGGCAGCCACTGCCTTATCATGGCCTACACCCACATCGGCCATGACAGCAGCATCGGCGACCACTGCATCCTGGCCAACGGCGCCACCCTGGCGGGTCACGTCACCGTCGAAGATCACGCCAGCGTGGGCGCGCTCTGCCCCGTGCACCAGTTCTGCCGTATCGGAAAGCACGCTTACGTGGGCGGCGGCACCACCATCACGCAGGATGTTCTGCCCTTTTCGCTCACCTCGGCCAAGCGCGACATTCATGCCTACAGCCTCAACCGCATCGGTCTGGAGCGTTCCGGCTTCACCGACCAGCAACTGCGCGCGCTGCAGCATGCCTATCGGGTTCTGCTGGCGGCCAGGCTCAACACCACCCAGGCGCTCGAGCGGCTTCGCGCAGAGGGCCAGCCGGACGCCTGCGTGGCTTACCTGCTTTCCTTCATCGAGCGTTCGCAGCGAGGGGTCATCAAGTAGGAGAAGCAGGAGCGGCCCAGTTGCAAGCAGAAGCGATCACCAGGCTTGGTCTGATAGCCGGCAACGGCCAGTTCCCCTTTCTGCTGCTCGATGCCGCGCGCGCCCATGGTGCGGAGGTGGTGGTTGCCGCGATCAAAGAAGAGACTGAGCCGGAGATGGACGCTCGCGCTGCCGCCGATCCCGGCATTCACGTGCACTGGCTCTCCCTGGGGGAGCTTTCGCGGCTGATCGAGACCTTTCACCGCGAAGGCGTGACCCGGGCCGTGATGGCAGGCCAGGTCAGGCACAAGCAAATCTTCTCCAGCATCCGCCCTGACTGGCGCCTGGCCAAGCTGTTGCTCAACCTGCGCACCCGCAATACCGACATGCTGCTGGGCGCGGTGGCAAAGGTCCTGAGCGACGAAGGCATTGAACTGATTTCCTCCGTTGCCTACCTGGAGCCGCTGCTCGCGCGATCCGGCGTGCTCACCGAACGCCAGCCCAGCGCAGAAGAAGAGCAGGATATCGCCTACGGCCGGCAGGTCGCCCTGGCCCTCGCCGCTTTCGACATAGGCCAAACGGTCGTTGTGGCGGCACAAGCCTGTGTCGCGGTGGAAGCGATGGAGGGTACCGACGCCACCATCGCCCGCGCCGGAGCGCTACTCGGCACCCTGGAGGGCGAAGCAGAGGCATCTACGCTGCAACGGCGGCTGACTGTAGTCAAGGTCGCCAAGCCACGTCAGGATATGCGCTTCGATGTACCCGTCATCGGTCCGCAGACCATGGAGACCATGCGACTGGCAGGCGCCACCTGCCTCGCAGTCGAAGCCGGCCGCACGTTGATCTTCGACCTCCCCGCCGTCCTCCAGTCCGCGGCTGCGGCTGGCATCACCATCATTGCGACCTGAGAGTCTGAGGAAGAATTGTCTCCCTATTGGGGAACATTCCCACCCTGCCGGGAAAGGGCCGATTCTGAAGTTCTCACACACCCTCTTCAGCGCCCGCGGCAGCCTTGTCCGGACCCATACTTCATATCTCCGCAGCGACTTGAGCCGGCGGCTTTACAGCACAAGAGCAAAGCGGGTCTAATCAATCTGGCCTTACCCCGACCGATGCCGATGCCCTGCGCATCCGCTACCTATCCCATTTGCAGCAACCTGGGAACTCATCCGCGGGTTGCGGAGGAACTCCAGTGAACGGAACAAAACTCAGTATCGTTGCGGTACTCGTCATCCTGCTCGCAGGCGCCGCTTTCACCCTGCGTGGCAAGGCGGATGAAACGGCGATGCCCCAGGCAGGCCAGGTGGCTCCGACCTTCAGCCTGCCCTCGCAGGATGGCTCGAACATCAGCCTCGACAGCTTTCGCGGCAAGTGGGTCGTGCTCTACTTCTACCCCAAGGACATGACTTCCGGCTGCACCATCGAAGCCCACAACTTTCAGCAGGACATCCAGAAGTATCAGAAGCTAGACGCCGTCGTGGTGGGTGTAAGTGTTGACTCAACCGGCAGCCACAAGGAGTTCTGTGCCAAGGAAGGTCTAAGCTTTAAGCTGCTCAGCGATCAGGACAAGAAAGTCGTAGCCCAGTACGGATCCATGGCCGATTACATGGGGGTCAAAATCGCCAAGCGCAACACCTTCCTCATCGATCCGCAAGGCAAGATCGCGCAGGTGTGGACGGGCGTCAAGCCTTCCGAGCATAGCCAACAGGTTCTGGCCGCCCTCAGCGGCTTCGAAAAGAAGTAAAGCAGGAAAAACACAATCCAGACGCAAAAACGCCCGGCGATTAGCCGGGCTCTTTTGCTTGCCTGTTTTGTAGAACTACTTCTTTGCTGACTTCTTTTTTGCTGCCTTTTTCGCCGGTGCCTTTTTAGCTGCCTTCTTGGCGGGCGACTTCTTTGCTGCCTTTTTCGCCGGAGACTTCTTCGCCGCCGACTTCTTGGTTGCTGCTTTCTTAACTGCCAAAGGAATACCTCGTTTAGTGGTGGATTTTTTGCTGCTGGCGCTCTTTTTGTTGCCGGCCGTTTTCACAGCCTTCCTGCCGCTTTTCGCGCCTTTGGTACTCTTCTTCGCGGCAGATTTCGTGGCGGCTTTCTTGGCTGGAGCCTTCACTGCAGCAGCTTTCTTAGCCCGCGCGGGAGACGCCGCAGGTGCGTCCGTCTCAGGCACCACCGACAACTCGAAAACACCAGCCGCGACGCTTACTTCCTCTTCTTCATCCTCATCGTCATCAAAACCGGTTCCCATCTCGTCCGGCATCTCGTCCGCCTCGGTTCCAAACTCACTATCAGCGTTTGCGTACAGCTTGCGTTCGTCCTGCATACTTTTGCCTCCAAGGCTTCGGTTACAACGATTCGGATCGCAGAGAACCGCTCTCAATCATACTTGCCTGCGGCGCGGATTATAGCAACAGCATGCAACGGGATGCCACTGAACGCAAGTATGAAGTGAGTTTTCTTTCTCCAACGGTGCTACGCCTGAGGCGTAGCACTCGTCGTTCAGCCACTCCTAATTCTTCAACGACGCTGAAGAAGAGGTTTTCACCGCTGCATGCGCACCTGCGGACGTGCGCGATTTATGCGCACCGCTGGTGTTCGCAATCTTCTCCCCGGCCTTCTTCTTCGCAGGTGCATGACGAACAGTGGAAGCACGGCTGACATGCGCAGGTTCGGCCACATACAAGCGGCGGCCTGGATCCAGCCTGGCTGCGCTCAGGTGATTCCAACGGCGCAACTGTTGCACCGTTACATTGAAGCGGTCGGCTACCGTCACCCACGTGTCCCCACGTTGCACTTTATAGAGCGTCAGCCGCGCTCTGCTCAGGACCGGCGGCGGCACTGGAATCACCAGCGAATCGGTTGCGGAAAGATCTTCACCTGGCTGCAGCTGGTTCACAAACACGATGTCAGAGGAACTCACATGGTAATCGCGGGCGATCGTTTGCAGTGTCTCGCCGGTGGTCACTTTATGGAACCGCCACTGCGTCCGCTTATCCGCCGGGATTTCTGCGATGCGCTTCTGGTACAGATCCCTGGTGCCCGCCGGCAGATGCAATTCGAACGGCTCATCGCCAGGCGTGGACATCCGCAGCAGACTGGGATTCAGGTCAGCAATCTCCTGCACCGGCGCACCCACCAGGTCTGAAACCAGGTGCAGGTCTACACCATAATCGATCGTCACCGTGTCTTTCAGCAGGGGAGGATTCGGCGTCACCGATTGCAAGCCATACTGCTCCGGGTTCTTCGCCATGATCGCAGCGGCAATGATGATGGGCACGTAATTCTTTGTTTCCTGGGGCAGTGCATTGCGCCGGTAGAGTTCCCAGAAATCGGCATAACCGGTACGTTGCACCGCCTTCTGCACATTGCCCGGACCCCAGTCGTACGCGGCCATCGCGAGATACCAGTCGCCCAGCTGTGCATAGAGCACCTTCATGTAGCGCGCGTATGCGTGCGTCGACTTTTCCGGATCGAAGCGCTCGTCGTACCAGCCATTCCGCGTCAGCCCGTAGGTGCCGTAAGGCATGAACTGCCACATGCCTCCTGCGCCGGTGCGGCCGTTTTGCGCCTGGGGTTGAAAGCCAGACTCAGCGACTGCCTGGTAAATCAGATCCTGCGGAACCTTCTCTTCCGCCAACACCGTGGCGATCATGGCTTGATAGCGGCCGGCACGCTCCAGGGAACGAATCAGTGTGCCTCGCCCCTTGGAAGAAAAGTAGCTGATGTATCCGGCCACGGGATCGTTGATGACCAGGGGAAGATCCGACACCGTCGTCTTTAACTCGGCAATTGCCTGTGCCTTGACGGTAGGATCCACCGGGAAGGTGACGTCGTTCGCGATATCCACCGGCGCCGGCTCGAGCTTCGGCGCAAACCCGTTTCCTCGCTTCAACGCCTCCAGTTCGAGCGTGTTCACCGCATCGAGAATACGATCGAACTCATCCCGTAGCTGTGGCTCGTTCTTCATGTCGAAGCTGCTGGTCAGCATCAGATCAACCGCATGATCGAAGTCGGTCTTGGCCGGCTGCAGTTTGCCGGCGTGGTAGTTGGTCACCCCACTTTGATATGCCACCTCGGCGGCATCGATCAGCGCCTGCACTTGTGGGCGCGCGGGTACTGTGACTGGCGCGGCAGCTGCATCCACAGGGGCCATGGCCGACGGCACTGCCGGCTTGAGTGTGGGAGCGGTCGCTTGCGGCGTTTTCCCAGGACTCCCAGAAGTCCTGGCTACAGGCGCTGCCGGGCACCCGGTCAAAAGCAGCGGCGTCACCGCCGACAGCAGCATTACGATATGGCACCTACGCAAGCGGTACAGAAGCCTCAAACCAATTTTCCTCTTCACCATTAGACTTCTGCGCGGCCCGCAAGGGTGACAATGGGCTTACCACCGCTATTCGCCGGCAAACGCGGCCCCGGCATGGTGGCAGCAGAGGCAGAGAGCAATGCCATTAACCCTGCCTTGCCGTCCCCAAGGGGCCTGACGGGCATATCAGGCTCGAGCCCCGGTCCGTCCCGTCCAATTGTATGGGTCTGTCACTCCCGCGTGAATGATAAGATCGGGTGAGAGACTCTCGCCCATCAACTCAGTAGTTGCCCGCCGAACGGCCTCCCTTCATGGATAGAAGTCACATCCGCAATTTCGCGATCATTGCTCACATTGATCACGGCAAATCGACACTCTCGGACCGGCTGCTCGAGCTGACCGGCTCCCTCACTGCGCGCGAAATGCAGCACCAGGTGCTCGATGCCATGGATCTGGAACGCGAACGCGGCATCACCATCAAGGCCCATGCGGTGCGCATGAACTACCTCGCCCAGGATGGCGAGATGTACCAGCTCAATCTTCTCGACACCCCGGGCCACGTCGATTTCTCCTACGAAGTCTCGCGATCGCTGGCGTGCTGCGAAGGCGCGCTGCTGGTGGTTGACGCATCGCAGGGCGTGGAAGCGCAGACCCTGGCCAATGCCTACCTGGCCATCAACAACGGTCTGGACATGATCCCGGTCATCAATAAGATCGATTTGCCCAGCGCCGACGTGGTGCGTACCCAGGAAATGATTGAGTCGACTGTGGGTATCGATGCTACTGACGCGCTTCCCGTGAGCGCGAAGACCGGTCAGGGCGTGGCCGATGTTCTGGAAGCGGTAGTCAAACGGTTGCCGCCGCCAGCCGGCGATGCGCAAGCCCCGCTCCAGGCGCTTATCTTCGACTGCTGGTTCGATCCCTATCGAGGTGTCATCGTACTGGCCCGCATCATCAATGGCATTCTGCGCAAGGGCGCCCGCATTCGCCTCATGTCGAACGGCCGTGTGTTCGATGTTGAGTCGGTCGGCGTACTCACGCCCAAGCCGCTGGAGATTGCTGAATTGTCTGCCGGCGAGGTGGGCTTTTTCTCCGCCACCATCAAAAACGTGGCGGATACAAAGATCGGCGACACCATCACGGAAGATGGCCGGCCCGCCACTGAGGCGCTTCCAGGTTTCAAAGACATTCAATCCATGGTGTTCGCCGGCCTCTACACGGTCGATTCGCACGAACACACCTTGTTACGCGACGCGCTCGAGAAGCTGCGATTGAACGACTCCTCTTTTTTCTTTGAACCCGAGAGTTCGGTCGCCCTCGGCTTCGGCTTCCGCTGTGGATTCCTCGGCTTGCTGCACATGGAAATTATCCAGGAGCGGCTCGAGCGTGAGTTCAACCTCGACCTCATTACCACGGCGCCCGGCGTGCGCTACAAGATCACGCTTACCAGTGGCAATGTGATCGAAGTGGAGAATCCGTCCCGCTGGCCCGACCCAACCGACATCCAGAAGATCGAAGAGCCACTCATCGTCGCCACTATTCTTACCAGCGAAGAATACGTAGGCGGCATTCTCAAGCTGGTGGAAGAAAAGCGCGGGCGGCAGAAGAACTTTGAATATGTGACCCCGACCCGGGTCATGCTGACCTACGAACTGCCGCTCAACGAGATCGTCCTCGACTTTTACGACCGGCTGAAGTCGGTCTCACGCGGCTATGCCTCGTTGGACTATCAACTCGCCGGCACCTGGGAATCTCCGATGGTCAAGCTGGATATCCTGATCTCCGGTGAGCCGGTCGATGCGCTGTCGATCATCGTGCACAAGGATTTTGCGTATGATCGTGGCCGCGCGCTGGTCTCGAAAATGCGTGAGCTTATCCCCCGCCAGATGTTTGAGGTAGCTATCCAGGCGGCGATCGGGGCCAAGATTGTCTCTCGCGAAACTGTAGCCGCGCTGCGTAAAAATGTAATCGCAAAATGTTATGGCGGAGACATCAGTCGTAAGCGTAAGCTGCTGGAAAAGCAAAAAGAAGGCAAGAAGCGGATGAAGCGCGTGGGCAAAGTAGACATCCCCCAGGAGGCCTTCCTGGCGGTGTTGAAAGTCGGCGAGGATTCTAGCAAATAGGCCCCGTTACGTCTGCGGGCAAACGCCCGTTTTGTGGAAACCTTGAGATTTCCGTAGAGCCGGGCAAAATCTTCACGCTTTGCGCACCATTCTACGTGTCGGCACCACAACTTGCTCTAAACAAACCACTTATATGCACGTAACCGGAGCAGGCAAGCGTCGCAGGGGTAGGCAAAAGCTGCAGCTGCAAAAATCGTCGGCCAGCTTTCCACATTTTTTTCCACAACCGGCAAAGGTGTGCTTATTCGAAGCTTTTTTAGCCTCGAAGCCGCCGCCATGTCTGAACAGACCGGGCGTAAGACCGGGGTTCCTGCGGACGTTAAGTTCTGTCACTCCCGACCGCTCTCCAGCCAGAAATCACCCCTGATGGAAGGCACCTACCTGGCCTTGTCATGCCGAGCTTTTAGCCCGGATTTCTCACCACGCCTGTCTGGAGACAACCACAATGCCCCCACCCCTGGACGGGTGCCCCATGCTCGCG
>CAZZVD010000088.1:0-17676 GCA_964657465.1 uncultured Acetobacteraceae bacterium | reverse complement strand
GAGCGCAAACCTCGCTCAGGCGAGATCCTTAAGTGTCTGGGTGTGGAGAGGGTTATGGATCAATAGCCGTGAGTTCCCACATCTACCGACTGGGGAACGTCGTGAGATATGGGGCCACCCGAGTTGGTGACACCCTATTCCGGATTTGTCACCACGACTGTCCGGAGACAACCACAATGCCCTACTCCCTGGACGGGTGCCCCATTGCGGGTCCCGAATCCGCCAGGTCAGATCCCTTGATTTGTGGTATCCACACAATGTTCGCCGACTCCGGCGTACGTGGGTTGAAGATGACGTTTTTCCCCATGTCTTTAGTAAGTGGAGTGAGAACGTTTGAAGGGCTTCGCCTGTCGTATTCAGCCCATGTACGCCGGATTGGCGAACTTGGTGTGGATACCGCAAATCAAGGGAACTGACCTGGGCGGACTCGGGACCCGCAATGGGGCACCCGTCCAGGGGTGGGGGCATCGTGGTTGTTAGCTGAGGGTTGTGGTGAGACTGCTCAACGTTTTCGCGGGCTCTTTTTCTCTCAAAATTCATCCCAACTGGTCTCTTATTTTGCTGTGCCTGCCGATAAGTTAACGGGTCTTCATGTTTAGCCTCGCTTTTAAGATGAGCGTCACTTAGTGGTTAACAGAATGCATCATTTCCTAATAAAAATGCCTATCTAAAAATAAACATTGACAGTTGTTTTGTCTGTGACATATGTTGGTGACGGGCACCCTTAACCAGGAGAGCGAATATCATGCGTAATCTAACTGTGGCCATACTTTCTTTGTCCTCTTTTATGCTTCACGCTCAGGCACGCACGCCTGCACAAACCGCCGTCGCCGCTGATGGGTCTGCGTCCGTTCGACGCGTCTCCACTGGAGTGATCGCTCCCAAGTTGATTTACAAAGTCGATGTAGTTGAAAATGGAACAGTGACTGCTCGGCAACTGAACGACGACGCCAAGGTAGTGGTCGGTATGATCGTTGATAAGTCTGGTAAACCGTCTGACTTGAAGATTCTCAAGTCTGCGGGCGCAAACGTGGATGCCGGCGTTCTCGCGGCGGTAGCTCAGTACCGGTTTACTCCCGGTATGGTTTCAAACCAGCCGATGGATACCCCACTCGACCTGGAAGTCATCATTTCTAATTCCTACCGTTAACCTCAGAAAACTAACACAGGTAAGGGCGGACTCACCCAGTTCGCCCTTACATCCTGCGTTGCCGCGTGTCTTATCATTTGCGCTCCCTTACCACCAAAGATAGGGTGAGATAGAGCCTTCCGGCTCCGGCGGCTACTCCAACAAGCAAATTTCGCGTGGCCATCCTTCTGGAGCTTATGGACGAGGCACGTGCATCTCCTTCGTTAAACCTACACAAGAGTCCTCTTACAGCCGGGTTCTTTTTGACGGTGGCCAGGAAGCGTTTTCTTGCTTCAACTGGCAGGCGGCCCGTACTGGGCTTCGCCATTGCCGAAGGACCAGTTCTCCTTCGTCACTTCCACCAGGTTAATCAGAACGTCTTCCCTGCGCAGCTGGAGCGTGGCGTGTAGTCCATCCGCTACTGTTTTGTAGAAGCGCTGCTTCATCTCCACTGTCCGGCCGCCGTTGAGTGTGATCTGTACAAAGACGCAATCGTCAGAGCGATGGATGCCGAGGTAGTCCCGGTCGAACTGCATTTCGCTCTGTGCATGCTGGGCGATGATCTGAAACAGATCGTCTTTGGGTACGTTCAACGTGTCCACCATCGCCTGGTGTACGACCTCGCAGATTTGCTTCCCGTAATCCGGCGCCTTACCTTGTGTGAAATCGATGCGAACGAGGGGCATGCATTCTCCTTACGGCTGTTCTGATGGGTTCCGCGAGATTAAGGTCAGCGGAAGAAGGTTTCTGTTGCAAGCTGATGGAGCAGCAGATTCGGTAAGCAGCCAAGCACCACCACCAGCGCTGCAGTGAGCCACAATACCAGGCGCGTTGCGATTGGCACGTGAATGGCGCCGGCTCCTGGCAAAGGCTTGACTACGTAGGCTTGCTTTAACACTTTGAGGTAATAGTAGAACGAGACCACGCTCATCCCCAGCGCGAGCAGTACCAGCCAAAGCTCCCCAAGGTGCTCTGTCCCTCCGAGCGCGGAGGCAAAAATGAAGAACTTTCCGAAGAAACCCGCGAGCGGGGGGACTCCGGCGAGGGAAAGCAAAAAGATGAGCAGGCAAAAAGAAAGGCCAGGTGCGCGCTGGGCTAAACCCGCGAAATCGGCAAGACCATCTATCTTTTCTTCTTCCAAAGCAGCCAGCACAGCGAAGGCTCCCAAAGTAGCGAACGCATACGTGATTACGTAGTAAACCAGCGCGACCAAGCTTTGCTGAGTATGAACAACCAGCGCGATCAACATGTATCCTGCGTGACCGATGGCAGAATAGGCCAGCAGCCGCCGCAGACCGGTCTGTGCAAGGGCTGCCAGGTTTCCCCACACCATGGAAACCGCCGCCATCAGCGCAAGCAGCGGAGCCCAGCCGGTCGTGTAGCTGCCCCATGCAGCGCTGCCGCTGGCGCTGATCAGGCCGACACCGAAGATTACAAACATCGCATAGAAGGAAGCAACTTTAGAACTGGAAGCGATCAAGCCGGCGCTGACCGAGGGAGCTCCCTGGTATACCTCAGGCGCCCACATGTGGAACGGCGCTGCCGCGACCTTAAAGCCAAAGCCGGCAGCCACCATGACCATGGCCAGGCTCAGCAAAGGATCTCCCGGAGACCGGCTCACCGCCACCGCGACGGTGGCGAGATCGAGCGATCCCGAAAGGCCGTACAGCAGGCTCATGCCAAACAGCAGGATGCCGGCAGACATGCCGCCGAACAGGAAGTATTTGAGGCCGGCCTCGGCAGACGCCTGGCTATGCTTATCGAAGGCGGTCAGTACATAGAGCGAGAGGCTGAGGAACTCGATGGTGAGAAAAATCATCAGCAGGTTGCGCGTGGTCACCAGCAGCAGCATGGCGGTGGTGGCAAACAACACCAGAGCGCAATACTCGCCGACGTGGTCGGTGAACCGGACCGAGATCGCCAGCAGCAGTACCAGGATAGTCAGCGACAGCAGCGCCATTTGCACCAGCTGTGTGGACTCATTGGTTGCCAGCATTCCATCTGGCAGCGTGCCGGTTACCAATGAGAGCCGCGACAGTGCGATGGCGCCGGCGCATCCGGCTATCGCGATCCCGGACGCGGCTCGACAGCGGAGCACCCGGGAAGCCTGTCGCAGAAAGCTCAGATCGGTCACCAGCACCAGCAAGCCTGTCAGTGCTACGACGATCTCGGGTAAGGTCAGTCGCAGGAGTTCCGGATACCCGATCGCGTTCATCGCCAGTTCCCCTGGCGAAGTTGTTCAAACAAGGGTCCACGCAGGCTGGGAAGGATCAGGTCCATCAGCAGCTTCGGGTACAGGCCCATCAAGAGGGTGACGGCCAGCAGCAGGCCCGCTCCAAGGCGCTCCGGCATAGTGATGGGTGCGATAGCCGTCTCTGGCGCCGGAGCGTCGCCCAAGAACGCTGCCTGCAACGCGCGCCAGGAGAACGCCACCCCGATCACGATGCCCAGGCCTGCTGCCCAGGTCATTCGGGGAAACGATGACCAGGCGCCTGCCAGGATCTGCAACTCTGCGATGAACCCGCTGAATCCCGGCAGGCCAATGGAGGCCATCATAGCGAGCGCGAACGTGGCCGCAGCAAAGGGAAGCAAGCGCCCCAGCGGAATGCGCGACAACTCGGTGAGGTCACGAGTATGGGTGCGGTCGTAGATCATCCGGCCAACCACGGCAAACAATAACCCGCCGATGATGCCGTGCGAGAACATTTGGTACACCGCGCCTGCCGTGCCGATCTGGTTCAACGTCATCAGGCCCATGATCACGAAGCCCATGTGGCTGACGCTGGAGTAGCCAATCACGAACTTGAGATCTTTCTGCACCAGCGCCACGGTCGCCCCGTACACAATGCCGATGACGCCCAGGGCGGCGAAGACGGCCTGCCATGACCCAAACCCCAGCATGTGGCGTCCCCCCGGATGTGAGCTCCAGGCATCCATACCATGAGGAAACAGAAGCATGGCGACGCGCAGACACCCGTAGGCGCCCAGCTTCATGACCACGCCGGCCAACAGCATGGAGGCGGCAGTGGGCGCGGCCGCATGACCAGTCGGCGCCCAGGTGTGAAACGGCCACATGCCGGCCAGCACGGCGAAGCCAATGAAGACCAGTGGAAAGGCCCACATCTGAAAATGAATCGGGAAGGGGAAGCTGGCCAATGCCTGCAGGCTCGTGGTGCGTTCGCCGGCGACTACGTAGGCGGCGATCAGTCCGCCTAACACCAACGCGCTGCCGGCAAACGAGTACAGCACCAGCTTCATCGCAGCATACTCTCGCCGCGTGGATCCCCAGATGGCGATCAGAAAATACTTTGGAACGATGGCGATTTCATAAAAGACGAACAGCAGGAAGAGGTCGAAGCTGAGGAACACGCCGTAGACGGCGCCGATGAGGACCAGGTAGAACGAGAAGAAATCCTTGATGCGCTGTTCGACATTCCAGGAAAACAGCACACCGGCGACGGCGGCGATGCCGGTGAGCAATACCAGGACAAGGCTGATGCCATCAGCAGCAAGGTGGTATTCAATGCCGAGCTGCGGTATCCAGGGGACCCTGGTAATCGTAAATAGCTCGCCGCCGTGGCCGCCGTGCGCCAGCGAAGTCACCGCCAGGCCTAGACTAGCCAGGGCAGTGAGCAGAGCGACGGCGCGCACTACGCCCGGGCGGCGCGATGGCACAAGTTGTACCGCGGCTGCCCCGAGGAAGGAGAGATAGATCGTCCAGGCGAGCATCAGTGCCGCACCTGCGCTAAAAGATGGAGGACGGTGCCGGGTAGAAAGCGGCTGATCAGTTGCGGGTACAATCCCACGACGAACATCAGGCAGATCACGGGGGCGGTCATCCAGCGTTCCGCCGCGGAGAGATCCTGCAGATGAGCCCATTGCTCGCGTAGTGGGCCAGAGAAGACACGCTGTATCAATGTGAGCAGAAACACTGCCGTCAGCAGTAACCCCACCACCGCCAGCGACGCTGCCCACCCCGCAAGCGGGAACACGCCTTTGAAGATCAAAAACTCTCCCGGGAAGCCGATGAGCCCGGGCAACCCGAGCGAGGCGAAGAGTGTGATGCCCATCAAGCCGCTGAATACCGGCATGGCTCGCCGCAACCCGCCAAAACTATCTAAGCCCAATTGTCCGCCGCTGCGGCGCGCGAGCAGCGCCAAGAACCAGAACAGGGCTGCGGCGGAGATGCCGTGACTGAACAACTGCAGCATGACTCCGGTCAGCGATGCCGCCTGGTTTACCGCTACCTGTGGGCTTGCACCACCAACTCCCACGACTGCAACGATGCCCAGCACGCAATAACCCAGGTGATTGATGGAAGAGTAGGCCATCATTTTGCGCAGATCGGTTTGTGCCCAGGCTGCCAGCGCGGGCAACACGATGCTGGCGATGGCTAGCCATAGTAAGACCGTACGAGCCTGCAACATCTGCCCGGGGAAGATCGGAAGGAGAATCCGCAGGAACCCATACACTCCCATTTTCGACAACGCACCAGTCAGCACCATGGTGGTTTCCGGCGCCGCTTCGCTATACGCAAGCGGTTGCCAGCTATGAAAGGGAACGATCGGTGTCTTGATGGCGAAGGCGAGAAATGCTCCCCAGAACAAAAGCATCGTGATGCGGCCGCTGTGCCACCCGTTCCAGTGGAAATTGTTTGCGATGGCGGCAGAGAGCTGGCCGTTGTGCGCCAGGCGCGCCAGTTCGCTGAAATCGAAACTCCCGCTCGCCAGAAACAGCGCCAGAAACACCAGCAGCAAAGGGATGCTGCCGACCATGGTGTAGACAAAAAACTGAGTGGCGGCGGGCGCGCGGCCTGCTGTGCCCCAGAGCCGGATGAGGAAAAATGCCGGGATGAGGCTCAGCTCCCAGTAGAGGAACCAATGAAGGAAGTTCTGTGCGGTGTAGGCGCCAAAGAGAGCTGTCTCAAGAAACAGGAGAAAAGCGAAGTAGGCGGGTCCCTGCTTCTCATTGCTCCATGAGGCAGCGACCGACATCGCCACCACGATGGATGAGACTGCCAGCATCAACAGGCTTAGCCCATCCACGCCCACGTGGTACGCCAGCCCAAACGAAGGGGCCCACGTATGCCACTCTTGCAGTTGCAGACCGGCCTGCACTGGCGCAAAGTGCGTGCAGAGCAGGCCAACGCCTGCCAGTGCCGTGATGGCGAAAGCTGCGGCGGTCGCACGTGCGACTGTGCGGCTCCCTCGACTGAGAACCAGCACAGCGATGGCCCCGGTAAACGGCAGCAGTGTCAGTAGGGTGATGAACGGGAATGGCGCAGGCTGGAAACTGTTCATCCGCCGTGGCCTATGAGCAGGAAGAGGGCCAACGCGGCGAGCGCGGCCGCTGCGAAACGCAGGTAGTGTTGGATGCGGCCATCCTGCAAACGTGCGAGCAAACGGCCGCCCGTGCCGAAGAGCGCGGTTCCCGCATCGAACCCGCCGTTGACCACGGAGCCATCCAGGAAAGAATCAATCTGCCCCACGCCCCTTGCCAGCAGAGACACGCCGTTGGGCACGCTGCTCCAGACCCGCCGTTCCAGCCAATCTGCCAGGCACGCCATCCACCAGGCCGGCCGCAGAACTGCGCGTTCGTAGAACCCGTCGATGAACAGTCCGTTATGGAGAGCATGGAAGAACGCTGGTTGCAGCCGGCCTAGGCGGTCAGGATCGCCAGCACGCAGGATCGGCTTGCGGCCATAGAGCCACCATCCCAGCCCAAGTCCGGCGAATATCAAGAGAGAAGACACCACCATGAGTTGCGGCAGGCCGGCCTCCGCTAGCCGGCTCATGTCGAGCGTGCTCGCGCGCATTTCTATAAAGCCCTGCAACCAGGGCCATGCTGGGGTGCCGGCGAACCCGAGCAAGATGGCAAAGGCGGCCAGCACAATCAGCGGCACGGTCATGGCCGCCGGGCTCTCGTGAGCAGCATCGTGCGCTTCGACGCTGGCGATTTCTGCTGGGACGACTGGTTCGGGCACGACGCCCTTGCGGCGCACGCCCAGAAAAACGTAACAGACCTGGCGCGTCATATAGAACGCCGTCAGCAGGGCAGCGACCGAACCTAAATAGAAAGGCACACGCGAAATGTCCCAATGCATGGCGGCATGCAGGATCGCATCCTTGCTCCAGAAGCCGGAAAAGAAGAGAGGGAACCCGCAGAGGGCCAGTGTGCCGATCGCATAGGTGGCGAGAGTGATTGGCATGCATCGCCGCAGGCCGCCCATTTCCCGAATATCCTGCTCGCCCATACAGCCGTGGATTACCGACCCTGCGCCGAGAAACAGGAGAGCTTTGAAGAACGCATGCGCGATCAGGTGGAAGACGCCGGTGGCGACTCCGCCGACGCCGAGACCGATCATCATGTATCCAAGCTGCGAGATGGTGGAGTAGGCGAGGATGCGCTTGATATCGTTCTGGGCCACGGCGACGGTGGCGGCGAACATCGCGGTGAGCGCACCAACCCAGGTGACCACTTGTAAGGCGGTGCTGGTCCCGGCGCCGGTTCCAATGCTGGGGGCAATAGTCGAAGCCTGCATCAGCGGATACATGCGCGACACCAGGTACACGCCGGCCGCCACCATTGTGGCCGCATGGATCAGGGCACTCACTGGCGTGGGACCCTCCATCGCATCCGGCAACCACACATGCAACGGCAACTGACCTGATTTGCCGGCGGCTCCGCAGAAGACCAGGAGCGAAATGCCGGTGGAGGCGGCCATGCCAAACCCGATGACATGCGTGGAGAGCGAAAGAATGGCCGCGTGCTCGAGGCATCCCGCGCCGTGATCATAAAACAGCAGTGTGCCGCTTTGCCCATACAGCCATACCATGCCGAGCAGCAGTCCTAGATCCCCGAGCCGGGTGGTGATGAATGCCTTTTTGGCGGCGGCCGCTGCAGCCGGCCGTTCAAACCAGAAGCCGATCAGCAGATACGAGGTAAGGCCCACCACTTCCCAACACATGAACAACAGCAGCAGGCTGTTCGCGATCAGCAGGCCAAGCATGGCTGCGGCGAACAGAGAAAGAAAGCAGAAGAAGCGGGGAGAGTTTTCGTCGTGCTGCATGTAGGCAGCGCTGTAAATGAAGATAAGCAGCCCGATGAAAGTAACCATCACCAGCAGCACTGCGCCCAAGGGGTCGAGCAGCCACCCGAGTTTGACCCACTCTGTGCCAAACTGCAGCCATGACCAGTTGCTGTAAAGCCGCTGGGGATGGCCCAACAGGGCTGTAAACGTAACCATGGCGAGCACGAAGGAGACGCTGATGGAAGCAATCGCAAGCGTTGCGGCGAGCTTTCGCTGGCTCTGCCGGAGCAGGGCGACAAGCCCGGAGGCAAGCAGAGGGAATGCCGCCACGAACCATAGGTAGCGAACGATCCAAAGTGGAGCAATCATACTGGGCCAATCATAGGGAGTTCACTGCTGACCTTCCTGGCTTGTAGCGGGAATCGGACGGTCGGGATTAGTCGACCGGGTATGCCGGTACACAGCCAGAATCAGCGCCAGCCCGACGGCTGTTTCCGCCGCAGCCACCCCGATCGCGAAGAGAACGAAGACCATGCCAGTGAGTTGGTTGGCCGCATGGGGACCATAACGCCAGAAGGCTACAAAGTTCAGGTTGGCTGCATTCAACATCAACTCGATGCCAACCAGCACCAGGATTGTGTTCCCGCGGGTCAGGGCGCCCGCCAGGCCCACGGCAAACAAGATGGAAGAGACCAGCAAACAACCAGCCAGAGGCGTCATTGCGGGCCGGGTTTCTCCTTCATCGCGACGATCACAGCACCGATCAGCGCTGCCGTAAGCATGAGCCCAATTACTTCCAGCGGGAATACGTACCCTCGCATGAGACCAGAACCGAGTGCGCGCATGGTAATGGAAGGCGCATCGCTGGTCGGCGCATGCGCCACTGCGCTATGGAGAAGGGCCCAGGCCAGTACAGCGAATACGCCGAGCGCCACCGATGCGCCGGCCAGCGGCCGACGTATCGGCGACAGCAGCGGCTCATCGGTGTCCGCTTCACGCGTTAGCAGGATAACGAACACGATCAGCACGGCCACAGCCCCGACATAGACGAGCAACTGGGCCAGTCCCAGGAATTGCGCACCTAGATTCAGGTAGAGGGCGCCGATCCCGGTAAAGGTGACCGCCAGGGCTAGTGCGCAGTGCACCAGGCTGCGTAGCAGCATCGCACTGCAAGCGGCGAACAGCGTCACGGCCGCCAGTAGGAGGAACGGGCTATCCATGGATTTGAACTTTCACGAGATATGAACTTTCACTCGGCCATCACTCAGCAAAACGATAGGTCCGCTTCGCAATTTTGTTCCTGCTCTCCACGCCATGTGCCAACCATACATAAGCGACCAAAAGAAAGACGGCACTGATCAACCAGCGGGTGACCCCCTGCGGCAGAAATCGCCACGCTCCGGCGGACACCACCACTACCAGCGCCATGGGCAGCATGAACTTCCACGCGAAGTTCATCAATTGATCCATGCGCAAGCGGGGCAGGGTGCCGCGTACCCAGATGAAGCCTGCGATGAGGCCGAGCAGCTTGGCGAAGAACCAGGCCCAGGATGGAATGAAGGTGAGCCAGGGCAGGGGCGCTGACCATCCACCCAGAAACAGGGTAATGCCCAGCCCGCTGATGGCGAACATGCCGAGGTATTCTCCCAGGAAGAAGAGCGCGAATTTAAAGCCGGAATATTCGATGTAATAGCCGGCGATCAACTCCGACTCACCTTCCGGTAGATCGAAGGGGGAGCGGTTGGTTTCTGCCGTGGCGGCGATCATGAACAGGACAAATCCTGTGAAGCCCCATGGTGTGAGTACATACCAGTGAGGGAAGATGCCGCTGAAGCCTGATTGCTGCTGCACGATCTCCACCGTGGAGAGCGATCCGGCGGCCATGATCACGGCGATCGAAGAGAGCAGCAGGGGCACCTCGTAACTGATCATCTGGGCGATCGCGCGCATGGCGCCGAGCAGTGAATATTTATTGCGGCTGGACCAACCAGCCATGAACACTGAGAGCTCCGCGATGGCGCCGATGGCGAAGAAGAACAAAACGCCGGCATCCAGATTGGCGAGTATCATATTGCGGCCGATCGGCAGCACTGCGTAGGGCAGGAACGCCACGGCCAGCAAAACCAGCGGCGCGAGAAAGTGGACGACACGATCGGCCGCGGCGGGCACCACATCTTCCTTGGTCAGTGACTTGATCGCATCTGCCAGCGGCTGCATCAGGCCCCACGGGCCCACCCGATTGGGGCCATAACGATTTTGCATTCTGCCCAGGCCCTTGCGCTCAAGCACCGTGGTGATGGCAAACAGGAGCGGGAAGACCAGGAGAATGGGAACGATGCCGAGCAGAATGGAGACGGCCGGCTGTACCAGGGCCGGGGAGTGGCCCACCAGCCAGTGCTTGCCCCATACGAAGACCTGGTCCAATGGCGGCATTTACGTGGCCACCGGAGGCTGCTGTTTTTTGGCTTCAGCCTGCGCCTTTTCCTGAGCGCGCCGGGCTTCGACCTCAGCGGCCTCGGACGGATGAATGGTCATGTAGTGCTCATTGGGCATTGCCAATTTCTCTTTCGACCACAGAAGCGCGCCGAAGCGATCGGTCGTGCTCAGTTCGAAATCCGTATCCATGCGGATGGCGTCGAACGGGCAGACCTCTACGCAGATCTGGCAGCTCATGCAGACGGAGACATCGATATCGAACACTGCGGGGTAGAACTGCGGCTTACCCACGAAGTCCGGTTTCTTATCCTTGCTTTTCTGGATGGTGATGCAGCGTGGCGGACATTCCTTCTGGCAGATCTGGCAGGCGACGCACCGCAGGCCCTGGTCTTTATCGTCACCATCGTAGATAAGGAAAGGGAAATTGCGCGCGGACTCGGAAACCGGCAACCGTTCTTCCGGGAACTGCACGGTGACCAGCCGCTTTTCGTCGACAAAGCTGCCGAAGAAATTGCGTGCGGTTTCCGTCAATCCTTTTACGATGCCGCTGCCAAACATTGCTTCGCCCTCATACCCACTGCTAACGATCTACTTCTCCCATGACTATATCGACGCTACCCAGAATGACCACGACATCCGCGATGTTTTGTCCGAGACACATGTCTTCTAATACTGTCAGGTTGATGAGGCTGGGCGGCCGCACCCGGTAACGGTAGGGATTCGGCGATCCATCACTAATCAGATAGAACCCCAACTCTCCCTTCGGCGACTCCACGCGTGCGTACGCCTCACCCGCTTTGGGCCGCAGACCCCTGAGCCGGGCCTTGGGATCAATGAAGGGTCCGGCAGGAATCTCCCGCAGAGCCTGATCCAGAATTTTGATGGACTCTCTCATTTCCAGAATGCGGAGCATGTAGCGATCGAAAACATCCCCGTGCTCGCCGATGGGCACACGGAAGGTGAAGCGTGGATACACGCCGTACCCGTCGACCTTGCGCAGATCATAATTGACTCCGCTGGCGCGCAGCCCGGGCCCGGTTACGCCTGCGTTGATCGCCAGGGCCGCCGGCAGCACGCCTACGCCCTGGGTGCGGGCCATCAGGATTTCGTTCCCGGTGAGCAGCTTTTCGAACTCGTCCAGGAAACTGTCAAAGTTGCTGACGAGCGTTTTCACCTCGCCCATCCATGCCGCTGAGCAATCGACGCGCACGCCACCAAAGCGCATGTAGTTGCACATCATGCGAGCACCGGTCAGCGATTCGAAAAGATCAAGTACCTTTTCCCGCTCGCGGAAGGCATACATAAGGGGAGTGCCGCTGGCGCCCATATCCTGCAGGAGGAAGCCCACCATGCCGGCATGATTCTGCAACCGGGTAAGCTCTGCCACAATCACGCGGATGTACTCAGCGCGCTCCGGCACTACGAGCCCGGCGAGCTTCTCAACGGCCAGCGCATAGCCCCAGTTATTCGTCATGGAGCAGAGATAGTCGAGACGGTCAGTGTAGGGAATGGCGGCAAGGTAGCTTGCGTTCTCCGCGATCTTCTCGTGGTTGCGGTGGAGATAACCGAAGACCGGCTTGAGGCGCATCACGCGTTCGCCGTCGAGCTTCACATCCATGCGGAACACGCCATGGGTGGAAGGGTGCTGCGGCCCCATCGAGATCTCAAGCAGCCCATCGTGCTCAGTGACTGCAGTCGCCTCGAGTGTCATATCGCCCCCAGGGTCAGCTCATCGTCTGGCGGAGGCACGTAATCCTTGCGCATGGGATGATCGGTGAAGCCGTCCCACATGAGAATGCGTCGCAGATCGGGGTGGCCGGTGAACTCGATACCAAACAGGTCGAACGCCTCACGCTCCTGGAACTCCGCGCTGCGCCAGACTGGGGTGAGCGATGGCAGCACCACATCATCAGTGCGGTTACCGGTGCGCATCCTGATCACCAGGGGCCCATCTTTTTGCCTGATAGAAAATAGGTGGTAGACGACCTCGAGGTATCCCGGGATGAAGGTTTTTCGGCTCTCTTCCAGATCTTTTTCTACGCCGTCTACGATCTGCTTCGTCTTGATCTTTTCCACTAACTCTCGGTCAGGCCAATCGACTGCGGTGACATTCGAGCAAAAATCCAGATGCAGATCGTCGCGCAACACCCGGGCGGCGTCAGCCCCATGGCCGCCATCGATGAGCAGTGAGTGCTGGGCGCAGGGACTACCGTTCAGAATCAGCGCCACGGCGCAGCCAGGGACGGCTGCCTTCAGGTGTTGCATGATTTGTTCCAGGTTGAGCCCGCTCACGGTGGTTTCCGCTGTCATGGTTCCTGAATCACCTTGAAGGGACTTTGGAAGACCTGGTTGTTCTGCGCCGGCTCAAGATCGTGCTCGCCGAAGGCTGGTACCGGGAACTCGCTTGGCAGGTCCTCACGCAGATGCCGCGGACGCGCTGCTCCGGTGAGTGGTTGGGAGGCGATTTTTTCCTGCAGGGTCATGAACGCATGGATGAGGGCTTCCGGCCGCGGTGGGCAGCCGGGAATATGCACGTCCACGGGGATGAATCGATCGATTCCCTTGAGCACGTTGTAGCCGTCACGAAATGGGCCACCGGAGATGGCGCAGGCGCCCATGGCGATCACATACTTCGGTTCAGGCATCTGGTTGTACAGCCGTACCACCTGGGGAGCCATCTTTTTTGTAACTGTTCCCGATACGATCATCAGGTCTGCCTGGCGGGGCGAGGGGCGAAACACTTCTGCGCCAAAGCGGGCCAGGTCGTAACGCGCCATGGTGGTGGCGATCATTTCGATGGCGCAGCAGGCGAGGCCGAAGGTGAGCGGCCATACGGAGTTCTTGCGGCCCCAGTTGTAGAGCTCCTCAAACGAGGTGGCGAAAATACCGTGTTTGCTCAGTTCGGTTTTTAGATCCTGATCCACAAAGACTCCCTTAGGCCCAAGTGAGCACTCCCTTTTGGCAGGCCCATACCAAGCCTTCTACCAGCAGCAACAAGAAGACCAGCATCGCGAGGCACGCCGCCAGCGGCAGTCCAGAAAACGCTGCGGCAAACGGCAGCAGAAAGACGGCCTCCACATCGAAAATGAGGAAGACGATGGCGTACAGATAGTAAGAGACGTCGAGCTGAACCCAGGGATCGCCCTTGGCTTCCAGCCCACATTCATAAGTCGCGTTTTTCTGCGCTCCTGGTTTGGCCGGCGAGAAAACCCTTGCCCAAAACCAGGCCAGCCATAGCGGGATGGCGCCAAACACGACCGCCGCCACCAGCAGGGCGAGGATTGTGGCCCATACGTGCTCAGCCGCAGCTGTGGGAAGGCTACTGGTCATGATCTACCACTCTGCCTAAACGGACTCACCGCTCGAGGGCCCGGGATTGTCTGACTGGTGTTATCGCGAATAGCCAAACCGGCTAGGTTTTGGCCGCTTCAAAAGAAAATTGCTGCTCCCCATTATCCAGAATTCCGGGGTGGATTGCCTACCGGGGCGATCGTGCTGCCAGTCCCCGCAACCCTATAGGTTACGCCCCCAGCCTCTGATTGGTTTGCCAACGATTGCGGGGCGAACCACAGGGTAAACATGAACTAGCCCGGATTTCTCACCCCAACCCTGAGCTTCCGACCACAATGCCCTACTCCCTGGACGGGCACCCGTCCAGGGGTGGGGGCATTGTGGTCGTCTCCGGACAGTCGTAAGGAGAAATCCGGGCTAACCATGGGCTAGCCAAGGCGCCACCGGCCTTGAGTTGTTGTTTATCGGTGGAGGCGTTTCCTGAAAGGTATCTGAGCGGGACAGACTTCCTGGGGAGTGCTGAGAATTCCCACATCTCCCGACAAAAATCCGTCGTGAGATATGGGGCACCCCAGGTGGTGGTTGGTCTGGCGTGTGTGTGGACTGCTTTCGATATCTACAGGATCTCGGCCGCGCTGGCGGATGTGAACCTGACGACGATGCCGTCGGCCCAGCAGCTCTGCGAGTTCCACTCAATTGAGAGATCATCAGCTTCCCGGTTTCACTTCGCGCCGAGAAAATTTCAGGACCCTCCCGCCGATCTTGCGCAGCTTGCCTTTTGCAATGTACAGGCCTATTCTGGCGTTGCGCTCGGTTAAGCCAGCTCGGGCCGTACGACACAGCACACCTTTGGAGTGCGTTACGTGTCCTGTTGCTGCCGGTTCTCCTTCGCTCCTTCCTTCGCTGCACTTCTTTTTTGTGGTCTGTTTCTCTCCGGCTGCGGTGCGGTTGCGCGGTCAGGCGAAGATCCGCCTCCTGTCACAAAGGCGGCGCTGCAAATCTCCGGCTCAGCGGCCGGCGGCCGGCAACCAATCGCGGGCGCGGAGGTTACGCTCTATGCCGCTGGACAGAACGGATACGGCACTGCGGCAACCGTTCTGTCTTCCGGGGGAATGAACTATGTCACCACGGATGGCAACGGCGAATTCACCATCAGTGACAATTACAGTTGCACACCCGGAACGCTGCTCTATGCCGTTCTGACAGGGGGCGGGCCTCCAGGCAGTGCGAGCTCAAACAAAGCCGTGATGCTGCTGAGCGCGATCGGTGATTGCGCCCAGCTTGGAAGTGCCCGCGCCGTCGTGATTAACGCGCTCACTACGGTTGCCGGGGTGGCTGCGCTGCAGCAATTTGTTGCGCTTGATCCCTCATCGGGCGTGCCACTGATCGGCACCTCGGCCGCCAACGTGACCGGGCTGGCGAATGCCTTTGCTCTCGCTTCCACACTGGCCTCACCCTTTACGGGAGCCGTCGCGGCCAGCACCTCTGACCGAACGCTGCCAACGGCCAAGCTCAATACGCTGGCCGATCTGCTGGCCTCCTGCGCCGACTCGACTGCGCCCGGTTTTAGCGACTGCCTGGCAAGCCTGGGGCGTGCGGCAGCACCGGGTGGCGTGGCCGCGAGCAACACTCTCCAGGAAGCCTTGTTTGTGCTACAGAATCCTGGAATGCAGCCGGCAAATCTGGTCTCTGGACTGCTTGCCCAGTCGCCGTTCCAGCCCATGTTGACGGCGCCGCCCAACGATTGGACCTTGCCGGTGACCCTGACCGGCGGCAACCTCGTCCAGCCGGGCAACCTGGTGATCGACGGGTCTGGCAACGCCGTCGTATTTAACTGTGCGGTCAGCTGCGTGGCCTCGGCTACAGCGCCGGACAATATTGTGGAGTTCAGCCCCACAGGCTCGGTTCTCACTCCGCAGGGAGGCCTTGCCGGCCCCGCCATTCACAACGTCAGCGGCATGGCGATTGACACGCAATCCACGCTATGGACCGCGAACGATGGTGCGACTGCGACGGGGAATGGAAACACGGCGGACAGTATTGGGAAGATACCGCTCGGCAACCCGGACTCGGCCAGCACCTTTCCCACGTCCGCACCCCCGACGAGCTTTCCTGTTGCGGAACTGGCTAATCCCTTCGGCCTGGTGCTGGATCCGGTTGGAAACCTGTACATCAGTAACCCGCACAACGGGTTCGTGGAATACATCTTTAACCAGACCATCTGGATTGCGGGCAATACCCTTGTCAACGGACCAAGTAGCGCGCCTTATGGCATTGCGTTGAGGCCTATCCTCGATCCCGGCGGGACGGGGGAACTTTTTGTTGCGAGCCCCGGCCATATTCTTCGTTTCAACGCCCGTGAGCTAAGCGACGTCGGCCCAGGAGCGCTGGAATATGCGGGCGAGTTTAACTATGGGGACGTGAATGCGCCCGTGGCCGTCGCCATTGGCGCGAGCGGCTGGGTCTGGTACGTCAACTCGGGCAGTTCTACGGTAGCCGCGCTCGACAATAACGAGAACCGCATTGGCGACCCCATCAGCTCGGAAGCATTCGGCTCGCTTGCGGGCCTCGCGATCGACGGGAATGGGCATACCTGGGTGCCCAGTTGTAACAGCAGTTGCCCTGGAAACATTACGGGGAATCAGCATTTTGATGCGCTGGTAGAGATCGGCTTGGCGCCGGGCGGCACAGGACTGGCCGTGCTTACGCCGGAATACGGCTACCAGCCTGCAGGGCTCAGTCATCCTGCCGCCATCGCGATCGACGGCTCCGGCAACATCTGGATCACGAACGCCGGGCAGCCGTCAGTGACGCTCCTGGTTGGGGCCGCGGCACCGGTCCAGACGCCTGTCCAGGCAGCGTTCATGAAGAAGAACTTCGGTCAGAAGCCCTGACGTTCGCGAGCGATCCCGGGTAATGGCTGCAGCGTCACCAACGGTCGGCGCTCAGCAGTCGGGACGAGGGGAAGTCGGTTGGCGCGTTTAAGACTTGTGATGAGGTGCTGTGAATTCCCACATCTCCCGACTGGAAAACGTCGGGAGATATGGGGCACCCGAGGTGGTGACGCTGCCAAGCCAGTGTGTGGAGTCGAAAGGACGGGGCGGAGATCTGTCACCTGATCGCTACGTCCGAGTAACGCTTGGGTTTTCGCTTGTGCACGCCCAGCATCCTTCTGAGGTTGTTGGTGGGCCCACCAGGATTTGAACCTGGAACCAACGGATTATGAGTCCGCTGCTCTAACCGTTGAGCTATAGGCCCTTGCGAAGCTCATCTGCAATCGTCTGCAACCATAGTAACCGCTTCTCCTGGCGGTGTTCACAATCAGTCCAGAGCGATGCGGCTCCAGTTTGCATCCTAGATGAGGATCGCGCCTGGTTCTGACAAGAAGGCGCACGGAGGAAACACGAGTGAGAAGATTGCTTTTTTGGGGAACAGTTATTGCCGGTGCTACGGCTGCATTTTTGATGTATCGCCGGGGAACTCCGCTGGGCGAAATCGCGGAAAAGGCAGTGAACAGCCCGGTGAAGTCACTGGTTAATGAGCTGCAAAACGCTAGCTAAAAGGCAGTTGTTTCGGTGCGGAGCGGGTGGTTACTATTGGCGATGCCGTACTCGTCGAGCACGTCATGCAGCTTGCCACTGTCGGTGCATAGTCCATCCTGGTCTCCAAACTGAATAGAGATCGCGCGATACTTTTTGAAACCCCGATGAATTGGTCGATGAAGGCAAGAGGCGCATTGGCTGCGAATTTGCCTGAATCTCGGGCAGCGGGTGGCCATCCTTTGTTCAAT
>CAZZVD010000087.1:13703-17874 GCA_964657465.1 uncultured Acetobacteraceae bacterium | reverse complement strand
CTCTATCGCAAATTCGCCTGGCGCAAGGTGCTTCCCTACTGCCTGGCCCAGGTGATTGGTGGCTTGCTCGGCGCGGCCCTGGTCTACACCCTGTACGCACCGGTCATCGACCACTACAACAACGCCGCCCAACTCACGCGTGCGGCCGGCGGCGCGGCTGGTATGTTCTTCACCCATCCCGGCCTGGCCATTACGCCTATCCACGCTTTCTACGATGAAACCATCCTGACGGCGTTCCTGATCTTTGGCATCTTCGCTATTACGGAGCAGTACAACGAAATGGCGCCCCAGGCCAACTCGGGTGCGTTGATGATTGGGCTGCTGGTCGCGCTGATAGGCGCGTCCATGGGCTACCTTGAGGCGTGGGCCATCAACCCTGCGCGTGACCTGGGTCCGCGTTTGTTCTGCTATCTCGCGGGCTGGGGGCCGGCCGCGTTTCCTTCGCCGCAGAATTTCTGGTGGGTGCCAATTGCCGGACCTTTGCTCGGCGGATGCGTAGGCGGCGCAGCGTATCAGTTTCTGGTTCGACCCTTTCTGCCGGCACACCTCCGCGCCAGCATCGCCGACTCGAAACTGGAAGCGCGATGAGCCCGATCTCTCGCCGTGCCTTCCACGGCGGGTGTGCATCGGCACTCGCCATGGCTGCGCTCGGTTCAAGAAGCTGGGCAACAAGAAAAGCCACCAGCGTTGTTTTGCTGATGACCGGTGTGATCACCGATGGTGGTTGGAGCCAGCTCGCCTATGAAGGTCTGAAGGCCCTGGGCAGCGGGCGGGGCTTTCGCACTACCTTCGCGGAAAACATCAGCCTGGCGCAAATGCAGGAAGTGGTGCGCGGGTATGCGGATGACGGCTACGACCTCCTGTTCGGCCACGGCTTCGAATTCAGCAGCGCCCTGCTCGACATAGCGCCGGATTACCCTCACCAGAAATTCTTCGTGACCAGTTTTCTGCCCCAGCCCTCCGTGCCACCCAACATCCTGTACATCAACATGGGTTACTTCGGAGCGGCCTACGGCGCCGGCGCCCTGGCTGCCTTGATCTCCGAGAAGAAGCAGGCAGTCGGGTTCGTGGGCGGCGAAGATGATCCGACACAGCAGAAGATACAGAAGGCATTCATCGCGGGCGCTCGCAACACGGTGAAAGGCATTCAGGCTTTAGGCATCATCACCGGCGATTACGACAACGCAGCCAAGGGACGAGAGGCCGCCGCCACACTGATCGGCAACGGTGCAGATGTCATCTGGCATGCAGCAGACGTGACCGGCCTGGGCGCCATCCAGGGCGCCGTCGCGGGCAAGGCCAAGGTCATGGGTTGCTACTCCGATCAGACAAATCTGGCGCCTCACAATATGGCCACCAGTTTTGAAATGAACCTCGACGGTGTGGTGCAGAGCGTCGCCCGTGCCGTGGCGGACGGTTCGTTCGCCGGCGGCACCGATTGGCATCCACCGGTGGACTGGATGTGGTTGCTCAAGGCCGGCTCCATGGGCAATCACAACCCTCAACTCGTTTCGGAAGAAGCCTGGGCCAGCTTTCAGAAAATCTGGAGCGATCTTGCAGCGGGCAAGATCGATGTTTCGCGGATGCTTGCGTAGCCAAGGAGAGAACGTTGCCCAGTTTTGCGATGCGCAAGATAGTCAAACAATTCCCCGGCGTTCTCGCCAACGATGATGTGGACTTCGCTGTGGAAGCGGGAGAGATCCACGCCCTGCTGGGAGAGAATGGCGCCGGAAAAAGCACGCTGATGCAGATCCTCTACGGGTTCTATGCGATGGACTCGGGATCGATCGCGATTGACGGCATGCCCGTACTCATTGCCAGCCCGAAAGACGCCATCGCGCTCGGCATCGGCATGGTGCACCAGGAGTTCATGCTGGTGCGGCGCTTCTCGGTCGTCGAGAACACGGTGCTCGGCCTGAAAGAGACCGCCGGGCCGCAGGCTGCGGAGCGGTTGCGTCGCTTGAGTGATCAACACCATCTCGCGATCGATCCCTACGCGAAGATTCAGCACCTCTCGATCGGCGTGCAGCAGCGGGTCGAAATTCTCAAGCTGCTGTATCGCGATGCACAGCTCTTGATCCTGGATGAGCCAACCGCGGTGCTGACCACGCATGAGAAGGATCAGCTTTTCGCCGTGTTGCGCGGGCTGCGTGACCAGGGCCGTTCCATCGTCATCGTGACCCACAAGCTGCAGGAGATTCTGGATCTTGCGGATCGGGTGACCGTCATGCGCGATGGTCGCGTGGTGGCCTCCACCTCCACGCAGGCAACCACCGAGCAGGAGTTGGCCCGTCTGATGGTCGGCCGGGAAGTGAACCTGCGCGCGCATCGCGTTCCCATCGAACGCGGGCCCGCCGTGTTGCGCATGGAGAACCTGCATGTCCGCGACGAGCTGGGCCAGGAGAAGGTGCGTGGCGTAAGCCTCGCAGTACACGCGGGAGAAATCGTCGGCATCGCAGGCGTAGACGGCAATGGTCAATCGCAATTGGCAGAGGCCATTCTGCATCTCAAAACTCCCCACCAGGGCAGTGTGTTTCTGCGCGATCGCGACGTCACCCGGCTCTCGGTCGCTGAGCACCGCAGGCTCGGCATCTCGTATGTGCCGGCCGACCGCCGGCACGTCGGCTCAATTCCCTCGATGTCGCTGAGCGACAATGCCGTGCTCGGGTCGCAGCGGCAGCGCCTGCGGGGCCCGTTCCTGGATCGGCAGAAAATTCGCAAGTTTACTGAGGCATTGCTCGCACGCTTTGGCGTGCGCTCTGCGGGTAGCGGCGCGCTGGCCGGTAAACTTTCCGGCGGTAATCTGCAAAAGCTGATCCTGGGACGCGAGATCCTGCACGACGCGCAAGCCATGGTGGTGGAGCAGCCCACGCGCGGCCTCGATGCCGGCGCCGTTGCCTCCGTTTGGGAAGAACTGCTGCAGCAGCGTGCGCGGGGTAAAGCGATCCTGCTGATTTCCGCCGAACTGGAAGAGCTGATGAACTTGGCCGACCGCATCGCCGTCATGTTCGGCGGCCAGATCGTTGGCGTGCTCGACTCTGCCAACGTGACGGTGGAAACACTGGGCCTGATGATCTCAGGCATTGCCGAACAGAGCGAGCCCGCATGAAGTGGATCGAACGCCGGGTCACGCCCGCTGATTCGCCCCTGGCCATCACCAGTGCGATGGTCCTCGCCATCCTGGCAGCCATGCTGGTGACCTCCTCGCTCTTTGTGCTTTACGGCGCCAGTCCCTTTCGTGCCTACTACGCTCTCTTTCACGAGCCATTCGGTACGCTGCGCGGCTTTGGCTACACGCTGGTGCACACCGCGCCGTTGACATTGATTGCATTGGGCACCATCGTGAGCTGGCGATGTGGCTTTGGCTACCTGGGGTTCGAAGGCTGCTTCGTCGTGGGCTCGGCCGCAACCACGTGGCTGGCGCTCGCGACCGTGCCGGGCGGCGTCGTGGGTCCACTCTCCTTCTGGGCGTTCTTTCCACTGGCCATCCTGTTGAGCTTTGCGGCCGGAGCTGTATGGGCCGGGATGGTTGCGGTGATCCGCGCGCGCTTCGGCGGCAACGAAGTGCTGATCTCGCTGATGACCAATTACATCGCGATTCTCGCTGTGCAATACCTGGTCTCGGGCCCCATGCGCGCACCCGGTGGCGTACCAGAGACCGCATTACTGCCACATGCCACCTGGCTGCCGTTTATCCTGCCCGGCACGCGTGCGCATGCCGGCATCCTGCTCGCGCTGCTGGCGACGCTGTGCGTCTGGTTGCTGCTGCGCAAAACCGCTTTCGGTTATGAGCTGATCGTCAGCGGAGCCAGCCCAGGCGCGGCGCGCTTTGCCGGCATCCCTGTGGGTGCGCGCCTGGTGACCGCGGCCCTCCTGGCCGGCGGCCTGGGTGCGCTGGCTGGCACGGTGGAAGTGTTAGGGCAGCAACATCGTTTGATGGACGGTATCAGCGGCGGTGTCGGTTTCACCGGCATCATTGTCGCGTTGCTGGCAAAACTTAATCCACTGGCGGTGATTCCCGCGGCGGCACTCTATGGCGGTATGACGGTGGGCGCCAACGCCATGCAGCGCAGGGCGGGACTGCCATCCTCCATCATCTTCATCCTGCAAAGCCTGATCGTGCTGATGGTGCTGGCCAGCGACCTGCTGCGCCGCTACCGCGTGAACCTGA
>CAZZVD010000087.1:12284-13603 GCA_964657465.1 uncultured Acetobacteraceae bacterium | reverse complement strand
CATGCGCTACGCCGGAGTACTCATTGGCGGAGCAACGGCCGGTATGGCTGGAGCCTACCTGGTCTTGGCGCAGATCGGACTCTTCCGCGACTCGATCGTTTCCGGGCAAGGCTTCATCGCCCTGGGCATCGTGATTTTTGGCCGCTGGTGCCCATGGAAAGCCGCAGTAGCCGCCCTGGTCTTTGGAGCATGCGATGCCCTGCAGCTATCCCTGCAATTAGGAGGCGGAAACATTCCCCCGCAGCTACTGGCATCGCTCCCTTACGTTGTTACGATCCTGGCAATCTCAGGCTTGTTCGGCGGGAAAGCCATTCAACCAGCCTCGCTGATGGTCCCCTACGCAAAGGATTGAGATGGGCGTCGATCCATCGATCCGAACAGCTCTTTCTCTACCGCGACCTCGGATGAAGGGCTTCCAGTGTCTAAGATGTGCACTCGTCGCAGTTTCCGTTCGATCGCGCAATTGTGCACCAGATTCACGATCCGAACAGTTCTTTCTACCACGACCTGGGGTGCCCCACATCTCGCTCGTTTTTCGCGAGATGTGGGATACCACAAAGGGCAGTGATTCCTTTCTTAAGCGGTTGCCGTGAAAGAAGTCGGCCCAGGTTCGTGATCTCCCACATCTCGCGGAAAACGAGCGAGATATGGGGCACCCGAGTCCGTCTCAGGTAAAGGGCCTCCAGCTTTGAGAGCGCAACTTTGCGCCGGATCTACGATCTGGTAAAGCTTTATCTGCCTGCTGCGCGGGGCCAGGGCCTTCTCTTGAACGCATCTGTCCCTGCACGCTGCGTGAGCGCATCGGCATGAACCTGGGCGGTGCGGCGAACCGCAACTTCGTCAACCATGCCGACAATCCCGTCACGCATGACAAACTTGCCGTCAATCATCACGCTCGTCACTTCGTGACCCAGCGCCGAATACACAATGGCCGAGACAGGATGGTGAATCGGCGTCATGAACGGGTTGTTGTAGTCCAATACGACGATGTCGGCTTTCTTGCCGACCTCGATCGAGCCGATCTCGGCCTCAAGCCCCACCGCACGGGCTCCATCGATCGTCGCCATCTCCAATACTTTCTCCGCGGTCATAATGGTCGCGTCCTGATGGAAACCCTTCTGCTGCAGCGCCGCAAACTTCATCGCCTGGAAGAGACTGTGATTGTTACTACTGGCCGGACCATCCGAAGCAAGCCCCACCGTAACCCCAGCCGCAAGCATCTCGGGAATCGGCGCACAGCCGGAGGCGAGATACATGTTGCTGCAGGGGTTATGCGACACCGCGGTGTGATGCTTGCGCAGGATCTCAATGTCACTGGT
>CAZZVD010000087.1:6862-12184 GCA_964657465.1 uncultured Acetobacteraceae bacterium | reverse complement strand
AGGGGTTATGCGACACCGCGGTGTGATGCTTGCGCAGGATCTCAATGTCACTGGTTTTGCAATGCACGCAATGCACCGCGATCACATTCGGCCCAAAGAAACCGATGTCGCTGAGGAACTCCGTATCGTTCATGCCATAGCGCGCACCAGAGGTTTCCAATTCGAAATCAGTTTCGGCGACGTGCGTGGTGACCAACACGTGCTCCTCATCGGCCAGCTTCCTGGTCTGACGGTAGCCCTCTTCATCGACCGCCCAGATCATGTTGGGGGAAAGCCCTACCTGCACCCGGCCACCTGGCTGGTTGTAGCGGCGTATCTGCACTTTGGCATCTGCTAACGCAACCGCCGGCTGCTCAATCAACGCCGCCGGAATATCGTACTGCTCGCCAGTCGAGATAAACCCACGGCACACAAAGCCGCGCATGCCCGTGGTGCCGAACGCATTGACCACCGACGTGATCATGCCGGGTTTGGGATGGACATACATGAAATCAACCAGCGTCGTCACACCGGAGCGGATCGACTCCACACAGCCATGCATGGCGGCGGCATGCGCATCCTCCGCTGTGAGGTGTACAGCACTCGGGCCCGTCATGCAGGTAAACCACTTCTTCAACACCATGTCATCCCCCAGCCCTTTAAGCAGGGTCTGGAACAGGTGCGTGTGGGTATTCACCATGCCTGGCATCACGATGCGTCCGCTGCAATCCACCAGTTCCGCGCCGGGGTATTTTTGTTGCAACTGCTGGCGGGTACCGATGGCGACAATGCGATCGTTTTCGACGCAAACACTCGCGCTCTCCAACACCTCGCGACGATCGTTCATGGTGATCAACCAGCCATCGGCAAGGATGCAGCTCATCGGGCACAGCCCTCCAGGATAAGTTTTGAGATGTTTTGCTTTGTTGCCTTCATCCTACCTGCATTCCCATGCCCCCAGCGGAGCGGAGTTATCATCAGAGTGGGACCATGCTGCCACCTCCTCACTCCTCTTCCGCCGAGGAACTCTACCACCAGGCCCTCGATCGACTTGCTGCGGGGGACGCTCCGGCTGCCGTGGTGCAGTTGCGCCAGTGCCTCAGCATCGATCCCGGCATGCTCGATGCCATGCACGGGCTCATCCGCGCGCTGCAGGAAACGCGAGACTTCGACGCGGCGATCGCGGTAGCTCAGCAGCTGCTCACGTTGGACCCGGAGGAAGTGCTGGCCCATACCAGCCTGTCCATCCTGTATCAACACAAGGGCATGATTGCAGAGGCCGAGGCCGAAGCACTGAAAGCCAAGCTGCTGGGCTGGAAACAACACCTGCGGCAATCGAAGGCGCCCTCATGAGCCACGCTGGAGCGCAAGTCGTGGAGCAGCTAAGCGGCGAAACAGCCGCGCGCAGGCTGCGCACCTTTCATGATCAACTGGTCGCCGCGTACGGACCCCAGCTATGGTGGCCCGCGCAAACCCCGTTAGAAGTGATCGTCGGTGCATACCTGACGCAAAACACTTCCTGGCGCGGTGTCGAGCGCTCGATCGCCAACCTGATCGAACACGGAGTCATGCACCTGGAAGGTTTACGCGCGATCTCCCTGGAAGACCTGCGATTGCTGATTCGCCCGTCGGGCTACATGGTGCGCAAGGCTGCGGCCATCAAGGCCTTCGTGGCTTTTCTCGACGACCACTATGCCGGTTCGCTCGCGCGTCTGGCGGCGCAGCCGACCGCGCTAGTCCGCCCGCAGTTGCTAGCACTGCCGGGCGTGGGCGAAGAGACAGCGGACGCAATCCTGCTCTACGCCCTGCTGCATCCCGTACCCGTCGTGGATGAGTACCTGCGCCGCATCACCGCTCGCCACGGTCTGGCCGGCCGCGAGCGAAAGTACCGGGATGTGCAGCAACTGGTCGAGCTGGCCTTCGCGCAAGACCCACCCGAGTTTCGCGAGCCGCTGTATAACGAATTCCATGCGCTGGTAGTGACCGTGGGCAAAACGCACTGCGGCCCACAGCCTAAATGCGAAGGCTGCCCATTGGCAGCATACCTGTGATAGCTATGTCGCAGACACTGCGCAGACGCGTCAGGGGTCACCCACACTTCCCGTACCACTCTTTCTCAGTCAAGCAACCAGGGGTGCCCCACATCTCGCTCGTTTTTCGCGAGATGTGGGATTCCAGGAAACCTTCTCCATGACTTCTGTATCGCAATCCGATTCGCGGGAAATAACCCTCTACGTTGCCAGCACCAACCCGGGCAAGCTGCGTGACTTCGCCGTGGCCGCAACCGCACACAACATCGCGATCCTCTCCCTGCCTGGCCTCGCTTCCATCGAAGCGCCCCCGGAGGACGCGCCTACCTTCGAAGGGAACGCCCGAGGGAAAGCGGAGTACTACAGTCGCTTCCTCGCCGGCGAGCTGGTGCTGGCGGATGACTCAGGCCTGGAAGTGGATCACCTGGGGGGCGCTCCGGGCGTGCGTTCTGCACGCTACGCCGCGGACGCCGGCTTTCGCGCAGTCGAAGCCGTCGATGCTAACAACAACCTGTACCTGCTGCACCAACTCGCCGGTGTTGCTGAAGGCAATCGCGGGGCTCGGTACCGTTGCGCCCTTGCCGTCGCTCGTGACGGAGTGGTTGTGCTGGTCGCAGAAGGCTCAGTAGACGGCAGCATCCTGGTGGCGCCGCGTGGAGATGGCGGGTTTGGCTATGATCCGCTCTTTTATGTGCCCGACCTGCAAAAGACCATGGCAGAGATTGATAAGGAAACGCGATGGGCAATCAGCCATCGCGGCCTGGCGTTTCGAGCTATGCTCGAGCAGTTCACCCAGCTTTTGTAACCGGCTCGCTGGGCTTGTTTTGCAGAATCACAATTCTGCCGCGCTATCTCATCAGGGCCAAATTGGCGCGGCTTCCCTTCTACCGTAACCTTGACGGTCCTTCTCCCCGGCACCAATAATAGAGAGTTGGGCAAAGTTCAGATTTTGCACCACTTGAGGCACATAGAGCATGAGCACATCGGTAGCCACCCCGCGCGATCAACGGGCTCCAGGCTTTTGGGAATCGACCATCGGCAAGAAGATCGTCATGGCCGTCACGGGAGTGATCTTGTTTGGTTTTGTGATTGGGCACCTGGCCGGCAATCTGCAGGTTTTCGAGGGCCCGGCGAAGCTGAACGCGTATGGAGCTTTTCTGCATAGCATCGGCGAGTTGCTGTGGCCGGTGCGCATCATCCTCATGATTTGTGTGACCCTGCATATCGTTGCGACGGTGCAACTGGCGCTGCGCAAAAAACGTGCCCGGCCGGTGGGCTATTCGCGCAGTAAGGCCATCTCTTCCTCGTACGCGTCGCGCACCATGTACTGGTCGGGCCCGATTGTGCTCGCGTTCCTCATCTTCCACCTGCTGCACCTTACCGCCGGTTATATCCACCCCGGCGCCGCCCTGATTGAAGGCGACGTGTACCACAATGTGGTAGCCGGCTTTCAGGTGTGGTGGGTTTCGGCCTGGTACATTTTCTCGATTTGCCTCCTCGGACTGCACTTGCGCCATGGGCTCTGGAGCCTGTTTCAGACACTGGGCGTGCATCAGCCACAACACACCGCCTTGCTGCAGAAGGCGGCCTTTGGTATCGCTCTGGTGATTGTGCTCGGCTACATATCCATTCCGATCAGCGTTCTACTGGGACTGGTGAAATAACATGATTCTCGACTCCAAAGCACCGACAGGTCCGATCGAGCAGGCGTGGGATCAGGCTCGCTTCGACGTCAAGCTGGTAAACCCCGCGAATAAGCGCAAACACTCCATCATCGTTGTTGGCTCTGGACTAGCCGGCGCATCGGCGGCGGCCACACTGGGCGAGCTGGGTTACAACGTGCAGTGTTTCTGCTTTCAGGATTCACCGCGCCGGGCGCACTCCATCGCTGCGCAGGGCGGGATCAACGCTGCCAAGAATTACCAGAACGACGGCGATAGCATTTACCGGCTCTTTTATGACACGGTCAAGGGCGGCGACTTTCGCGCACGCGAGGCCAACGTCTACCGGCTGGCGCAGAACAGCGTTCATATCATCGACCAGTGCGTCGCCCAGGGTGTTCCCTTTGCCCGTGAGTACGGCGGCTCGCTCACAAACCGGTCCTTCGGCGGGGCCCAGGTGTCTCGTACGTTCTACGCGCGCGGCCAGACCGGCCAGCAACTGTTGCTGGGCGCCTACCAGGCGCTGGAGCGGCAAATCCATGACGGCAGCGTCACCATGCATCCGCGCACCGAGATGCTTGACCTGATCGTCATCGACGGCAAGGCTCGTGGTATTGTCGCCCGTCACCTGGTGACCGGCACCATCACTACCCACATCGCCGACGCAGTCATCCTCGGGACTGGCGGCTATGGCAACGTCTACTACCTTTCCACCAACGCCAAGGGGTCGAACGTAACGGCGATCTGGCGGGCTCACAAGCGTGGCGCATACTTCGCCAACCCTTGCTACACCCAGATTCACCCCACCTGCATTCCTGTGACTGGTGAGTATCAATCCAAGCTCACGCTCATGAGCGAATCCTTGCGCAATGACGGCCGTATCTGGGTGCCGCTGGCCAAGGGCGACAAGCGTTCCCCGGAACAGATCCCGGAGAATGAGCGCGATTACTACCTCGAACGCCGTTACCCGAGCTTCGGCAACCTGGTACCCCGCGACGTAGCTTCGCGCAATGCCAAGGCGGTTTGCGATGAGGGCCGCGGCGTGGGCGAAACCGGCCTCGGCGTGTACCTCGACTTTACGGCCGCGATCAAGCGTCTGGGCGAGCACACGATCCGTGATCGTTACGACAACCTGTTCGAGATGTACCAGCGCATCACCGACGAGGATCCTTACAAGGTCCCGATGCGGATCTATCCTGCCATCCACTACACCATGGGCGGCCTGTGGGTGGACTATAACCTGCAAAGCACCATCCCTGGCCTGTTTGTGATTGGTGAGGCTAACTTCTCTGACCACGGCGCAAACCGCCTCGGCGCCAGCGCGTTGATGCAGGGACTTTCCGACGGCTACTTCATCGTGCCCTACACGGTTGGAAACTATCTGGCCACCAACAAGTTCCCGGCAGTGCTCGACACCGCGCCCGAGGTAAAGCAGGCAGTCGGCTGCGTACGCCAGACAATCGACCTGTTGCTCTCGATCAAGGGCAAGCGGACAGTGGACTCGTTCCATCGCGAGCTGGGCAAGATCGTGTGGGATTACTGCGGCATGTCACGCACTGCGGAAGGGCTCGAATCCGCCATCGTGCAGATACGCGCACTGCAGGAAGAGTTCTGGAAGAACGTGAATGTGCCAGGCAGCGGCGAAGACCTGA
>CAZZVD010000087.1:5222-6762 GCA_964657465.1 uncultured Acetobacteraceae bacterium | reverse complement strand
CTGCAGGAAGAGTTCTGGAAGAACGTGAATGTGCCAGGCAGCGGCGAAGACCTGAACCAGAGCCTGGAAAAAGCTGGACGGGTCGCCGACTTTTTCGAGTTGGGCGAATTGATGTGCATCGATGCGCTTAACCGCAATGAGTCGTGCGGCGGTCACTTCCGCGAGGAGTACCAAACGCCCGAAGGCGAAGCCCAGCGTGATGACGAAAACTATTCCTACGTGGCTGCGTGGGATTACCGTGGACCCGGCAATGCGCCGGGGCTGACGAAGGAACCGCTGGAGTTCCATTACGTTCACCCCAGCCAGAGGAGCTACAAGTAATGAAGGTCACGTTGAAGATCTGGCGGCAGAAGAACCGCAAGGCAGCAGGCAAGTTTGTCAGTTATCCCCTCGATATTGAGAACGCCGAGATGTCGATTCTCGAGGTGCTCGATGTATTGAATGAGACCCTGATCGAAAAGGGAGAAGAGCCGGTTGCGTTTGAGCACGATTGCCGCGAAGGTATTTGCGGCTCCTGTGGCTTCATGATCAACGGGGTGGCTCACGGGCCCAGCCGCGCCACCACGGTATGCCAGCTCACCATGCGCCATTTCAAAGACGGCGAAGAGCTGCTGATTGAGCCGTGGCGCGCGTCTGCATTCCCCATGATCAAGGATCTGATTGTGGACCGCCGCGCCTTCGACCGCATCATTTCGGCGGGCGGATATATTTCCACCTCGACGGGCAATGCGGTCGATGGCAACACGCATTTGATCGGCAAGGATCTCGCTGACCGCTCCATGGACGCCGCGGCCTGCATCGCATGCGGCGCTTGCGTGGCGGCGTGCCCGAATGCATCTGCCTCGCTCTTTACCGGCGCCAAAATTACCCACCTGGGCCTTCTGCCGCAGGGCGAACCCGAGCGAGACCGGCGTGCGCTGGGCATGGTGGCGCAGATGAATGCCGAGGGCTTCGGCAGCTGCACCAACATCGGCGAGTGCACCGGGGCGTGCCCCAAAGAGATTCAGCTGGAAGTGATTGCCATGATGAATCTTGATTACCGGCGCGCCACGGTCAATCGGCGGGATTACCTGGTGACCACGATCAGCCCCTTCACCGAGTGGAGCACGGGCGCCAAGTATGATGCCGTGCGGCCGCCTGAATAGGCGAGCCTCCCGGCATCCCATAGCCCACCTGGTCTTGTTGGGAGAGCTATGGGACCCGCGTGAATTGCAGTACACTAAGCGCGTCTCATGAACAGTTTGCTTGGTTTGGTTTTTCTTAGCGCCGTTCTGCCGCTGGTGGCGCAATCCACCACGAACTCGCCTGCCGTGACCAAACAGACAGATCCGCTCGCTGTACATCAATCCGCAATCGTGATCGATACCCACGCCGACACCACCCAGCGCATGCTGGACGACGACTACGATCTGGCCGATCCGCTCAAGGGTGGCCACCTCAATTTCGAGTCCGCCACCAAAGGCAATCTGGGCGCTGAGTTCTTCTCCATCTGGGTGGATCCCAAAGCCTACACCGGGCACGATGCGCACCGCACGCTGGA
>CAZZVD010000087.1:0-5122 GCA_964657465.1 uncultured Acetobacteraceae bacterium | reverse complement strand
CAGGAGCCGGCGATCAAGCAGGCAGTGGCTGACGCAGAAGCAAAGCTCAAGGAGGACGGCAAGCCGATTCCGAATGAGCTCTCCGAGGAGATTGCCAAGAGCTACATAGCGAAGATTCCGCGGCCGCCTTTCAGTATTCTGATCGACCACATCGACCACATCGCCAAAATCGCCGGCATTGATCACGTGGGGCTGGGGTCTGACTTCGATGGGATTCCGTCCACCCCGGAAGGCATGGACTCCGCCGCCGACCTGCCGAAGATCACGCAGGCTCTGATGGCCCGGGGGTACAGCGCGGAAGACATGCGGAAGATTCTGGGTGGCAACTTCCTGCGCGTGTTTGCCCAGGTGCAGTCGGTTTCGAAAGAACTGCAATCCAGTGCCAGGCCGAAGATTGTGGACAAGCAGGAGTAGGAAGAGCTCTTCGCTGCGGGGAGGCGCCCGGAACGAGCCGGCTACCGATGTATTAGTCTAGGAGCTGGACGTTTTCATGAACGCTTTGTTTCGACCGGGTGCATTTCTCCTTTTTTCGACGCTGTCTGCCGTTGCTCAGACGGCCACTCCTCCGCAAACACCGCCGGCGCAGACACCTCCTCCGATCACGGTGACCCAGCTGCCCGATTCGCCGGTAAGCCAGCTTCCGCCGGTGGTGGACCCGACCGGTCCCACGGTGGTGCTGGATACCAGCATGGGCCGTATGACCTGCAAACTTTTCGATAAGCAGGCGCCCGTGACAGTCGCCAATTTCATCGGGCTTGCCGAAGGCACGAAGACGTGGACCGATCCGGTAAGCCACGAAAAAATGACGAACAAGCCGTTGTATAACGGCACGACGTTTCATCGGGTCATTCCGGGGTTCATGATCCAGGGGGGCGACCCGACTGCGACGGGCACCGGCGATCCGGGATACATGTTCGCTGACGAGTTCGATCCCAACCTCAACTTCGACGTGCCTGGACGGATGGCGATGGCGAATTCCGGGCCGGCAACCAATGGATCTCAGTTTTTTATCACCGATGCGCCTACGCCCCACCTGAATCAAAAGCACACAATTTTCGGGCAGTGCGATGAGCCCAGCCGATCGATCGTTTCTGCGATTGCCAATGTGCAGCGCGACCCGGATGACAAGCCGCTGCAGCCCGTCACGCTCAACAAGGTGACGGTGGTGCGCGATGGTCAACCTATGCCGCCTTCACCCCCAGCGCCTGCGCCGGCAGCGCCCGCAAGCGCACCCGCAGCGCCTCCCATTCCCCAGTAAACCAAAACTACAATCAGGAGTTACTTATGTCCCGTGCAGCAGGAACTTACGCCATTTTCACGACCAGCGAGGGCACAATCGTGTGCCGCCTTTTTGAGAAGGAAGCGCCCAAGACGGTGGCGAACTTCATCGATCTGGCCGAGGGCAAGCGTGAGTGGACTCACCCGGTCGGTGGTAAGAAGAGCAACAGCAAGCTATATGACGGCACGATCTTTCACCGCGTGATTCCCGACTTCATGATCCAAGGTGGCGACCCGGCCGGCAACGGCATGGGTGGTCCCGGCTACAAGTTTGAAGATGAGACCAAGGGTTCGCCGCACAGCATGAACAAGCCTGGCTATCTTGCGATGGCCAATGCCGGCCCCAACACCAACGGTTCGCAATTCTTCATCACGGTAGCCGCCACGCAGTGGCTTACCGGCAAGCACACCATCTTTGGTGAAGTGGTGGAAGGCTATGACGTGGTGGAGAAGATCTCGAAGGTGCCACGCAACTCGCAGGACAAGCCGCAGAAGCCGGTCACGCTGGAGTCTGTGGTCATCGAACGGGTCTAACTAACGGACTTTTGCTGGATGGGCAGAGCAGGAACGCGGAGCGTTCCTGCTTTTCTCTTTTAGCAGCAAGTTGAATAGCTGAACCACATCGCGCGTCCCCCTTGGACGAGTGCCGTGCCGAAGGTTCGTATCGAGTTGGTGACTTTCGTCGACATGATCTGTGCGGGCCGGCCCCCATTGCAGGTCCTTGATTTGTAAAATTCGATAAAATTCGATGTTTTTTGCGATCAGCGACGCGAGCGCGGAAAGCCTGCCGGAGAGAAGGGGAGCCTGCGGGCACTTTCTCTATCGAGGAAGAGGTCCAAGGCGCCTCCGTTTGCGGCGGGAACCCAGTTATTCCTTTCGGGGTAGACGATGGGGTTGGTCAGGGTGGGTTGACTTTGGGTTGGGCCGGCGCCTGGATGATCTCTTAGTTCAGTGGGAGGTTCGGGGATGGCGTGCGGTGCGGGGGTTTCTGATGTGCCGGGTTGGCCCTCGGGGGCGGCCGTGGGATCGCCTGGCAGGGTCCCTTCGGCGACCTGCCGCTGCCGCTCGCGCAACCACTCAGGGGTGTAGATGTTTGCCCGTGGAATTGGTGAGGCGGCGGGTGCGACTGGGGGCGGGGCCAGGCGGCGGTCGGGTATGAGCCCTTCGATGGCTACGATCATGGCAAGAGCCTTGATCTGGCCGGCCATGCTGCCGCGGGTAGATTCGGGATTGACACTGGCGAGTGTCCAGAGGCGGGCGAGGATCTGGTCGCGGCTGATGTTCAGGGTGCGCAGCCCTTCAGCTTCCCTGTCCACCAATTTTTCCTGGACAGCGGCGCGGTGCTGGCTCATGTACGCGCGGACGCGAGGCTTGCCTTTCGTGTAGGCGGCAGTGTCGGGACTGAGCCCGACGATTTCGGCGGCGCGGCGGTCATTCATGGTTCCGGAAAGAACCAGGTGAGCAAAGGCCATCTCCTGATCGGTGATGGGATCGGTGACGTTGTTTTTGGGCATGGTTGTTTGTTCCTCCGTTAGCTGAAGGCTGGCGTGGGTGGATATGGGGGCTTTCTTTGCTGCGCGGTTTGTCCTCCTCCTGGGCTCAGGGAGAGGCAGCATGCAACGATTGCGAAATTGGGGGGCACGCGGAAGGTTCGCCGCCCGCGTTTGCCTTAAGCGACTGTGACTGTGTTAGAGGTGGCGAATTTTGGACAGGGATCGGGTGTGACACCGGATAGCGGGAAAGCTATCCTTTGCTCGCGCGGTAGGCCCATGTTGCGGCAAGAGCCGGACAGGCTGCGGTAGCGCGAGTTGCCGCAGTCTGCCGATATCGTCTGCTTTCAGAGATAGACGAGTTTCTGTTGAAGCGGAAGGGGTCTGCTACTTTTTTCGGCACGAAAGTACGCGTGGAGCGGTTACTTGCAGACGTTTCCCCATAGGGTCGAACCGTGAAATCGTGAAGGAAAAGTGAAGCGGGGCTTCAACCTAATTTGGGGGTTATTTCGTCTGGGCCCGATCATCCTCGATCATCCTGGCTTGTGTGAAGCCGTGTGTTAACCAGCTAGATTGAAGATTACGGCGATGTCCGTTTCCAATTCAACCGGCTGACCTTCTCGCGTCGTAGGTTCGTAGACCCACTGCGAAACGGCATCCTGAGCAGGTTTTTGTAACAGGAGTGGTCCTGCCAGTACTTCGAGGTCCTTAACGTGGCCGTCTTTCCCTATGAGGGCGTCAAGGATCACCAGGCCCTGGATACTGTTGAGCTTCGCTTTTGCGGGATATTGTGGCGTCACCTTTCTCAGCGGACGGCCTTCTACAACGTCGAATGCGACCTCGGGAAGACCAACCGGAACGGCTGCAGGCGGAACCGCCAAGTGGCTAATATCCGCTGGCCGTAGACCTTCGAGTGTGTCGATATGAACCTTGAGCCAAGGGTTCCCCAGAACAAGGACTTGCATGTCACGAGCCACATAGTGGCCGTTGACAACGGAGAAATGCTGCATCACGGTCTGGAAGTGGCGCTGCCGGCTGCTCTTATAAATCAGGGTCGCATTTTTCGGAGCAAAGCAATACGACTCCGCGTCTTCATTCTTCTCGTTTTTCCCACTCTCGATCAAGGCCGTACATGGCACCTTGCCGGCGCCAAAGCTTCGCTCGTCGTTCTTCAAAGAAAACTTGCCGGGTTCTGCGATCGGGGAGACGGGTCGCATGATCAAATCCGGAAGCAGGCTAAGCGGCCTGCGACGCCTTTGCACTCCCGCGGTTTGAAAGATGCCGCGTTCGTCACCGTACTCCTCCACCGAGTAGGCAGGGCTCTGGAAGGACAGCCGGTATTTGTGAGTGCTCAACCGCCACTCTTCGAAGGTCCCCTTATCCTTGGAGTTACCATCAGGACCGATTACTTCATAGGTTGCTATCAGGTGCCAGGGCGTGCCCACGCCGTCGAGCCCATTCGTTCTTATGGCCAGGTCCATCCGCTGTTTTGCTTCAGAGGGCGTCATTACCTCACTCGATGCCGGGGAGGGCGCCAATGGTGGCGAAGCGGCCGGCGTCTGGGTCTGAAGGAGAGCAAACAGGAAGATAGCAATGAGACGCGTCGATAACATGCTTGGGGCCTCGGAGATGGACAGGTGTTTTCCCTGCCGCACGCCAAATACTAGCGCACCTCTTGTGCTCCCGTAAGTTTATAAGTGGATGCTCAGGATTCCCGAAGACCTGGGAAAATAGGGGACGGGGCACGTAGAGGACGGACGCAATTTTTTCCTATGATTGTGGCAAATCGGCGCTGGTTCAAGGCTAGCCTTATGAAGGGTCGATCGACAATTCAGACTGCCGGGGATCAGAGAGCGCTTTCGGTCGCCGCGGCGCCAACGTTCGTTGAGTCGCTCGTTCAAGGTTGCGGACAAAGTCAGCGGAACCAAGGGGACGCCCGGTGTGGGCCGGGCCCGCAAGAACTCTCTCCAACTCGCCGCGTTCCAATGTTCGCGCCAGCTCTTGAGGTCCAGCCAGTCGGCCTGACTATCTGTCGAGCAGTGGGCTGCGGCACTCGACCAGGCCTAGCGGTCCGGTTCGGCCACCAACCCGGCGCGCACCGGATTGAGTTCTGTGTAGCGTAGGGCTTCCCAAAGATGCGCATCACTCAACGGGCACGAATAATACCTGCCCTGCCAGACATGACCAACGGATTGCCGGCTGGCGTTCCAGTAACACGAGTAGCGCCCATGAGCATGCTTGAGAGATTGTCCGAGCGAGTCAGCGCGATCGGGGATCAGCAGCAGGTGAACGTGATTGGACATAATGCAATATCCCACCACACCGACTTCGTGCAGTGCGAGGCTTTGCTTTAG
>CAZZVD010000086.1:0-17880 GCA_964657465.1 uncultured Acetobacteraceae bacterium | reverse complement strand
TTCAACCCACGTACGCCGGAGTCGGCGAACATGGGGCACCCGTCCAGGGGTGGGGCATTGTGGTTGTCTCCGGACAGTCGTGGTGAGAAATCCGGGCTAGTGGCGTTGGTCCACCGCTGCGTGTGGCGTTTCAGTAACAAGCGTGTGCGGGCTTCCCGCCGGTGTTTGCTACGCGCCGCAGGCAATGCCGGCCAACGTCACCAGCCCCCAACTTGTCACTGCCCCCAACTTGTCATCCCGCGACTGCGCTTGGGATGACAATTTGGGGGCTAGTTAGCCCTGTGCAGCTAGTCCTTGAGTAATTCCCAGATACCGGCCAGATGATGGTCGTCGTGCTCTGCCACAAAATAGAGGTGATCTACCAACCGCATCGGAATCTTCAACCGTGGGTGAGGGATGGTGCGGACCAGCAGGGATGGGTCAAGAGCATCTACCAAGAGCAATAGTCTCCCTCTCGCAGCGCGAAACTGCAGCGCGATATCGCTGGGGTGGCTTGCGTTATGATTCGCCTCGTCCGTCTTGCGATTTGCCAGATCGGTGGCCGTCAGTTCCGCCTTCCGCTCGACGTAGTCATGGACGCGGGCCAGCCAGAGCGGTTCGAGATCCGCCAGATGACCGGCATGCTCGAGGGCCGACCACCCTTTCTGTGGGCTCGCCGTTAACAGGGTGAGCGGTTGCGCGTGCAGCATCTCCTCGATCCGGGCAGGTGTGCCGCGCAGGCGCGCCATCACGTTGGGATATAACTCCACCGGGAAAGTGGAGGCAAAACTGCGTTCAAACCAGGGTGTGCGGCTTAACATGGCCAATTCAACTTTCTCGTTCGAGAACCTGATCGAGTAAAGACTCATCCTGTCCCAGCATGGCTCGCCGCTCCAGCAGCGTCAGGCTTAATTGCTCACTTTGCTTCAGGTCGTCGCTTAGGTCTCCGTCAATGGTCGCCGCCAGCTCCGCGTCGAGCACCGCCAGGTTCACTTCATCGTTCAGTGCGAACGAGCGGTGATCGAAGTTGGTAGAACCGACGACGCTCCACAATCCATCGACGGTCATCAGCTTGGCATGGATCATGGCCGGCTGGTACTCGTAGATTTCCGCGCCGGCTTCAAGCAGATGGCGCACGCTATGGTGACTCATTCTGCGAATGATCTTGTGATCGATGAGCGGACCGGCGGTGAGGATCTGAACAGAAACGCCACGCCGGATGGCCTCAATGAGTGCCTCGCGTGCGCTCCGGTCGGGCAGAAAGTAAGGCGTGGTGATACGAATGCTGTGGCGGGCACTCTTGATAAGTGCCTGAAACAGGATGCGCGCTTGCGTCCCACCACCATGAGGTGTGCTTAGCACCACAAAGCTTTCAGGCCCCTCTTGCATGGAGCGAATCGCAAACTGCTGTGGGCTGGAAAGGATTTCTCCCGAAGACTCCAACCAGTTCTCGCAAAACGCAGAGATAAGTCCTGCGACGGCATTTCCCTCCACGCAAAAGAACGTATCCCGCCACACCGGCACCGTGGTGTCGTAGAGCCAATGATCCGCGATACCGGCGCCGCCGATAAAGCCGGTCTCTCCGTCCACGATGATCAGTTTACGGTGCGTACGGTTGTTGAGTTTTGGCCAGCTGGTCCAATCCAGCGGGTGGTACCAGCGCATGTGGCCACCGGCGGCGCGAAGCCCGTCAAAGTAGGAGTCGGGCGTGGCAAAGCTGCCGAGCGCGTCCACAATCACGCGCACCTCGACTCCTGCAGCAGCGCGTTCGGTGAGCGCCGCCAGCATGTCATCGCCCACCCGGCCCTGTTTAAATTCGTAGAACTCCAGGTTGACGGCGTGCCTGGCGCGGCGGATCGCGGCCAACTGAGACGGGTAAAACTCAATGCCGTTCTTGAGCCGTGAAATCCGGGAATGGCGGCGGGTGCCATCCGTTACCAGGCTAAGAAACTGAATGAACTCCTCTGAATCGAGGGCCGAGTCGAGTTTGTTCGGCATGGTGTATGGCAGGGCGGGGCCGAAGAAATTCAGCAGGAACCGGGAGCCATAGAAGACCAATGAGCCTGCGCCCACGAAGGCCAGGGCGCGGGTCGCGGCGCTCGTCTTAGGGACCGCTTTTGATTCTGTCATGCAGGGAAGAATACAGCTACAGCGAGGCTGCTGGGGTCAGGCCCCAAATCTTTCCGCATTGCGCGCCTTTGCCCGAGCGATCTCTTCTTGCCGACTTCTGGGTATGGCGTTGGTTTCGAGCGACGAGAGCAGGCGGGTCGAGGCTGCGGCGATCTCTTCAATGGCCGCGAAAAAAGCGGGCTCGTTCACCCTGGAAGGCTTGCTGAACCCGCTGATTTTTCGCACGTACTGCAGCGACGCTGCCTGCACCTCTTCCGGCGTTACTGGAGGATCGAAGTTAAAGAGCATCTTGATATTTCGGCACATGGTACAACTCCTGACGAATCAGCCGGTGCTACCGGCGGGTAGTCTTTTTGCCCGGTCCTTTACTTGCTTTTTTTGGGCTACCTGCTGTTGTTTTGCCGCCCTTCTTCTTCTTTGCAGGCGTCGACCCTCCCAGCAGGGCAATAATCCTGGTTCCGTTCGGCGAGCCCAGACCGGTGCAGGCATCCCAACCCGGACCCGCGGTGAAGGAGCCGTTGTTGCCGGTCACAATGTCGTTGAAGGCTTTGGCTGCTTTCGCTGCGTAGATTTGCGGTTGAATAAACCCGGCGCTCTTGCGGTTTTGCGCATTGCTGACAGCAATCAGGCCGGCCCACAATGGCGCGACCGCGCTGGTGCCACCGATCACCATGTCCTGCCCATCGACGCGGACCTGGTAACCGGTGGCCGGATCTGCATCGCCGCTGACATCCGGCACACCGCGGCCGCCAGTGCTGCCCGAGGCTGCAGGCACCTGGGCATTCGCTTGCCAGGAGGGCAGGGCGAACACGTTGCTCACACCGCCGCCGGTGGCTCCCTCGTTATTTGCCAGCTCGTTCCACACCTCTTCCGATGTGCTACTGCTACCGTTACCTACTAGCTTGGTACCCCCACAAGCCAGCACATGGGGAGAGGATGCAGGGAAATCAACGTTGTTGCCCGTGCCTCCATCGCTCGAGCCATTGTCGCCGGATGCCGCAGTGATGGTGATGCCGAGCGCAGCCGCTGACTTGCAGGCAGCGTCGAGTGCAGTCAACGCCTGGCTGGTCCAGCTCGATTCCGGGCCACCCCAGCTGATAGAAATCACGCTGGGCGAATTCGTGGTGTCGTGCACCGCAGTAGCGATCGCATCAATGAATCCCTGGTCGGTATTGGGTGCGAAGTACACCACGATCCTCGCCCCCGGCGCGACCGCGCCGCAAACCTCGATGTCGAGCATCACCTCGCCATCCGCGCCATCGGCTGTGCCTGGAGTGTTCTTTCCCTTGTCCACGGAGACCGCCGTGACGGTAGGCGCTTTTTGCCCCAGTGCCTGAAAATATGTCGTCAGATCGGCGGTGCGGTAGCCACCCCCCAGTTCGATGATGCCGATGGTCTGTCCGGTAGCGGTTGCGCCAGCCGGGAACTGGTAAAGCTCTGCTACCTGCACCGGCGTGTAAGAGGCGCCAGCGGCGCGCGCCCGTACGCGAAAGTGTGGCTGCGCCTGCGGGCGATTGTCCAGCCCCAGGACTGCCTCCACCGGGCCTACCAGTTCCTTGGGCAGATGGATGCAGCCCTCGCGGACGCGATACGTCTGGCCATCTACTGTCTTCTGCGCCAGTTGCACGCCGAAAGCTTTTTGCATGGCGGCGACGGTTCCGCTGAGTTGGATGGAACGCTCCCCAGGCCTGGGTGTTGCGGGATCGACCTGCAAGCCTGCTTCCAGTGCGAAGGCCCGCACCAGTCGAATGGCCGCGGGGTCGGCTGCGTGTTGGGCGCGGTATTGCGTACGTGTAAGACGGACGGGCAAGCGGCGCGCAGTGGGCAGGGGATTCTTTCGCCGCACTATCACGGAGACGGTGATGCTGCTGCCAGCCCGGGCTGCAGTAGCCACGGCAGAACCAGGGATGGCGGCCTTTTCACTTCCAGGGAGAACCACCTGCGGTTGAGACGAAAAACGCGGGAGAGCTTTCTTTACAGGCATGGGGGAGTCCTCCGATAGAACCAGTGCGGCCGTGACCGTCAATTCTGGTTGCCACCATGGTATGACGGCTTCGCGTTCTGGGGAAAGCTGGCTGCGTTTTGGGGAAACCTGTAGAGGTAATTACCAGCCTCCGTTGTGCAACGGATCGAACGAAACCGTAACAGAATGATCGCCATGCCATTAGAATGAAGAGCAGCAATGCCCACATCCATCGATTGGCCGCTAAAGCCTGCCCGCCGTCGCAGTCGCTTCTTCATCCTCCTGGGGATACTCGCGGTTCTTCTCCTGAGCGGCCGCGGCATCATTTCCTACTTCGTCGATCTGCTCTGGTTCCGTTCGCTGGGTTATGGGAGCGTATTCACGCGATCGCTGGCGCTGCAATGGGGCATCTTCGCACTATTCGGCATTGCCACCTTCGTGATTACGTATGGAACGTTCGTCGCGTTGAAGCGCGCGCACCTGCCCGACCTACCCAGCAGTCACACCATCTTTTTCGGTGGCGAGCCGTTGCGCCTGCCAGTAGAACCAGTGATGCGCCTGATTGCCATTGGCGGATCGCTTGCGATCAGCGCGATCACCGGAGCCGGCATGATGGCGGAGTGGCCCACACTGGCGCTCTTCTGGTATGCGCCACATTCCATGGGCTCTACCGTCGACCCGATTTTCGGCAAGCCGCTGAACTTTTTCCTATTCAGCCTGCCAGGCTGGCAACTGATCGCGGGCTGGCTGTTGACGCTTGCGTTTCTTGGCTGTGTGATCGCGATTGTGTTCATCCTGATCACGGGTGGGGCAGGCGCTTTCGCCAAACGCCGCAGTTATTTGACCTTGCCATGGCGCGGACTCTCAATCACGTTCGCGTTTTTGTTGCTGATCCTGGCCGCGCGTGTCTACCTCGACCGTTTCGAGGTCCTCGTTGAAGATCACACCATCTTCAGCGGAGCCACTTATACCGATACTCACATCACCCTGGGAGGCATGCTGCTGATCTGCATCGCCCTGGCCGGCGGAGCCATCGCAGCGGCTGCGAATGCCTTCACCGTGGCCCGAGGGCGCCGGCTCCTGCTAGCGGTACTGCCCGCGATCGTGTGCTTTGCCGGCGTGCGCGTGGCGGGCTGGTGGATGAGCAGTTTCATCGTTAAGCCCAACGAACTGGTGAGGGAGCAGCCTTACATCGCGAACAACATTCGCATGACGCGCCAGGCGTATGGGCTCGACGCGTTTGCGCAACGCGAGTTTCCTGCCGAGACCACGGTGGGCGCCGCCGACCCGGCCAACAACCAGGCAACGTTGTCTAATATTCGGCTGTGGGATTGGCAGGCACTGCAGGATACTCTGCGGCAGATTCAGGAAATTCGTACCTACTACGACTTTCCCGACATCGACATCGATCGCTATCCAATTGATGGCGAGCTGCGCCAGGTGATGATCGGTACCCGTGAACTGAACGTGGAAAAGCTGCCGGAGAGCAGCCGGAACTGGATCAACGAAAAGCTGATCTACACCCACGGCTACGGTATTACCATGAACCCGGTAAATGGTTTTACTGCGGAAGGTTTGCCCACGCTTTATCTCAGCAACATGCCGGTGCAGAGCACCGTGCCCGCACTCAAAGTGACCCGGCCGGAGATCTATTTCGGCGAACTTACGAACACAGATGTATATGTAAAAACCCGTCAGCAGGAATTCAACTATCCGCAGGGGCAGACGAACCAAGTGACCTCCTACCAGGGCGCCGGGGGCATTGCGCTTGGCGGGTTCCTGCGCCGTATTTTGCTGGCGATTGATCGCGGTGACCTGGGCAAGCTTCCCTTTAGTGACGACGTCAATGCCCAGAGCCGCCTGCTGATGCGGCGCAATGTACGCGATCGCGTGGCTACGCTGGCGCCTTTCCTGCACTACGATCTCGACCCTTACATGGTGGTAGGCGAGGACGGCCGGCTGTCATGGGTGATGGACGCGTTTACCAGTTCGGATGAGTATCCCTACTCCACCCATTACCAGCTGGGGGATGACTCGATCAATTACCTGCGCAACAGCGTCAAAGCAGTGATCGATGCTTACGATGGTTCGGTGACCTTCTATGTGTTCGACAGCCAGGATCCGATCATCTCGGCTTATCGCAGCATATTTCCCAGCTTATTCAAGGACGCGTCCGCGATGCCGGCGGGTCTGCGCAAACACATGCGGTACCCCGAGCGGCTGCTCAAGCTGCAGGGGAATGTGTACGGTCTTTATCACATGACCGACCCCGGTGTTTTCTACAATCGCGATGATCTATGGACCGTGGCCACCGAGGTAGGAATGGCCGAAGGCGGCGAGCAAACCACCCGGGTCATGCAGCCGAACTTCGTGCTGATGAAGCTGCCGGATGAAAGCGGCATGGAGTTTGTCGAGATTCTACCGTTCACGCCTGCGAACAGAAACAACCTGATTGGCTGGATTGGCGGCCGCAGCGACGGCGCTCACTATGGCCAGGCGGTGGTCTACAACTTCCCTAAAAACAAGTTAGTCGACGGCCCGCTGCAAATAGAAGCGCGTATCGATCAGAACGCACAGCTTTCCGGCCAGTTGACACTATGGAACCAGCAGGGTTCGCATGTGCGTCGCGGTACGTTGCTGGTGATACCGACGGGGCGCGCGCTGCTGTATGCGGAGCCGATTTACCTGCAGGCTGAGCGCAGCCCAATGCCAGAGTTGCGCCTGGTGGTGCTCGCTCTGCAGGACCGGTTGGCCTATGCCTCCACGTTTGAAGCAGCACTCACATCATTATTTGAAGGGAGCGCCTCGTCGCTAACGGCGGCTGAGCCGCAACGGGCAGCGCCGGCGGCTACTCCGCCGGGGGCACGTAATCCCGGTTCGACCGATCTGCACCCCACCATCCAGGAGGCGGCTAGAGCCTTTGCGGATTACCAGCGGCTCACTGCGGAAGGCAAGCTGGGCGAAGCCGGTCAAAAGCTGGATGCATTGAAGCACGCGCTTGACAAACTCACCGCCCAGCAGCCCTGACCCGTGCAGCGGAGCCAAATCATTGCAAGCCTATACTGGGTGGCAATGTTCATTGGAGATCACGCGCGATAATGAAACGCATGGTTTGCCTGCTCACTTTGCTAGTGCCGCTTTGTGCCTCAGCGCAAAGCGCAAAGGGCCAACTGATCTGCGGGGAGTACTGCTGCAGCAGATCCAAACGGTGCACAACCAGAAGCATTGGTTTGTGCCGGCGGATGAAGCGGTCAAGGGGCTCACCCCGGAACAGGCTAAATGGACGGATGGAAAATGCAATCACTCCGTCGGCCAGCTAGCCAATCACATGGCGTTTTGGAACATGCAGGATCTGGCTAAGTTCAGAGGCGAGAAGCCTCCGACGTTCAGCGGTGTCAACGACGAAACCTTCAACAGCTTCAACAGTGAACAATGGGCGCAGACGGTGGGACGTCTCGACGAGAGCCTGACCGGTTGGGAGAACGCCATCAAGACTGCGGATGAGAGAAAGCTTGCGGCATGGGCTGCCACTATCAATCACGTAGGCATGCACAACGCATACCATCTGGGACAGATTCTTTACGTGCGCAAGCTTCAGGGAGCGTGGAACCCGGAGAACGGGGTCAAGTAGACCTGCCCTCGCGGGACGACGCCCACGACTCAACTGCGAGTGATGGGCGCCATCGGCTTAGCGATGATCGTCGTGGTCGCCGCCACCTTGTGTAAAGTGCCGCACGCCTGCTTCATAACCGCGCTGAAAACCCTGACGGTAGTCCTGGCGCTGATTTCTTGATACGTTCGGGTGCCGATACTCGTCCCGATTGTTTACGTCGGGCGTTCGGTGATTTTCGTAATCCTTACGCGCACCTTCCATGCCGTCGTGAAAGCCTCGTCTCGCCGCATCGCTGAACTGTTGGGGCGGTGCATCCCATCCACCCTGGCCACCCTGGCCGGCATACTGCGCAAGCATCGCACTGGTGGACCCCAAACAAAGCACCATAACCGCAGAAGCTGCTAAACGCCGTAGATTGTTCATAGACCCCTTCCTTCTTACTGCCACAAGGAAGATAGATGCGCGCAGGGGAAAGCATGTTGTCGCTGGCCGGTGTTACGGGAAGGGAGAGGGGGAGGAAAGGATTTGCTACCGGTAAGGACCCACGGAAATCACTAGAATCTCTACCAACTCATCTGTTTCATTCCGCCACTGACGACCGGTTCCTGCCATGACGGTCAGGGAATCGCCGCGTTCCAGAATTTGCTCGCTATCCTGCAATTTGAGAACGACCTTTCCTTGAAAGACCATGGCGAATTCGTCTGAAATGGAAGGGGTGGCATGTTTACCGGTCAGACCGCCGGGCTTGATGATCAGCATGGAAGCTCGGAATAGCGAGCCATTTGAGAGCGAGCCCAGCGAGGCAATCTCTGCCCGTGACCAGTCCAGCGCCATATGCGCACGGTCGCTTGCGCGCACGATATTGACTACCTGTTGATTTGCCGAGAGAAAAAACTGGCCCAGGGTGACGCCCAGGGCGTTGGCGATTTTTTCCATGGACGAGATCGAGGGCGAGCACTGCCCATTCTCGATTTGCGAAAGAAAGCTGGCAGAAAAGTCGGTGCGCTCAGCAAGCGCTCTCAACGACATGCCTTGCTGATCCCTCAAGAAGCGTAATGAATTTCCGAGTGTGTCTTCTATCATTAAGAGTCAACTCATCCTGCGAAGTCACAACTTAAGACTCTTCTGACAGGCCTCATTTGCTGAGTATACAGAGCTGGTTATGGCTCATTCGTGCCATTCCGTAGGGAGATCAGGTATCGACCGGTCATATCTTTTAGTGTATCGAGGAGAGAAAGTGTATCAACCCAAACACGAAGAGAGTGTCAATGGCTGCTCCAGGTCTTATCCTTCGAATTGCACAGCGGCTCGATCGTGCAATCGGCGCAGCGTGGCTTGCGTGCGATGCAGACCTGGCGACCATGGTGGATCATCTCGTGGGAAAAGGCGATCCAGTGGTCCTGGGGAATGATCTTCATCAGATCTTTCTCAATCTGCACAGGTTCAGTAGCGCGGGTAAGTTCCAGCCGTTGCGAGAGCCTTAGCACATGGGTATCGACCACCACACCAACGGCTTTCCCGAAAGCTACTCCCAGCACCACGTTCGCTGTTTTGCGAGCCACTCCTGGCAAGGTGAGCAGCTCTTCCATGGTCTGGGGAACGACGCCGGAAAATTCGGCAACCAGGCGGGTGGCCGCTCCCTTAATCGACTTCGCTTTGTTGTGATAGAAGCCGGTGGAGCGAATCAGCTCTTCGATGGCAACCAGCGAAGCATCCGCGAAGTCCTGCGGGGTGGGGAACTGCTTGAACAAGCCGGGCGTGACCAGGTTGACCCGCGCATCGGTACACTGGGCGGAAAGGATGGTAGCCACGGTAAGTTCCCAGGCACTGGTATGCTGCAGGGCACATTCCGCGTTCGGGTACGCCTTCGCTAATCCGTCTAGCAGCGCCGCGATGCGCTCTGGAGCAAGCGCAACGCGCCGGGATTTCGGACTTTTTTTGGCCGCTGTCTTCCTGACCACCGCAGGCGCCGCCGCGTTTTTGCCAGCTGCTTCGCTGGCGGTCGCCTTACGCACTCCGGCACTCATCGATACTAGCCAAGGCGCGCCAGCATATCTTCTGGAGTCATGCGAATGCAGGTAAAGATGGGCGTGTCTTTGAGCGTGTATGGGCTGATTTCCGTTTCTCGCAATTGCTGAACGAGGTCGAGAAAGTCCTCGGGATAGTTTGTTTCAAACGCCACCACAAATTCCTGGTCGTCGATGCCGAAGGAATAGGTGGTATTCAATTTGACCCGCGGATACAGGTGACCCACCCGGATGTGTTCATTCATCAAGCGTTGCCTTTCTTCCTGCGGCAACAGGTACCAGGAGCGTGTTTTCCAGAAAGGATAGATGAAGATATATTTCTGACCGCCGGGGCGCAGGGTTCCGCGGGAATCATGCTGGCCTTCGTGCTCGTGCCCGATCAAGTACTGTGATCGCTTGGTCATCGACAGATAGCTGTAAGCGATCTGCAGGTAACCGCCCAGGGGCGTTGCCAGCAAATCTGCGGTCATCTCGTTGAGATCTTCGGGCGTGTAGCAAATACGCCAGAGCACCATGTCGCAATCGCCGCGCAGCCCGACCGTGGAATAAGTCAGCGTCAGCAAGCGACCGGGCTGGTTCCAGCGTTTGATGACTGCGGCAAAGGCCTCGCGGTGCTCCTGCTTTTCTGCCGCCGGCAGCCGGCGCCATTCCGGCAGCACCTTGAAGAACGTGAAACCAATGGTTTGCCGCTTCACCACTTTCTGCGGGGCTGGTTGGGATTCCGAGGCGGATTGCACTGCTTCAGAAACTTCGGGTGTCAGGGCTTCTGCCATGGCGTACTCCTTTGCAAACTCCATGGTAGCAAAGCTTCCGGGGTCATATTTTGTTTGGGAGCAAGCGGTTATACTGCGGTTCGATGACCGAGAAAATCATTGCCGTCCTCGCGCATTTCATCATCGCCGTTATTTCTTCCACCGGTTACCTCGGCATTGCCTTGTTGATGGGTTTGGAATCGGCCTGCATTCCGCTGCCTTCCGAGATCATCATGCCGTTTTCCGGCTACCTGGTGTACACCGGACGTTTCCAGCTTCTCTGGGTAGCCACGGCGGGAGCGATCGGATGCAACCTTGGCTCGGCGATTGCCTACTGGGTAGGCGCCTATGGTGGCCGGCCCATGGTCGAGCGCTTCGGCAGGTACGTGTTGTTGAATAGGCATGATCTCGATCGCACTACCTACTTCTTCGACAAATACGGATCGATTACGGTCTTTGTTGCTCGCCTGCTCCCCGTCGTGCGCACGTTCATCGCGTTACCGGCCGGTATTGCGAAGATGCCGCAAGGCAAGTTCCACCTCTACACGTTTCTAGGCTCGTGGCCATGGTGCTTCGCATTGGCCTACGTGGGGCTGCGGCTCGGCCAATCCTGGGAGACCGATCCCCGGTTTAAAGAGGTCTTCCATCGATTCCATCTGGGGGTCGAGGTGGTGCTACTGGCGGCCATCGTCTGGTTTGTCTGGTCGCATTGGAAGCAGCGCAGCCGCGCCGGCGAAGCCTGAGTCTTATCTCCTGCTTGCCCGTGTCGTTCAGAGCCACGCGGAGTAAGGGCTTGCTTCGCGATCACTTGCGGCTTGGCGAGCAGCTGCGAGGGCTCGAAAGCTAACGCTTCCAAAACACCGGGTTCCTGCGAAGGCTGACGATCGAAAACTCGAATTTATTGAAGGACGTATTCCATTCGAAGCGCGCCTCAGTGACTCAAATCCTGAATGGCCGCATTGCTCCATACACCATTCATTCCTTCGCAGCACCTGTCTGGCCATTGAAGCTCGCTTTCTATCCGTTGAGCCTGCTTGATTTGCCAAAGCCCTGGGGAAGGATGAGACTCACTTAGGTGCGTTGTCGCTGCGCCACTCCGTGTACATGAGCACGCCAGCGATTACGCCGACAAGACGCGAGAGGACGGAACTGCAAGAAAATGTCTACCCCCACCAGCGGCAGCCAAGAGTCTGCTGAGAACTCAGTCATTCAGCCCGCAAACGGAAAATTAGGAATCATGCTGGTCGGTATGGGGGCGGTTGCGACCACCCTGGTAGCCGGCGTCGAAGCCGTGCGCAAGAAGATCGCAAAGCCCATTGGCTCCCTTACACAGATGGGCACCATTCGCCTGGGCAAACGTACCGATGCGCGCAGCCCATTGATCAGAGACTTCGTGCCGCTGGCCAGACTGGAAGATGTCACCTTCACAGGGTGGGATATCTTCCCCGATAACATGTTCGAAGCCGCCAAAACCGCACAGGTGCTCGATCGCGATCAATTGGAGACCATCCGTCCTTTCCTCGAGGGCATCCGGCCGCTCTGTGCCGCGTTCGATCAGTACTACGTAAAGCGCTTAAGCGGCCAGAACGTCAAGAAGGGTAAGAATAAGCGCGACCTCGCCGAGCAGATACGGGCTGACATCCGCGCTTATAAAAAGGTTACTGACCGCCAGGTGATGATCTGGTGCGCCTCTACCGAGATCTTCCTAACCCCTACCGAAGTACACTCCTCAGTCGCCGCATTCGAAAAGGGCATGGAAGAAAACGACATCAACATCGCGCCCTCCATGCTCTATGCCTATGCAGCGCTGATGGAGGGCATTCCCTTCGCCAACGGCGCACCGAACCTGACCGTCGATCTGCCTGTAATGCAGGAGCTCTCTCGCAAGAATGGCGCGCCCATAACGGGCAAGGACTTCAAAACCGGCCAGACATTCATGAAAACTGTGCTGGCGCCCGCATTTAAGGCACGCATGCTGGGAGTGAGCGGGTGGTACTCCACGAACATCCTGGGCAACCGCGATGGCGAAGTGCTGGACGACCCCGAGTCCTTCAAGACGAAGGAAGAGTCCAAGCTGAGCGTGCTGGACTTCATTCTGCAGCCTGAGCTTTATCCGGATCTCTATAAAGACATTTACCACAAGGTAAGGATCAACTATTACCCCCCGCGTGGTGATAACAAAGAGGGTTGGGATAACATCGACATCTTCGGCTGGCTCGGTTATCCGATGCAGATCAAGGTCGATTTCCTGTGTCGCGACTCTATCCTGGCGGCGCCGATCGCGCTCGATCTGGTGCTGTTTCTTGATTTAGCCGCCCGCACGCCCAGCTTGCGCGATCTGGGTATTCAGGAGTGGCTCAGCTTCTACTGGAAATCGCCCATGACCGCCCCGGGGCTCTACCCGGAGCACGACCTTTTCATTCAATTGATGAAGCTCAAGAATACTTTGCGCCACATCAAGGGTGAGTCCCTGATTACCCACCTGGGACTGGAGTATTACGACTAACTTGGACCAGGCAGGCGAGACTGGCTGAATCCAGACTATCTTTCTGACCGTGGGGGTGACTGTGGCAACGAGTGTAGCTCGAACACTGCAGTTGGCGGCGATGGCGTTACTGGTGGGAACAGTGCCCACGTTCCCTCAGGCTCCGCAACAACAAAACACGCGGCCTGCCCAGGGAGGTCAGCCGAACGGGGGGAGACCCGGTGCAGGCAATCGTCCCCCTACCGGTGGATCAAGGCCGTCTTCATTGCAGAAGCCTGCTCCGCGGCCCACCGGCGGGCGCCCTCCGGGTAACAACAACGGCGCGGGGCCGCCTGCCAGACCCAATCCTTCGCGGCCTATTTCACGGCCTAATCCTTCAGGGCCTAATCCTGGTCAGCCGAATCGGCCGAACCCCGGCAATCGTCCGGTGCATGGGCCCGATCACCGGCCGGTGCATGGGCCGAATCGTCCGCCACAATGGGGAAGGCCCCCGCAAAACCGTCCTTCCTATCACTTTCGGCCGAATGACAGTGCTTACCTGAGGCGTTACTATCGCAATCACCTCTCCTATATCAATCGTGCGCGACGCCCCATTTTTGAAATTGGCGGGTTCTTTCCCTTCACGGATATCGCCTACTTGTCTCCTTTGCCTCCGAATGTGTACGGCTATTTGCCGCCTCCGCCGCCTGGTTACCAGATGGGCTACTTTGACGGTTACGTAGTGGTTTATGATCCTCTCACTTATTTCATCGCGAACGTGATCGATCTGCTTTCGTAGGAGGTGCATGCGCGCACTGTCAGGCTGGTTTGCCAGCGCGGTAGGGGGCATTGTCTTGCTGTACCCAGGGCAGGCACAGCAGGTTAGTTTCCACATCAAGGCCCTGCGCCCGGTCTCAGAGTTGCGCGCGGAGGCGCTCAAAGAGCAGCCTCCTGTGGAGCAGGGAACGTTTCGCAAGCCGGACCTGGTGGAAGTGGTCACCCTCGATCCCACGATCAAGCTCGATATTCGCTATGCGACGACTAACGATTTTCTAGGCGAGCCGGTATACACGCAGGCCCGCGCATTTCTGCAACGGCCTGCAGCGGAAGCCCTGGTCCGTGTCCAGCGATCGTTGCGAGCACAGGGCTATGGCCTGGTCATCCACGATGGCTATCGGCCGTGGTATGTCACAGAAATTTTCTGGAAAGCAACGCCCGACGACCAAAAGAAGTTTGTCGCTAACCCGGCAGAGGGTTCCAAACACAACCGCGGTTGCGCTGTCGATCTGTCCCTTTATGATTTGCGTAATGGGCAGGAAGTGGTCATGCCCAGTGGCTACGATGAGATGACGGATCGAGCCTACGCCGACTATCCCGGGGGAACCGCGGGCCAACGCGCATTGCGCGCGATCCTGCGGCAGGCGATGGAGGCCCAAGGATTCGCTGTCATCCCCACAGAGTGGTGGCACTTCGATTATGAGCAGTGGCGACAGTACCCGATCCAAAACGTCAGGTTTGAAGAACTAGCCCGAATTTCTCACCACAACCCTCAGCTTCCGACCACAATGCCCTAATCCCTGGAGGCGTTGTGGTCGTCTCCGGATTTCTCACCACTCCTGATCGGTGCGACAAGTTGAAGGGAGGGGTGAGCCTGTCGCTGTGTTTTGGCTTATGGCCTTGCGCGTTTTGGTCTGCGACGACATGTTTTGCGGGTTAGCTAGCCCCATGTCCTCCCTCGACTGCGCTCAGGATGACAAGTTGGGGGCTAATTAGTCGATAGCCATTGCGCTTTCACCAGCTTGTGCAGCAAGGCGTCAGCCCTGATATAAGCACGGTAAATCGTAACGCTTGGCTGCAACGGGCAGGGTCTTTTCCTTCTTGTCTGATGGCTTCTGGTTAAGCTTGCTTGCAGTCCCTTGCTCGATGCTAATAATTTCGGCACGCCTGGTTGTTTTCATTGGGGTTTACCTGATAGAGGGATGGCAACCAGAGCTTTTGGGTTTGCTTGTTACCAAAGATGGGAACAGGGCGGATAAATAGTGTTTACGTCCTCAACAATCGTGCATCGTACTCACCAATGCTGAACGGCGTACGCGATAACCTGAAGCCCCCGGACAGTGCCTTGTTCACCGGCATACTGGTCGTTGCGGTGCTTTACTTCGCCAGAGAAGTGTTTGTGCCCCTGGCCCTGGCCGCCCTGGTCGCGTTCGTACTGGCGCCGGCGGCGCAGCGATTAGAGCGCCTGGGCATGCGACGCACACCGGCCGCTCTGCTGGTGATCCTGTGTTCGCTCGCCGGTGTTGCCGTGGTGGGTTGGGTTTTGCTGGGGCAGATTTATAACCTTGCGGGTGAGATCCCACAGTATCAGCAGAATATGCGGAGCAAGATCGAGTCACTGCACCTCGACTCGGCCGATAAGTTAAGCAGCACGATCGAGATGCTGAACGGTCTCAACAAGCGAATCCGCAGTGGCACCTCTGCCGCTGAGCCGGTGCTGCCCGTGGTTCGTGTACCGCGCGCGAGCAGCCGTGCCCGTGCAGTCCCCAGCCCGGGACCGCTAGCTGCCAGGACTCCCGCAGAACCAGTGGCAGTGCGCGTTGAAGTTCCTGAAGAGTCGATGGTCGAGTTGGCTGGCCGCACGATCACGCCCCTGGTGCATCCGCTCACCACCACGTTCATCATCGTCATTTTTCTCATTTTCATGTTGATCGGCAGGGAAGACCTTCGGGATCGCGGGCTGAAGCTGGCCGGTAGTGAACGAATGCACCTGACGACGGTAGCGATCAAGGATGCGACCTTACGGGTGAGCCGCTATCTGCAAATGCAGCTGGTGGTTAACCTTTTTTACGGGACCGCGGTGGGCGTAGCCATGTTTTTCATTGGCGTGCCCCACCCACTGCTTTGGGGTGTTCTCACCTGCGTGCTGCGGTTTGTGCCGTACGTGGGCATCATGATGGCGGCCGCCGGGCCGCTGCTGCTTGCCGCCGCGGTCTCGCCCCATTGGGGCAAGCTGGTGTGGACAGTGGTGAGCTTCGGTTGTCTTGAGATCACGACAGCGAACGTTGTCGAACCTATGTTGTACGGCGCGTCCACCGGCATCTCCGCACTGGCTGTGCTGATAGCTGCAGTTTTCTGGACGTTCCTGTGGGGCCTGCCAGGCCTTCTGCTCTCAACGCCGCTCACAGTATGTCTTATCGTCATCGGCCGCCAGGTGCCACGCCTGCGCTACCTCGAAGTGCTTTTTGGCGAGCGCACCGGGCTGCCACCTTCGGAACACTTCTATCAGCGCATCCTGGCCTCAAATACGCACGACGCTCGCGCGTTGGTGGTTTCCTCGTTGAAGGCGCGGCCGCGGGCTGAGGTATACGACACAGTCATAGTACCGGCGCTGGCCATGGTGGAAGAAGCAAAACATTCCGGAGAAATGACTGCCGGCCGCGCCGACGAGTTGTTGCAGAGCATTGAGGAATTAGTGGATGAGCTGGCCCCTGTGGGGAGCCCGGATGCGGCGGGCCCGGCTCCCAGGAATATTATTTGTATTCCGGCCAGGGATTTCGCGGATGAGATCGCCTGCCAATTGGCTCAACAGGCGCTTGCCTCCATCGCCGCAGTCACCATCATCCCGGCCAAATCCTCGCTTAACAGCGTGCAGGAGCTCATGACGCGGATAAAGCCGGAGGTGCTTTGTGTGGTGGGCGTTCCCCCGCGGGCAGCCCGCTATAGCAAAATGCGCTGCCACCAGATTCGGGGGCGCTTTCCTGAAAGCACGGTGTTGGCCTGCATTCTGGGCGATGAACAAGACCTGTCGTCTCTGCGCAGCCGCATCCCAACAGAAGATGCACGGCACGTTGTATCTTCGCTCCAACTTATGGCCGACTACCTGGGTTCGGTCCTCCGCCCTGCCGTCGCGTCCACGGCTGTTCCGGAATCGGCCGAAGAAGATGACAAGGTGGAACATGTGCTTGCCGAAGATGCTCAAGTCATGCCCAGTATCGATCCGTTCGATGGGCCAGTAGAAGGCATGTTCGACCGATTGGCCCTGCACCTTGCCCGGTCGGTGGATGCGCCTATCGTTCTCATCACTGCAGCCGATGGCAACCGGCACTTCTGGGAATCACAGTGTGGCCTTCCGGAAGAATCGCTGGAAACCGGCTGGTCGAATCGGGACTGCTCGATTTGCAACAAACTTGCGTTAACTGAAGCCCTCGCCATCGTTCCGGACACTGCCGAGGATGCGCGTTTTGCCAACGATGCTTTCTTACAGGACCATGGCATCCGCTTTTGTGCCGTCGCTCCGCTTAGAGATCACCAGGAAAAGGTCGTGGGCTCGTTATGCGTGTTGGATACACGGCCCCGGCAGATCACTGACAAACAGAAGGAAACGTTGTTGCGCGTGGCAGACTCGGTGGTTTCCGCGATCGAGATGAGTGATCCTGGGGCGACCAGCGAGGTCAACGCAGGGCAGGAAGTCTCATGAGCTGGGTATAGGGAAAAGAAGAGTGCCTGTCGCCGGCCCGCCGGAGTGCTTGGAGTTGATAAATGAGGGCTGTTTATTCCCACATCTCCCGACGATGAAGCCGCCGGTCGATATGGGGCATCCGATTTGGTTGCTGGAGCCGGGGTCCTGAGGCCAGCTTTTCGCTCTTTTGCTGGCTATGAGCTGCATCGTTTGCAGGCCAACTGATGCGCCTGTATCAGGTATGCGGCGCGGGCCTGCCCGGACTGGCGTACCAGGCCCGAACCCTTCCGTCGTTCATCGCTTAAGGGTTGCTGACGGCTCCGGCGTTCGGCAAAGCGGGCGCAAAGCAGTTCAAGCTCTTTCATTTCAATGCAAGGCACAGTCCTGCTCCAATGGTGCTGCATTAAGTACGTGGAACCTGTGCCAGGCGGTTTGCAGCCTGGAGACAAAAAAGTCTTCTGAGGTAATCCACCTGGGTAATGCGACATTCTAG
>CAZZVD010000085.1:0-17924 GCA_964657465.1 uncultured Acetobacteraceae bacterium | reverse complement strand
TCAGCGACATTCTCAACGAAAATGCCGCCTCCTTCTAGATACAAGGGATCTGCTGCGCGCCCCTGCCCCTCCACGCTTCTCAACACCGCCCCAGGGTCAGACAAGTAGAGGACCTACCGTGCCGCCGCACAATCGCTCCGGAAGCACAAACCGGAACGAACCCGGTTTCCGACTCTGCCATATACCCTACGGAATTAAACCCTGCCCTGGCTCAACTACGGTGCGTCCTCCCTCGTATCGAGGTGCAAGCGTGCTCGGCACAGGAGCTAAAAGCCCGTCCTTCATCTCACTTCTCCAGCACGATCCCACGCCCGGTAAGCCTCCTGCCACCGCCTCTTGTCAGGCCGCCCAAGCCCGACAACTGAAAAATCCCACCATATTCATCAACTGGCGCCCACAACCCAAGCCAGACAGCAATGCCGCACCAGTACATCTGAGAGAATCTATGCGGAGCAGGGAACTTTGCGATGGCAAAGGCATCCAAAGCTCTAAGCTTCCACTAAGACGCAGCAAGAACGGAGCAATGCGATGGCAACAGCAGTGAAGGCGCAGCCCCTGGGCCAACGATCGGCCTGGAAGGCACTCGAAATCCATCATGACCAAATCCGCAGCCAGGATTTGCGCTCGCTGTTTGCCGGCGACAAGGACCGCGCCACCCGGTTCAGCATCGAAGCCGCTGGCCTGTTCCTCGACTATTCCAAAAATCGCATCACGCCCGAAACGCTGAAGCTCCTTCTGCAACTGGCAGAGGAGTCCGGTCTGAAGCAACGCATCGATGCCATGTTCCGCGGCGAGAAAATCAACATCACCGAGAAGCGCGCCGTCTTGCACGTCGCCCTCCGCGCCCCTGAAGGTGAGAGCATCCTGGTCGATGGAGAGAATGTGGTGCCCGCGGTGCACGAAGTGCTCGACAAAATGACCGCGTTCGCCAACCGCATTCGCAGCGGAGAATGGAAAGGCCACACCGGCAAACGCATCCGCAACCTCGTCAACATCGGCATCGGCGGCTCTGACCTCGGTCCTGTCATGGCCTACGAGGCCCTGCGGTACTACAGCGACCGCTCGCTGACCTTCCGCTTCGTCTCCAACGTGGACGGTACCGATTTCGCCGAAGCAGTCATCGATCTCAATCCCGAAGAGACCCTGTTCATCGTCTCCTCGAAAACCTTCACCACCCTCGAAACCATGACCAACGCGCACTCCGCGCGCGACTGGGCGCTGGCTGGCCTCAAGGACGAGAGGGCCGTCGCCAGGCACTTCGTGGCCGTCTCGACCAACGCGGCTGAGGTGACCAAATTCGGCATCGACACCGCTAACATGTTCGGCTTTTGGGATTGGGTCGGCGGACGCTACTCCATGGATTCCGCCATCGGCCTGTCGACCATGCTGGCCATCGGTCCGGAAAATTTCCGCGCCATGCTCAGCGGCTTCCACGCCATGGATGAGCATTTCCGCACCGCCCCATTTGCCAGTAACTTGCCCGTCATCCTGGGCCTGCTCACCGTCTGGTACACCGACTTCTTCGATGCGCAGACCATGGCGGTGTTGCCGTACGAACAATACCTAAAGCGCTTTCCCGCCTACCTGCAGCAACTCACGATGGAAAGCAATGGCAAACACGTCACCCTCGATGGCGAGCAGGTCACCTACCAGACAGGGCCCATCTACTGGGGCGAGCCCGGCACCAACGGACAGCACTCGTTCTACCAGTTAATTCATCAGGGAACCCGGCTCATTCCCTGTGACTTCATCGCCTTCGAAGAGACGCTGAATCCACTGGGACGGCATCACGACATCCTGCTGGCCAATGTCTTTGCTCAGGCCGAGGCATTGGCCTTTGGCAAAACTGCCGAGCAGGTGAAGGCCGAGGGCACCCCTGACTGGCTGGTGCCGCACAGAGTTTTTGAGGGCAATCGTCCTTCCAACGTGCTCATGGCAGAGCGGCTCACCCCCGAAACCCTGGGCAAACTGGTCGCTCTCTACGAGCACTCGGTATTCACCCAGGGCACCATCTGGGGCATCGACTCCTTCGATCAATGGGGAGTGGAGTTGGGTAAGGTGCTCGCGCAGCACATCATTGCTGAGATTGAAGACCCTTCTCCCAACCTGCAGCACGACGTTTCTACCAACAACCTCATTGCCCGCTACCGCAAAGGCAAATAATCAGCAAAGCAGCGATATGAGCACAACCACAGAACAACGCAAACAGGAAAGAGGAGCGAGTCGATGCAACTAGGAATGGTGGGTCTGGGCAGGATGGGCGCCAACATGGTGCGGCGTTTGTTAAATAATGGTCACACTGCCGTGGTGTACGACCGTTCGGCGGCGACGGTGCAGGATCTTGAGAAGCACAATGCAGTCGGTGCTTCCTCCTACGCGGACATGGTGAGCAAACTCAGCAAGCCACGCGCCATCTGGCTGATGATTCCCGCCGCCGTGGTGGATGAAACCATTGCCCAAATCGCACCCCACCTGGAATCGGGAGACATTCTCATTGACGGTGGCAATTCCTACTACATCGATGACATCCGGCGCAGCACTGAGCTGGCGCCCAGGGGCATTCAATATGTCGATGTGGGCACCAGCGGTGGCGTTTGGGGTCTGGAGCGCGGCTACTGCCTGATGATCGGCGGCCCAACCGCGGCCGTGCAATATCTGGAGCCTATTTTCAAAACCATCGCCCCGGGCATCGGGGATATCCCACGCACCCCTGGACGCGAAAAGACCGGCGGCACTGCAGAGCTTGGCTATCTCCACTGCGGCCCCAGCGGCGGCGGCCACTTCGTCAAGATGGTGCACAACGGCATTGAGTACGGTCTGATGGCCGCGTATGCAGAAGGCTTGAATGTTCTGCACGCTGCCAACGTCGGCAAAAAAACCGGCGAGGTTGATGCAGAGACCACGCCTCTGCGCGACCCCGAACACTATCAATACGACTTCAACCTGGCGGATGTAGCTGAGGTATGGCGCCGAGGCAGTGTGGTTTCCTCCTGGTTGCTCGATCTCACCGCATCGGCCCTGGCCAAGAGCCCGGCTCTGTCTGACTTCAGCGGCCGCGTCTCCGATTCCGGCGAAGGCCGCTGGACCATCAAAGCCGCCATTGATGAAGGTGTACCCGTGCCCGTACTCACGTCATCGCTCTACGAGCGCTTCAGTTCGCGAGGCGAAGCTCTCTTCGCTGACAAACTGCTCTCCGCCATGCGCTTCGAATTCGGCGGTCACGTCGAAAAGTCGAAGTAGCCGCACCCGCCACCCCGGCCAAACTGCCCCACATCTCGCCTTTGGCGAGCAAATGTGGGGCAGCTGCGCCTCAAACACAATCCCCTCACTTCAATCCGTAACAACCTGGGCTGAATTCACAAACGTCCCACAACTTCCGACTGACCCGTAACAACAACCTGATGACTTGACAACCCTCGACCACAACTCTCCAACCTTGACCCCCGGCTCCTCACTCAGTCCGTAACAACCCGGCAGAGTTCACAACTCTCGACCCACAACTCTCCAACCCACCCCAAGCTCCTCACCCAATCCGTAACAACCCGGGTGAATCACAACCCACAACTCTCCAACCTTAACCCCAAGCTCCTCACTCAACCTGTAACAACCTGGGGTGCCCCATATCTCACGACGTTTTTCAGTCGGGAGATGTGGGAATTCACAACTCTCAACCCATAACTATCCACCCCTCACCAACCCCACCGCGCGAGCGTGACAAACACCCAACTGAGCTCTACTGCGCACTCCCGTCCATCCCCAGATCGCTGAACTGCTCGGAATACATACCACTCTCCAACTTCTGCACCTCTGCAGGAGCCTTCCGCAACAACTGGTGATAAATATCCTTTGCACGCGCGCGATCGTTGTCACCGATCAGCTCGGCCGTCCCCGCCTCTTCCTGCAACTCGCGCCCGTGCAGCCGGACATACAGCCGGTGGCCTTGCCCCCGTGCCCGGTCATCCGTGGCCACCATGAAGATCAAGGCATAAGCCCCACGAGGAACCACCGTGGCGCCGCTCACCTGGCTGCGCGTCAACGTTCTCGAAATCACCGGCAGCGACGCCTGCACCCGAAAGCTCACCAGCCGCGCCTGTCCACCGGGCTTGCGCTCGAATACCAGCGCCGCCTTCTGATGGTAGTACTCGCCCAGCAGGGCGCCCAGCGCGCGCGCCCGGTCGTGCGTGCAGCCGTCGATCATGCCCGAATTCTCCGCGCGCCCGCGCCACAACCCGACCGCCGCGTCCACATGCCCCTGCGTGCATAGCTGTTTCGCCAAATAACGCGCCGTGGCCAGGTAATGGAGTTCTTCAAACGAGGTGAGAGAATCGGCACTGCAGGCAATCGTAAGCTGCCCCTGAGTACTGGGACTCACGAAAACAACGCTCTGTGCCAACAATGGCGGAAGCAGCAAAAACCCCAGCCAGGCGGAGAGCGCTATTCTCCGCATTCCGATTTAACAGCATCGGCAAGTTGCGGCCCTGCGTCTGAACCCGTGACCGGCTTCACCCGCTCGTAGACGCTGGCCGCCTGCATGTGCGTAGCGGCCCACTCAAAGGTCCGCGCCAGCATGCCGGGCTTGCAGATAAAAATGTCGGTATTCGCTTCCACTGGCTCACAGTATCTCCTGAGCAACAACGAAGAGCCACCAACAAAATTCATAAGCTCCTGCCCGCGCCCGATCTCGTGCTCCAGCAGAAAAGCGCGCATCACCGCGGAGAGTGATTCTTTCTTATAGTGCATATCATTCATCTGCAGGTCGATGTAAGTGACCTTATTGCGCCGCCACCCGCTCACCATGCTCAGCCAGGGTCCATCCGGTAAGCGTAAGCCCATGGAAAAGAAATCCGGGTTGCCGCGCAGCAAGCGATAACGGGCGTGAAAGTAATCAGAAATCCGCTGCGGCATGGCTTTCTCTTCCAAACCCAACATCACTTCCAGGCACTGCTCCGGTTCAATCGCCGAAACAAACCTGACCTGCGTGCTTTTTTCCAGTTGCTGGCGTTTGCCCGCCAGGCTGCGCCGGGTGCGCGGCCCCAGGCTGGCAAGCATGCCTTCATAGGTGCTCTTCAGCGGCAGCTTGTGCTGTATGTCGAGTCCATTGAACCTGCGATACCTGCTCGCCGGGCCCATTATATCGATACAAGCTTCAGCCCTGGCTTTCATGGTGATGCTCACCCCATGAATCCGCCACTGTTTCATTAGGCATTCGATCGCCAGATGCACAAAGTGAACGTGCAGTTCCTCAGGACCGGCAACCAGGCTTTCGCCAATGTAGTCCCCTCCGCGAAACAGCCCAAGACCGATACCAAGCCGTGTATGTTCATAGAAAAGTACGCATGCTTCCAGTTCCCGGTCGCGCCGGATCAAGACCGCCGCACACCGTCGGTTTGCCAGGGTGTTGGCAGCCACAAAGTATTCCGGGTCGGTCGTCAGATCATCCTGCTGGTCGCAGCGTCGCCGCAGTTGGCGTATCTCTTCTGATACTGCCAGCAGATTTTTTTTGCCCATGACGAGCTGCACAGCCCGCGGCCCATCCAGGAACGCCGGGCGCGCTAAGCGGTGACTGCTGCTGCTATCTAATAGCTGGCTGCTATCCGTAAGGATTTGAGAGCTCATCTTACTCACCCGGCAAAAGGAACTGTGCGCAATCGCATGTCATCGTTGCGTTTCATAATAAGAGAGTGGCAAGCAAGCAAAAAAGTAGCAATGGAGATTACGAAAGTAAGCAGATCTAATCAGATCCGATCCGCACCCGTAGCTTGCATCCTCTTATATCTGTACTAAGTCAATCCATCGAGCAGAGTATAGCACTGCAGATCGCGCTGCTTTGCCGTCGATCTGTGACCCTTTCAGGGGAGCGGGAACGTGATTGCGACGAATGACCATTAAGGGAATGCGCAACCTAATGTGTACTTCAATGTGCATCCTGATGCGCGCATCGCCCTAAGCTCGCACACTAAAAACATGCAACCATGCGCTGCGGAGAAAAGATGGACCCCTGCCGCCCAATAAGATGAGACCCCGGCTTAACTCGCTACGCACTCACTCGTTGCTCCGTCCGCGGCATCGCGCGGCGACTGTAGAAAGCAGCCAGTAACCAGAACGAGATAACCAGCAGTGCGTCGCAGCCGACGCTTGTCCACGCAGCGCCGCGCCAGGAGTAGCGCGGCAGGATCACCAGGTTTGCCCCTATGTTAACCAAAGCGATAACCACCTGGACGCCCATCCGCGTGCGCTGCCGTCCCGCTCCAGAAAGCGCGTCTGCCATAAACGAATGGATACAGCGCAGCAAGGGAATCAGCGCCAGGGAGCGGACCCCCGGTACGACGGCGCTGTATCTAGCTCCCAGCATATGCAATAGCAGCGGCGCCAGGAACCATAAGCCCGCCGCCACCGCCACGCCGTAAATCGACGTTCTCGTGATCAGTGACCGTGCGTACAGGTAGGTGGCGTTCGCACCCTTTTGCCCGCGCACAAAAAACTGCGGGTAGGCTGCTGCGGCCAGCGAACGCACCGGCGTCATACTGACGTCGATCACGCGGTAGGCGGCGGCGTACACGCCGGTCGCCTCCAGGCCCCCGAGCCGGCTCAGCATGATCTTGTCGATGTCGTTGTAAACCGTCGCCGCGGAGCCGGCAACGCTGAAGAAAACTCCTTCTGCCACATCCTCTCTTAAGGCCTTCAGGTAAGTCCGCGGTGCGCCCCAGCAAAGCGATCCTGTAACTACCGCATAGGCCATCCCTAACAAGCTGGTGACGAGATAGACCAGCGCCCATCGCTCTAGAGATAGCGAATGCGACGCCGCCATCAGCAGCAGGATCCCGGCGAGGCGCAAGCCACTGACCGCCACGCTTTGCAGGGCAGTCTGCTTCACCTGCTGCAGCGCGATGAAACCAGAAGCGGCCAGTTCTGTAACTTTCAGAAGAACAAGATCTGCCACAGATACAAGCAGCATCACCGGCAGAGGGACTTTCAGACGGAGCAATAAGCACAATCCGATCGCGAGTCCGGAAAGCGCTGTCCCTGACAGCACCGACAGGAGAATCCCGTTTCCCCAGCACACCCGCGCATCCCGTCTGCCGGCACGCACGTTCTTGATGAACAAGTTGGGTGCGCCCAGCCCGGAGAAAGGGCCGAGCAAAGCCGCCATCGCCACGGCGGTGATGAACGCACCGTATCGATCGGGTCCCAGTGCCCGGGCCAGCAGGACGAAATAGGCAGCCTGTATCAGCAGCCGGCCTCCCTGGCCCAGGGTGAGCTGGGTCGTATCCCTGAGCAGACCCTGGGTCTGGAAGCGAGCGGTCATGGCCTGCAAGCACTATAGGCTTCCTCCCGGAAGGCACATGAACGCCTCTTCACAATCGTTTGGGGCAGGCTCGCCGCGGCAGTCACAAAATCCTTTATCCTTCCCATGTCACCTGAGAAGGAGTGCACCGGTTGCCTCGTCGTCGTTTGCTGTCGTTCTGTCTGCTCACAGCCTTTTGCAGTGCGCAGGGCCAAAGTGCTCCGCAAGCGCCGGCAGCCCCGCCTCAGGCCATGGGTGTAACCACCGGGGGCACCTTCGCCCCGGTGCTCGATGCGGAGAAACGGCCGATCACTGCCGGCGGCTTTGTAAAGACCGGGCCGGTGGTGTTCCAGGATATCGCTGCCAAAGCCGGTCTCACCGCCTGGCGGCACAAGATGGGCACTCCGCAAAAGCAAACCATCCTTGAGGCCACCGGGTCGGGAGTCGCTTTGCTCGATTACGACAAAGACGGCTGGCTCGACATCTACATGGTGAATGGCTCGACCTATGAGGCGCTTGCCGGCAAAGCCGAGGCGCCCCACGCCGCGTTGTTCCATAACAACCATGACGGCACCTTTACCGATGTAGCGGCGAAGGCCGGCGTCGTCAACGATCGTTGGGGCTTCGGAGTGGCCGTGGGCGACTACGACAACGATGGCTGGCCGGATCTGTTCGTGGCGAATTACGGAAAGAACCGCTTGTTCCACAACAACCACGACGGAACCTTCACCGACACGGCAGAAAAGGCCGGCGTGCAACTGGGCAACTGGTCCAGTGGCCCCAGCTTCGGCGACTACGACGGTGACGGGCGGCTCGACCTGTTCGTCTCCGGCTATGTGCACTTCGAAGAAGATACGGCCACCAGGGGGGGCGCTTCGCCCGTCGCTTCCAGCTTCTGTCAGTTCCGCGGCGTGAATGTCATGTGCGGTCCCCGCGGCCTCAAGGGAGAGCACGATCATCTTTTCCATAACAACGGCGACGGCACCTTCACCGACGTCAGCGTCAAAGCAGGGGTGAGCGACGCCAACGGTTATTACGGATTCACTTCCATCTTTGTGGACCTGAACAATGACGGCAAGGTCGACCTGTTGGTGGCCGACGATTCCACCCCCAACTACCTCTACATCAACAAGGGTGATGGCACCTTTGAAGATGACAGTTACGCCTCTGGCTACGCCCTGAATGAGAACGGTCGCGAAACCGCCTCCATGGGTGTTGCCGTAGGAGACTACCAGCACAACGGCCGCCTGGGGATGTTTAACACCACCTTCTCCGACGACTACGATGTGCTCTATCGCAACGATGGCGATGCCAATTTCACCGATGACAGCTATGCCGCGGGCGTGGCCGAGGTGACCGTGCCCTTTCTGGGTTGGGGCACCGAGTTCATCGATTACGACAACGACGGTTGGAAAGACCTGTTCCTGGTGAACGGGCATGTGTACCCGGTGGTCGACCAGAACAACTGGGGATCTACCTACGCCGAACGGCCATTGCTCTTCCGCAATCAGCAGGGTAAGAAATTCGATCCCGTGCCGGCAGTCCAGGGCACTGGGTTGGCGGTGGTCATCCCTGCGCGGGGAGCGGCCTTTGGCGATCTATTCAATGATGGTCGTATCGATGTGGTGATCAACAGCATCGACAGCGTACCCACGCTGCTGCGCAACGTGAATGCCGATCATCACCATTGGGTAGAGTTGAGCCTGGCCGGCGGAGCGAAAAGCCCCAGGGACGCGGTAGGTGCTACGGTGTACCTCACCGCCGCAGGCGTTCGCCAGCGCGGCGATGTGGTCAGCAGTGGCAGCTTTGTGTCCGCCAGCGATCCGCGGCTGCACTTCGGCCTGGGTGATGCGGAGAAGGTCGACAGCGTAGAAATTCACTGGCCGAGTGGCGCGAAGGAAACGGTGAAGCTCCCAGCCGTGGATAGAATCTTTACCCTGGAGGAGGGCAAGGGTGTCACTGGAACTGCTGCAGAACCGGCCACTAAAAAGTAGCAGTCAACCCGCCGAGGAGACATGAGCGACCAGAACCTGCAATTCCCCCACCGCCGCTTCGACCCATTGCGTGGGCGATGGGTGCTCGTTTCGCCGCATCGCACCCAGCGGCCCTGGCAGGGAGAAGTCAGCAAGACAGACACCAGGGCCGCCGTGCACTACGATCCTGCCTGCTATTTGTGCCCCGGCAACACCCGCGCGGGCGGCCATCAAAACCCTGCCTACACCAGCGTCTTCGCTTTTACGAATGACTATGCGGCGCTGCTGCCCGACTCGCCGGAAATCCCGCAAGCCGAGCAGCACCCCTTATTACGTGTCGAAAGCGAGCGTGGCGTTTGCCGCGTATTGTGCTTTCATCCCGACCACAGCCTGACGCTTGCCGGCATGGCCGTCGACGATATTCTCGGCGTGGTGCAGGCCTGGACCGCCGAGTACATCGATCTGGGAGGGCGCCCCGACATCCGCCACGTGCAGATCTTTGAAAACCGCGGCGCCATGATGGGTGCCAGCAACCCCCATCCCCACGGGCAAATCTGGGCCACGGAGCACATTCCCGACGAACCGGCCGCCGAACTGGCCAATCAGCGCGCGTATCTCCAGCAGCACAACTCCTGCCTGTTGTGCGACACGCTGAAAGTGGAACTGCAGCAGGCGCAACGCATCGTTTGTGAGAACAATGAGTTCGTTGCGCTGGTACCCTTTTGGGCGGTTTGGCCGTTTGAAGCCTTGGTGCTCAGTCGTGCCCACCTGGGCAGCCTGACAGATTTCAACCCTGCCCAGCAACGCGGTCTGGCCGACATTCTCAAGCAGTTGACGGTGCGCTACGATCGTCTGTTTGCGACCAGCTTTCCCTATACCATGGGCTTTCATCAACGGCCCACTGACGGGGAAGCGCATGCGGAATGTCACTTCCACGGTCACTTTTATCCGCCCTTGCTGCGCTCTGCGACCGTGCGCAAATTCATGGTCGGCTTCGAAATGCTGGGCATGCCGCAACGGGATATCACGCCAGAAACCGCAGCCGGCCAACTGCGCGCGGCGGCTGGCTAATGGCTCTGCTGCGCCGCGGCCTGGCGACCCTGCTGTGCCGCGGCCTCGCGGCCCTGCTATTGCTTTGTTGCTCGCTCGCCGCAGCCGCCGCACAGAACACGGCGGCCGTCCTTACCGTCGATCACGGGCCCAACGCAGCCGGGCAGCAAGCAAAGCCTTACGTCGTCCTGGTCTCTTTGGACGGCTTTCGCTTCGACTATGCCGCCGGGTATCACGCCACCCATTTGTTGGCGCTGGGCGCAAAAGGGGCGATCGCCAAACAGGGCATGATCCCTGCCTACCCATCCCTGACCTTCCCCAACCACTACACCCTGGTGACCGGCCTCTATCCCGAACACCACGGCATCGTGGCCAACCGCTTCTACGATCCGCTGCGCAAGCAGAGTTATGCGTATAACAATCCCGCCACGGTGCGCGATGGAAGCTGGTACGGGGGCACCCCCCTATGGGTGCTCGCTGAGAAGCAGGGCATGCGCAGCGCCTGTTTCTTCTGGCCCGGTTCTGAAGCAGAGATACAGGGGGAGCGGCCGAGCTACTACCTGAAGTTTGACGATCACTTCCCGGATGAGCAGCGCATCGATCAGGTGATTGCGTGGCTCCGCCTGCCAGCCGGGCAGCGGCCCCACCTGATCACTCTCTACTACTCAAACGTGGATCATGCAGGCCATCAGTACGGACCCGGCAGCGAACAAACCGCCGCCGCGGTGGCCCATGTGGATCAGCTGATGGCTCGCCTGTGGGAACAGCTGGGCCACGTGTCACTGCCCGTCGATCTGATCGTCCTCTCGGATCACGGCATGGAACAGGAGCAGGGTTCGTGGATCAACCTCGATCAGTACACGGATCTGGCGAACGTCCCGGCCGAGGGCTCTCTGCTCTACCCGCCCACCGAGGCTGCTGCTGAAAAGATCTATCAGGACCTCAAGATCAAAAGTGATGCGTTCACGGTGTATCGCCGGAAGCGGGTACCCTCCATTTACCACTACGACGGCAACGGGCGGGAAGGTGATCCGATCATCGTGCCCAACGGCCCCTTTGCCATTCGCGCCCATGCGCCGCCCCCCGGCGCACCAGACAAACCGCCCGATCCGGGTGCACATGGTTTCGATCCTGCTGTCGTGCCTTCCATGCGCGCGCTGTTCATTGCGATCGGTCCTGACATCGTTCCCGGCTCCACACTGGAGCCCTTCGCCAACGTGAACGTCTATCCGCTGGTGGCGAGCATCCTTGGCTTGCAGCCGCCACCAGTAGACGGCAGCCTCACGGTGCTCTCCAAAATTCTCAAACACCCGCCCGGCGACGATGGGCCGTGAAGACCGAGTCCGCCGATCCCTCGAAGCGAAGCGACCACCAATGTCGAACCCCACCACTGCACCCGATTTAGTTATTGACCGGCTGCTTGATGTGCGGAGCTCAGCCTGGCCGTCGACGAGGGCCTGATGCGCATAAGCAGCCCTGCTTTGCGCGAAACGCAGCGACAACCAATGTCGAACCCCACCACTGCACCGGGTGCCCCATATCTCACGGCGCTCTTCAGCCGGGAGATGTGGGCGGGCTTTTACCCTCTTGTACCTCAACGGAGTCAGGAGGAAAGAGCGACCAGCGAGCGGTAGTGAATTCCAACACCTCCCCGGATTTCCTGTTGAAGGTGGAGGCCCTGTCGATCTGCATGCGGTTTTCCTCAATGAAAACCGCACACGTAGATGTGTCTGGTGCAACGTAACTGGAAATCCGGTCCCGACTGGAAAGACGTCGTGAGATATGGGGCACCCGACTTGGCTGCAGATCCGACTCTTGCTGTGCCGAGCTGAGCCTGGCCGGAAACTCCAGCGACTGTTCGGTCGTGCTGACACAACCGTGACCGTCCCTATGCACCCCACCACCCACTCCGTCACCAACGCAGCCGGTTACAATCGAAAGTGACGATGCCTGCTACAGACGCAAACACCCTTCCAGACGCTCCCTCTGAGAGCGTTGCTGCGGCGGTGACCCCAACCGCCAGCCCCGCGCGTGAGTTGCGCTACGATCCTTCCGAAATCGAAGTGCGCTGGCAACAGAACTGGGACGAACAACCAGACCTCTATCGCGCCGAGCCCGAGACCAGCGGCAAGCCTAAATACTACGTGCTCGAAATGCTGCCCTACCCTTCAGGCCAGCTGCACATGGGCCACGTACGCAACTACGCCATCGGCGATGCCCTGGCCCGCTATATGTGGATGCAGGGCCACAACGTGCTTCACCCCATGGGGTGGGACGCCTTTGGCCTGCCCGCCGAAAACGCGGCGCTCAAGAACAACAAGCCGCCCCGGGAGTGGACCCTGGAGAACATCGCCCACATGCGCCGCCAGATGCGGCGCATTGGGCTGAGCTATGACTGGGCCAACGAAATCACCACCTGCCTGCCCGACTACTACCGTTGGACGCAGTGGTTTTTCCTCCGCATGCTGGAGAAGGGCCTGGCATTCCGCAAGCAAAGCAAGGTGAACTGGTGCCCTCTCTGCGCCACCGTGCTGGCCAATGAGCAGGTGATCGACGGTTGTTGCTGGCGTCATGAAGACACCGTAGTGGAACAACGCGACCTGGAGCAGTGGTTCCTGCGCACGACCAATTACGCACAGGAGTTGCTGGAAGGCCTGGACAAACTCCCCGGCTGGCCGGAAAAAGTGCGCACCATGCAGCGCAACTGGATTGGCCGCAGCCAGGGGGCGACCATTGCATTCGTTCTCGACGAAGCCGCGGAAGGCGAGAAGAGCGATCGCGGCCGAGCCCCGCTACCCGCTGCCGAAGGTTTCACGCCGGGCGCTTCGCTGTCCAAAGACGCGGTGAAAATCCCCGTGTACACCACGCGCCTCGATACCATCTTCGGCGCCACCAGCTTGCAAATCGCCCCCCAGCATGCGCTCATCCAGCAATTTGCCGCTGCTGACGCGCGCCTGGCCGGAGAAGTTGCTGCGCTGGTCGAAGACCAGAAAAAAGCTCGCGATGGCGGGGACCCTGCAGCCGTCGACAAACGCGGAACCTTCACCGGCCGCTACGCTATCAACCCCTTCAATGGCGAGCGTGTGCCCATCTGGGCGGCCAATTACATCCTGCTCGAATACGGCACCGGGGCCGTCATGTCGGTGCCCGCCCACGACCAGCGCGACTTCGACTTTGCCAAAAAGTTCGGTCTGGAAGTCCGCATCGTCGTTCTGCCACGGCGCAGCGGCGAGCCTCCCGCTTCCGGAAATCCCGACGAACCCGTGCTGCCCTACGAAGAAGAAGACAGCCTGCTCATCAACTCCGGGGACTACAACAGTCTCGGCTGCCAGGAGGCCCGCCATAAGATGGAAGCCTTCGCCGCCGAACACGGCTTTGGCGAGCCCACCGTGACCTATCGCCTCAAAGACTGGGGAGTCAGCCGCCAGCGCTATTGGGGGGCCCCCATCCCGGTGCTCTACTGCGCCAAGGACGGCATCGTGCCGGTGCCAGATGACAAGTTGCCGGTCCTGTTGCCCGAGCAAATCGAAATCACCCAGCAGGATGGCTCGCCATTGAGCCGCGTTGCGTCGTTCGTCAACGCCACCTGTCCGCGTTGCGGCGGTCCCGCACGGCGCGAAACCGACACCATGGACACCTTCGTCGATTCGTCCTGGTACTTCTACCGCTATCCCGACGCGAAAAACAGCACCGCACCCTTTAGCCGGGGAAAAATCGACTACTGGTTTCCCATCGACCAGTACATAGGGGGCGTGGAGCACGCCATCCTGCACTTGATCTACTCCCGCTTCTGGACGAAGGTGATGCGCGACCTGGGATTGATCGGCAACGACGAGCCGGCCACCCGGCTCTTTACGCAAGGCATGGTCATCCGCAACGGCGCCAAAATGTCCAAGTCGAAAGGCAACGTAGTCTCGCCCGATGACATGATTGCGCGCTACGGAGCCGATGCCACCCGCATGTACGCGCTGTTCGCAGCTCCGCCCGACCGTGATCTGGAGTGGCAGGAAGATGGCGTCGCGGGCATCAGCCGATTCCTCGGCCGCGTGTATCGCCTGGGCATGCGCTATCAGGACCAGGTGAAAGCTGCCGGCGCTCGTCAGGCAAGCAGCGCGTCCACCACCCCGCTGGCCCAGGCTCTCCTGCGTAAGCTGCACCAGACCATCAGCAAAATTACCCAGGACTTCGGCGGCCGCTGGCATTTCAACACCTGCATCGCCGCCATCATGGAACTGGTGAACGAAATCATCGCGGCTGAGCCCGGTCTGGCGGATATGCCGGCGGCGTCTTCGGCAGAATTGTTGAGCCAGTTGATCCCATCGCTGATCCTGCTGCTCGCGCCGTTTGCTCCCTATTTGGCCGCCGAACTGTGGCAGCAAACCGGCGGGACGGGCTCGCTGCTGCGCCATCCCTGGCCGGCGTCCAATGCGGATCTTGCGCGTGCGGAAGAGCTGGAAATCCCCGCGCAGGTCAACGGCAAGCTGCGCGCGGTTGTGCGGCTGGCGCCCGATGTCAGCAATGAGCAGCTGCAACAGGCCGCGCTGGCCGAACCCAGGGTCCAGGCCGCCCTCGCCGGCAAGCAGGTGGTCAAAATAGTGATTGTGCCCGGCAAGCTCATCAACATTGTGGTTAAGTAACCCCGTGCGCGGAACCTCCGCTCCGCCCCCTTCCCCGGCTCCCCGCCTGATGCATATTTGCGCCAGCTGCTGGCGCCGCCCTCAACTGCTATTACGGGAGCTGCTCTGGCGCTGGGTTTTCGGCCTGCCCGCAGCCGCCCTGGCGGCCTACGAAGTCTTCCGCATCCTGAAGGGTACTTCGCTGACAGGCGAGTCCTTCGCCGGGCTCTCGCTCAGCGACCCCATGCAAGCCGCTCAACAGCTCACGGTTCTGGCTTCCACGGTGGTTGACCCGGTGGTGCGCACCGCACTCTGGCTTGGTCCTCTCCTGGCCGCCAGCTGGGCAATCCTGTCAGGCCTGGGAAGAAGCGCGTTGCTGCAGCGCCTGGACCCTGCCATGCGGCCCGCGCCATTCTCGCTGGTCGCGCTGCAACTGCTGCGCATCACAGCGCTCGTGCTGGTCTCGCTCGGCTGGTACAAGGCGGTGGGCTGGGCCGCGGAGAATACTCTGGCGGACGCGACGCCCAACCTGGTCGCTTATAGTGCCTGGGTCATCTGCCTCTCGCTGGGAATCTTTGTGCTTTGGGCATTGGTCAGCTGGGTCTTTTCCATCGCTCCCTTACTCGCGATGCTGGAAGGAAAGGGCGTGGCTCGCAGCCTGGCGCGGAGTCTGCGCCTCGGGCCGCTCACTGGCAAGCTGGTCGAGGTCAACCTGGTGCTTGGCATCGTGCGCCTGGCGCTGGTGGTGCTGGCCATGGTGTTCTCGGCGATTCCCCTGCCCTTTGAAACCGAAATGACTGGCCTCGCGCTGTATCTCTGGTGGGCCGCGGTGACTGTGCTCTATCTCGTGGCCAGTGATTTCTTTCAGGTCGTGCGGCTGGCGGCATTCGTGCGCTTCTGGCAATTCCATCAGCCAAATGCCCGAGCGGGTGACTCCTCGCTTGCTCACCAGGGCAATCCCTGAAAAACTGGTTTGTGGATACTTCCTCGATCGTCATCCTGGATTTTGGCAGTCAATATACCCAATTAATCGCGCGCCGCATCCGAGAGCAAAATGTCTTTTCCGTAGTGCTCCCCTGCAGTGCTTCCGTTGCTGAAATTCAATCCCATCATCCTCTCGGCTTGATCCTCTCGGGTGGTCCCTGCTCGGTCTACGATGCCGACGCGCCCCCCGCGGATCCCGGCATGCTGGCGCTCGGCTTGCCCATCCTCGGTATCTGCTACGGCCTGCAGTTCCTCACCCACCACCTGGGCGGTAAAGTACGCCCCGCCGACAAGCGCGAGTACGGTCCGGCGCACGTCTCAGTAGTAGACGGGGAGGCAGGGGACTTGTTTGCCGGCCTGCCGGCCACGCTCGACGTGTGGATGTCCCACGGGGATGAGGCCCTGGAGCTTCCGCCGGGCTTTACCCTGACCGCGCGCACCCCCAACGCGGTTGCCGGCATTGCCGACCCCGCGCGCAGGATGTGGGCCATTCAATTTCATCCTGAAGTGCGGCACACGCCCCGCGGCACGGAGCTGTTGCGTAACTTCCTGTTCCGCATTTGCCACGCCGAGCCAAACTGGACCTCTGCCCAGTTCATCCAATCGACGGTCGCTGCCATACGCGAGCAGGTAGGCGATGGGCACGCCATCTGTGCGCTCTCCGGCGGAGTCGATTCCTCGGTAGCTGCTGTGCTGGTGGAGCGGGCCATCGGCGACCGTCTCACCTGCGTCTTCGTGAACAATGGTGTGTTGCGTAAAAACGAGTTCCTGCAGGTGCAGAGCAACATGCGCGACAAGCTGGGCTTGCGGCTGGTCGCGGTCGATGCCAGCGATCGCTTCCTCGCCCGGCTAGCCGGGGTGACCGATCCGGAGACCAAGCGCAAAATCATTGGCGGCGAATTTATCTCGGTCTTTGACGACGAGGCGAAGCGCATCCTTGAAGCCCAGCAGGGCGATGAAGTCGCCTGGCTGGTGCAGGGAACTCTCTATCCCGACGTGATCGAATCGTCGTCAGTCAAGGGGCCCTCGCAAACCATCAAGAGCCACCACAACGTGGGCGGGCTACCCGCGACCATGAAGTTAAAGCTGATCGAACCGCTGCGCGACCTGTTCAAGGACGAAGTGCGTCGCATCGGCCGCGATCTCGGCATGCCCACCGCGATTCTGGAACGCCAGCCGTTCCCTGGACCGGGGCTCGCCGTGCGCATCCTGGGCGAGGTCACGCCCAGCCGGGTGGCCCTTTTGCAGGAAGCCGATGACATCGTGGTGAATGAAATCAAGGCTGCCGGCTTATACCAGCAGATCTGGCAATCCTTCGCCGTGCTGTTGCCGGTGAAGAGTGTCGGTGTCATGGGCGATCAGCGAACCTATGCGTATACCTGCGCGATTCGTGCCGTCCACTCAGAAGACGGGATGACTGCAGACTGGGTGCCGCTGCCTTATGATCTGCTCAAGAAAATATCCAGCCGCATCGTGAACGAGATCCACGGCATCAACCGGGTCGTCTACGACATTACTTCGAAGCCGCCCGGCACCATTGAATGGGAATAACAAGCGCGCAAGGGTGCGTGTGAATCCCGGCGGCGAAGTTCTCGATGGGTTCGCCACCACCCTCTACCTCCAACCCATGCGGGTGCCCCATATCTCACGACGTTTTTCAGTCGGGAGATGTGGGAGGGTTTTACCCTTTCCTTCCTTCCGCGTTTAGGGGGAAAAAGTCGCCGGTCGAGCGCTGGTGAATTCCCACATCTCACCGGATTTCCTGTGGAAGGTGGAGGCCCTGTTGATCTGCATGCGGTTTTCCTCAACGAAAACCGCACACGTAGATGTGTCCGGTGCAGCGTAACAGGAAATCCGGTCCCCGGATTTCCTGTGGAAGGTGGAGGCCCTGTTGATCTGCATGCGGTTTTCCTCAATGAAAACCGCACACTTAGATATGTCCGGTGCAGCGTAACAGGAATTCCGGTCCCCGGATTTCCTGTGGAAGGTGGAGGCGCTGTTGATCTGCATGCGGTT
>CAZZVD010000084.1:0-17968 GCA_964657465.1 uncultured Acetobacteraceae bacterium | reverse complement strand
CAGGGATTACGGCATTGTGGTCGGAAGCTGAGGGTTGTGGTGAGAAATCCGGGCTAAGCAAACCTGCTTTGGCTGGAGCGGTAATCACCAACGTGAACACCACGGACGCACTCTGCCCCAATGTGCCTACGGTGATAGTCGGCATATAGACCCCCCGCACCGTGGTGGGGTTGGCAGAGAGCGTAAGCAGCCCGGAAGGGTTGGACTCCGATTCCTTGTAAACATCCGCAACACCTGCAGGCAGTCCGGTGATCTGAAAGCTCGCGGTTTCTGTAGGCGCAATGATCGTGACCGGGAGATTAACCAGGCTTCCGTTATTCGGCACCGTAACCGTGGCATTATTCACAGAAACGGACAACCTGATCGGGGCAGGAGAAAAACTTGTGCCGCCGCCGCAGCCAGTCAGCAAAACAGCCAGCAGAGTCCTACCGAGCCTCGTCATTTTGCAATGCCTGCTTTGTCACTTCGCCCGGTACATTTGTGCCCTGCTGCAGGGCGATCTGACTGTGCAAGTGTTGAAACTCCGTCAGTGCCTTCTTTTCGTCTTCACGGTTCCCCAGGGCGCGGTCTGCCTGTGACAGGCGATACCACGCCACTTCGTCACCCGCATTCAGCGCGACGGCGCGCTGCAGGTGGGGTAATGCGAGATCCGGTTTCTGTTTCGCCATCAGCACAGCGCCCAGACCCACCTGGGCCTCCTGAAAGTCGGGGTAGTCCTTCAGGGCAGATTCAAACAGCCGCTGCGCTTCGTCCAGTGAGTGCTCCTGCCGATGAAGTTCGGCCAACTCGTAGGTGGCATTCGCGTCGGTTGGATCCACCTGCAACTCTTGCTCAAACTCTTTCACGGCTTCGGCCCGGTCTTCCGGGGCGTGGTTCTGCTGCCACCGTGCAAGCAGGGTTCGACCGATGCGGTAGTGAATCTTGGGACGATGGGGATCCAGCTTGAGTACTTCGCGGTATTCGCCGATGGCCGGGTTGGTGGATCCCTGGCTCTCCAAAGCCTCCGCCGCGGCCTGGTGTCTCCATACCGAAGTTGGCGCAACTTCCTCCAATTTATGCACTGTAAGGAAGGCGTAGTTTCCGAAGATCCGGCTGGTGTGGTAAAGAATCTCCGCATCGTCGGGATAAAGGCGGCTCAAGTCGAGAGCAACGGTGACTGCGTCGGCGTCGCGATGCAGGCCGGTATAAGCGCGCAGCAACTGCAATCCGCACATGCGTTGGGTGTATTGGTTGGGTGCCTTGTTGAAGCCTTCCTCGAGACCGGGAAGGGACTCCTGAAATCGGCCCAACTCGGCAAGCGACATGCCCAGCAAGCTATCGAGGCCAGGCAGACTGGGCTTGAGTTTCTTCGCCGTTTGAATCTCCTGCACGGCGTGATCGTAGTCCCGCAGCTTGAAATCGACCGCGGCCAGGGTAGCGTGAACTTCCGCCACCTCCGGGTGGAGCTTGGATAGTTTTTCAAAATTGCTCTGGGCTAGCGGGTATTCTCCAGCATCGATAGCCTTTTGGCCCGCCTCGGCATACTGATCTGCCGCGCTCTGTGCGATCAGAGGAAGGCAACCGAGTAAGCACAACAAAGTCACTCTTGCGGCTACATGCATGTATCGCCTGGCGTTCTGCAGGGAGAACCCTGGTTTGTCCTACTCCGATGGCCCGCTGCCCCGATTCTAGTCGCGCGCTGCCTGAATGAGAATAGTCGAAGCGCTTCGAACGCTTTCACCAAACGTGCCGCGGAACCATGGGTCCCGATCCGAACTCCACTGAAGAAGGCTGCAACGAATTGTGAGAAGTGGAGAGAGTGCGCTGGTGCGTGCCAGAAAAAAGAATTCCGCCGCGCCGATGCACGGCGCGGCGGAAGGAGAAAGCTCAAAAGGTAATCTTGCCGCTGAACTGCAGGATGCGTGACTTCGACGATTGCGTGATAAGACCGAACTTGGAGTCATTCACATTACTGTCAATCGCCGTGTTCCCACCCGATCCAGCCACCAGCAAGCCACCCACGTCACCGCCGTACTGGTGGTGGTTAAAGACGTTGAAAGCATCCATCTTGAGAGCGAACCTGAGACGCTCCCAGATTTCAAAGGATTTTCCGAAGCCCATGTCGAAATTATTGATACCGGGCTGGCGGAGAGTATTGCGACCGATGTTGCCGTATGTACCCAGGGCTGGTTGGGTGAAGCAGGCGGGGTTCAGGCGCTGGAATTTGCCGGTCAGGTTGGCGTGGATCTTGCAACCGGGCACGTAGTTAGCATGCTGGAACTGAGAATCGTTCAGGCTCTGCACATCGTTCCCAACGATGGTGAAAGGGAAACCAGTCTGGAATGTCGTGATGCCGGTCACCTCCCATCCGCCGATGGCTACGTCCTCCAACCGGTTGGCGTTGCTGACGAAATGCTTGCCGCGACCGAAAGGCAGTTGATAAACGTAGCTGGCAACGAAACGGTGGTCGACATCGAAGTCGGATGGCCCATAATCCAGCCGTGGATTGTGATTGTCTTCAAAGCCCTGATATCCCGCCCCGGTGGAGCCTACACCCGCCGCTGCTGACTTATCGTCCAGGCTTTTCGCGTAAGTGAAGACCGCAGTGACGGCCATATCCCCGGCCCGGTGTTCAAACTTGATATTGGTAGCGTTGTAGTTCGAGTAACCGTGGAAATCGCTGTTGATGTAAAACCCGTTGAAGTTCGGATATGGCAATCGACTGATCACCGTGCACGGGGCCTTCGTGATATTTACGTAGGAGCCGGTGACCGGATCGGTTTGAGCACAGAACGGCTGGCTCGCCGCAGGTATCTGATACGGTTGCGCAATATTACGCCGGTCGAGCAGGTGGGTCGACTTGGTCCCGATGTAATTCACTTCCAGGGTTGTGTTTCGGGCCAACTCACGCTCAAACGAAAGCGTCCACGATTGCACGTAGGGGTTAAGCGGATTTTCCGATTCGATCACCGCGATGAACGAAAGCGTCGACTCCGGGAACGGCCCAAGCGTGGAGTAGGAGGGGAAGAGCTGGTTGGTGTTCTTGGGCGCGCTGGCGACCGTCGCCGGCGTGAGATTGTTTCGGATGCTGTAGGGATAGATGTCCGCTGAGTCATCGATCTCACGGCCTTCGAAGGAGTCAAAGAAGACTCCGTATCCCCCGCGCACAACGGTCTTGTCGTTGATACGGTAGTTGGCCCCAAAGCGGGGCGCGAAGGGTGCTTTTTGCCCGCCACGCGGGACCTTGCCGCAGTAACGCAGAATGGGGCCGCCGTTGATACCTACACCTGGCGCCACTCCGTTGGTCGTCAACTGCGGATCTGCGTAGCACAAGCCGCCCTGCGGGTTGGTGGTATCGAGCCAGAAGAAATGATTTTTTTCTTCATACGCAGCAGCACGGAAATCCCAGCGTAGACCGTAGTTCAGCGAAAGTTTTTGGGTTACCTTCCAGTCGTCCTGGATGTATGGCCCAAGGTAGCTGAAAATGTGGTTCTGCGGATTCCCCGCCTCGTTCGTCGGGCTGAGAGGGCCCGGCACAAACCCGCTAACGCCGCTGTAATAACCAGTAAGCATATCGGCTACGGAATTGCCCGTACTGCAGAGCGGTTGTCCGCCATTAACCGCAGAAGCAGGGTTGGGGCAATTGACCGTATTGTTGGGGGCGGTTTTTCCACTAAACGTGTAGTCGCCGTAAAAGTCATCGTCCAGGTTACGAAGCAGGTTCCAGCGGCGATAGTCGATGCCGATGCCGATGGTGTGCCGCCCATGCACTGTCGTGAACGAATCGGCATACTCCCAATTCGGATTGTCCGATCCGCTATAAGAGTTGACTGGACCGCCGCCACTGCTGAAGCCGCCAGTGCCGAAGCCAACATTGGGATACGTCTGCTGCAAAGGCCCGAACTTGGTGAATGTGCCCTGCAAACCCAGCGAGCTGACAAAGTCAGCCGAAGGAGCGGCCGAACCCTCAGGAGCCTGCGCCCGCAGTTTGCCAAAACGGAAGTTGTTCGTGTTCAAAGCACCCAAACTGATGGTGTGTGAGATTTCCCAGGCATCTTCCGTCTGGAAGTATTGCTCGATACCGTAGTCGATTGAACCCGAATTGTATTGCGTGCTGTTAACGTACTTGGCGTGGGTGTAGCGGCCAAATAGGGATCCGTACTTGCCCAACAACTGGTCGCCGCGGTAGGTCTGCTGGTTCATCGTGAGCGGACCAGGAATGTTGGCAAAGAAGTTGGTAACGCCTTCCGCAGTATTCGGCACCGTCGGCTTCGACCAAAAACCGGCTTTCACCGCCGCCAGCCCTACGCGCGCGGTCTGTGCACTGACCGGCACCTGCGTTCCCCAATCATTGGCGCCCGTGTAAGGATCGGCGGGCAGACAGTCATAGCCTGCAGCGAGCACCGCCGTACAGGTGGGTGTTCCATAGGCGGGCAACGGCCCTCCCGGCAGGTTACCCACTGCGGGATAGGTGGCCTGAGAGAAATCGCCGCTGAGCTCAGCCGGAGTAGGCACCACGTTCTGTACGCGTTGGCCGTTGTTCATCCGCCAACCTTCGTAGTTCGCCATGAAAAACGTCTTGTTATGTCCGTTGTAGATCTTCGGCAGGTACACGGGGCCGCCGACAACGAAACCGAACTGGTTCAGCTTCAGCACCGGGTTTGCCGTCTTCACTCCGGCGTTCACATCGGTCGCGGTTGGGAAAGGCAACGTGTCAAAAGCGTTGTTGCGGTTTGATTCGAATACTGCGCCATGCAGCGCATTGGTGCCCGCCTTGCTGACGATGTTGATCTGACTGGCGCCAAATCCGTTTTCCGCGGGATAGACGCCGCTCTCCACCTTGAACTCGCCAATAGCATCCTGGGAGAGAATGACCGCGGGCGTCTGCAGCGCCTGATCTGTATTGACCAGCCCGTCCAGCGTGTAGTTGTTCCCTTCGGGCCGGCCGCCATTGATACTTACGGCATTGCCGGAACCCTGGCGCATGGTGCCCTGCTCCCCGCCCACGGTCACAGCTCCTGCACCAACCAGCAACAGTTGCATGAAATTGCGACCATTCAGTGGCAGCGCCGCTACCTGCTCTCCGCTCATTTCCTGTGAGAGCGCAGCGGTATCGGTATCCAGGTTGACAGCTTCTGCCGTCACTTCCACGGTTTGCGTCACAGCGCCGGCCTGCATGTGCATATCCAGGCGGATCTTCTGGTCAACCGCCAGGGTAAACGGGGCCGTGACAGACTTCTGAAAACCGGTCAGCTGGGCGGTGACGATGTAGACACCGGGGTTCAGAGAAGGAGCGCTATAGTCTCCGGCAGAATTGGTCTCGGTGTTGAAGGCAGCGTTCGTAGCGGTGTTGGTTACCGTCACTTTGACGTTCGGCATGAGGGCGCCGGCACTGTCGATGACTGAACCCTGTATGCTGCCGGTTGCCCCGCCCTGGGCAAAGGCCATGGTGACCGCTGCCATCGCGAGAACAACGAAAAGGCAAATTCTTCTTAGTGACATGTGCGCACTCCCCCTAAAGCTGCGTATTGCTGCCGCGATGGTTCGGCTTTGCCGCAGCCACCTCTCGGCCGTGCAGGCAGCGCCGGATCTTTATGAGCAAGGCAGCTGATTGCGCGCACCAATGCTCCATACCAGCACTCCCAGACACGATTCGGATCACGCCGCGGAAGATATAGGTCAGAAAATAGCAGTGTCAAGTGAAAAACAATTTACCCCTCGAACTCCGGGGCTCAGGCTTGCTGAAGGAGCTTAGCGGCTGCCCTGGAAGCGGTACGTTCCGGAATCAAGGGTGATCGATCCCGATTCACTCGTCCTGTGGATGCCCGTAGCATGGTCAAGCGTAATGCCCGATTCCTGCCACCTGCCATAACCGGCAGGTAGCGACAAAGCGGCCGTAGCATTAGCTGGAATCGTGATTTTCAGAGTCACTGCGTCGGGTCCCATTTTGGACCACGCGCTGCGAATCGCGCCCAGGGGAGTTTGCTCCGAGGCCTCGGCTTCGCTGGTGTTGCCTAAGTAGGGTCGGATGCGAATTCGATCACTCCCCGTGCGACTCAGATCAACCTCAATGCCTGCCAGCCCGCGATAAAACCACTCTTCTCCGTGACCAAGCATGAAGTGGTTCTGCGAAGAGTTGGCATTCGCATCCCAGGCCTCGGTAAGCGTGGTGGCGCCTTGCGCGAGCTGATAGGTATAACTCGGGCTGGTGGTCGTGGAGAGCATCTTCTCCAGGATGTCCGAGCGGCCCCCCTCCGTGAGCGCACGCACGACGTAGTGAAAGCCCACGTCGCCCGCCGTCACGTGGAAACCGTGGGCTACGATGTCGCTCACCAGGTTTGCCAAGACTGCTGCACGATGGTCCGCAGGGACCAGGTCCAAAGCCAGCGGCATCGCGTTTGCCGTTTGGCTGCCGCGATCGTACTGGTCGCTTTCCGGGTGGAAGAGGGCTGCATTGAAAGCGGCGCGCACTGCATCCGACTGCGCGCGATAACGCGCTTCATCTGCAGCATTGCCAAGCACGTGCGCAATGCCGCTCATGGCGGCCAAATCCTGGTAGAGGGCCGCGGTGGCGGTCAGGCGTTTGCTGGTCAGCTTGGCATAACCCGGCGCTCCGGGGCCGATGTCATACCAGTCGCCTAAACCGTAGTCGAGCAGGTTTGCCGGTGCCTTCGCCTGCAAATAGGCGACATAGCGCTGCATGGATGGGTAGTAGGTGCGCAGCGGGCCGGGATCGCCGTATGCCTGAAAGGCCGCCCAGGGACTGAGCACAACCGCCGACCCCCACTCAGGCGAATCACGAAAATCGGTATTCCCTCCCGCATCGGTGAGAAACTTCACGTACTCGGGGGCAATCGACGGTACCAGGCCGCTGGGTAGCTGCGCATCCGCCATGTCTCTGGAAAGCTTTCGATAGAGCGCCGAAACATCGTAGTTGGCCATCAGCGATGCGGCGAAGAGATGCGTCTGTTCCAGCCAGCCCAGTTTTTCCCGATGCGGGCAGTCGGTCAGTACGCTCACCATGTTGCTGCGCAAAGCATTCAGGATGAGCTGGTGAATGCGGTCGTAAAGTTCGTTCGCGCTGGAAAACTCTCCGGCCTCGGTAGCATCGGCATGGGTGGCGTCGCCGTCGAGCGAGAGCACCTTGACCTCAGGGCTCGAGGTTTCCACTTGCACGTAGCGAAAGCCGGTGTAAGTGAAACGCGGATGCCATGATTCGGATTTCCCGGTGCCGCGCAACTTGTATGCAAACAACAACGGGTCCTTGGGAGAGGCGTTGAACGAGTGTTGGCTAACAGTTCCGTCTGCATTGAGGAGCTCGCCCGGCAACAAGCGAACGACGGAGCCGGCGGGACCGCTGGCAGTAAGCACCGGCCACCCGGCGAAGTTCTGCTGCAGGTCGTACACCCTCACCCCGGTCCGCGGCGAGCTCAACAGTCTGCCCGGATAGTGGGTAGCCGCGCGGATGGGCGGCGTCTCCTCAGGGACCAGCTGGCCTCCCGGGCTCTCCACCACGGTCGCAGGCTTCCAGCGGGCGTCATCGAATCCGGATGCGTCCCAGCCGGCCGGTTCAAGGCGGGCGTCGACGTCTTCCCCGCCGTAAATGTTCGAGAAGGTGATGGGGCCGGGCAGCGTGCGCCAAAGAGCGTCGCTGGCGATCACCTCACGGCTGCCGTCAGCGTATGTCAGGTGCAATTCCAGCAACAACTTCGGTTGCCCCATCGAGCCCGTGAATTTCTCGTAGCGGCCGGGCGTTTCGGGCACGTTAAACATGCCGTTCCCGAGAAGCGCGCCAATTACGTTTTCCCCGGGATGCAGCAGGCTGCTTACTTCGTAGGTGTTGTAAGAAATTGTCTTGCGGTAATCTGTCCACCCAGGAGTCAACAGGTCGCGCGTTACGCCACGGCCATTGAGACGAATCTCATATTGCCCCAGGCCGGTGACAAACAGCATAGCCTGCACCGGGTTTCGGGTGAGGGTGACGGCTCGGCGGAAGAGCGGCAAGGGTATGGAGCTGCCACCAATCCATTTTGCCGACCAGGTCTGAAGCGGCGTGACAAACGCTGCGGGCTGCGACCACTCAGAGGCAACAGGCTCCTCCTGCGTGAGCGACGTCTGCCAGGTGCGCACCTGCCACATGATTGGCTGGCCCTCGGGCAAAGATTTCCCGGCGTAAGTGGCGCTCATATCAGCGGAGGCCACTTCGCCTGAATCCCACAGGTCCGCTCCCTTTGCTTCCGTTGCTACCCGGATCTGGTAGGCGGTCTGGCGAATGCCGCGCTCTGCGGCGGAGTTAGCCCGGAGCGTCCAACTCAGCCGCGGAGCAGATTCCGTGAGACTGCCATGCGTCAGATGCTCCGGAGAAGCGGGGCTTAGCAATGCCAGAAACAAGTGGAGTGCGATCCAGGAAGTCATTGAGCACGTCGTGCAGGTCAGATTAGATCAAAATAGAGCGAGAGAACGAATGGCAGTTCTACCATAGTCACACCCACCCGTGAAAGAGCCCGATCATCGAGCCCGATGATCGAGCCGACCGTGCCGTGCGGCCAACAAGCAGTTTCCGCCCGAGCAGACGTGCCTCGGACTTCCGTCACAGCTACGAAATGTTACAGTCCACTAGCAGGCTGCGAACGCAGTTCTTGAATCAGGGAACGGCTGTACAGATTGTTCGAAACCTTGTTGTTCTGGCTCAGGGCAAAACTTGCGCCCTGCCGTAACCGTCGGCGAGAAACACGTGGGGCAGGTGCCCCACCGTTCCAGGGAGATCGATTTGCCGAAAGTAAAAATCAGCCGGCTCTATCTGATTCCTATCCTTTCCAAGGCGCTCGATATCCTGGAGTTACTCGAGGCGGAAAAGAAACCGCTTACGCTGGAATACATTTTCCAGCGCCTGAACGTCTCCAAGACCAGCGTCTATCGCATCCTGAAAACGCTTGTGCATCGCGGTTACGTCGCCCAATCGCAGGATGGGCGCTACCGCTCAGCCGCCCGTCCCAAGAAGATCCGCTTCGGCTTCGCCAGCCAAAGCGTCACCATGCCATTCTCCGAAGCGGTTACGGCCAGCTTGCGCGCCGCTGCCACAAACTCCGGAATCGAACTGGTCGTCCTCGACAACAAATACGATCCGGAAGTCGCTTTGAAAAATGCGCAGGAGTTCGTCGGCAAAGGTGTGGATCTGGTTATCGAATTTCAGATCGATGAGCACATGGCTCCCCTCATCGGCCATACGCTTTCAAGCGCCGGCATTCCCCTGATCGCCATCGATATTCCCCACCCGCACGCCACTTACTTCGGCGTCGATAATTTTCAGGTCGGCTATGAAGCGGGCGAGCTTCTGGCGCAACATGCAATCGACCACTGGAAAGGCAAACCGGATTGGGTGGTGGGTTTGGATATAGCCGAGGCCGGCTCCTTCGTGCAAAGCAGGATCACCGGGGCTTTCCAGGGAATACGCACCCGTCTGCCGCAACTTCTCCCTGATCGCTTCATTCTCCTTGAAGGCGGGGGATTGCGGCAACGCAGCTACCAGGTGACCGCGGCCTTTCTGCGTACCCATAAAAAGCAGAAGATCCTTATCGCTGCCGCCACCGATACCAGCGTGCTGGGCGCTTTGCAGGCGGTGCGCGAGGCCGGCATGGAGAAACTTGTCGCTACGGTCGGCCAGGATTGCATCCCGGAAGTATTGCAGGAAATGAGCACCGGAAATGGATGTCTCATTGGCTCTGTGTCTCATGAAGCCCACACCTATGGGCCTCGGCTCATCCAGCTCGGCCTGGCGATTCTCAGAGGCAGCTCCGTGCCGCCTTATAACTTCGTGCATCACAAAATGATCACGCGCGCGAGTTTGAAATGACCAGCCGGTACGCGCTTCCGCTCATGCTCACCCTGTTGTGCGCAGCGCAGGCTCAGAATGCGGTGCGTCTTGACCCGGCAAATCCCAAATACCTCTGGTTCCAGGGCAAGCCCCTGGTGCTCATCTCCGCGTCTGAGCATTACGGCTCAGTCATCAATCGGCCGTTTGACTATGAGACATATCTGGCCGATGCCGCACAGCACAAGATGACCATGACGCGGACCTTCCTGCTCTATCGTGAATTGCAAAGCGCACGCAACCCGTCCTCGCCCTGCAAACCGGAATCGCCCGACTATCTTTCCCCTTTTGTCCGCAGCGGTCCGGGTAACGCCATGGACGGGGAACCCATCTATGACCTCGACCAATGGAACCCTGAATACTTCGAGCGCCTGCATAAGTTTCTGGATCTCGCCGCAAAAGACGGCATAGTCGTCGAGTTGACCGTATTCAGCAACAGCTATGCCAACGACGTGTGGGCGCTGAACCCACTGCGCGCGGAAAACAACAAGCAACATGTGGGCACCGTCGAGTGGGAGGACTATATCTCTCTCAAGAACCCTGAGCTGGTGCGCCGGCAGACCGCGTACGCGCGCAAGATCATCCAGGAGACGGCTGGGTACGACAATGTCTATTACGAGATTTGCAACGAGCCCGGGGGTGGTATTAAAGGGCACGCTTCGCCCTCCGAAGTGGATGCATGGCAGCAGGAAATGGCTCGCGTGATGCGCGATGAGATGCACCGGCTCAACCGCCCGCATCTCCTCTCGGGGCAGCAGGCCTTTACCTATGCTGACCCAAATACCTTTCCCCAGGATGGAAGCTTTTCCAGCAAGACTCTGGATATAGTGAATGTTCATCCCCTGCCCAACACCCAGTTCGATGGCCACGTATATGACATGGGCAATTTCATGTCGAAAGAGTTGCGGCTGCGCCAGGTGGGGAGTTTCTGCCAAGCCTCGTTTCCACATCCCAAGCCGGTGGTGCTGGATGAAGACAACACAGCCAGCATGTATCGCGATACCACGGGCTGGACCATTCACCGCAAGCGGGCGTGGACGGCACTGCTCAGCGGATGCCATTACGACTACATCGACTTCTCCATCACGGTCGGTAGCGAGCGGGGAACAGCCTCGTCACAAAAGGAAATCCGTACCTGGATGCAGCACCTGTCCGAGTTCATGGCATCGTTCGACTACACGCAAGCCCGCCTCGCATCGGATTGGATCGCCGGCGTTCCCCAGCAGCTTACGGTTGCGAGCATGGCGGTTGGCGACCGGGACTACGTCGCCTACCTGGCCGATGCCCGCGAGTTGGGTGAGCCTGGAGCGGGCGACCCTGTAACAACCAGCCTTTCGCTCTCATTGCCATCTGGCAACTACCACGTGCAGCTTTATTCCCCGGTCACCGGTGAATATTCTCCGGCAATGCAGCTGATCGGGGGCAAGCCCAGTGACCTGGCGCTCCCGCCATTTACCCAGGATCTGATCATCCGCGCAACCCGCCAATAAGCCGATGCGAGATGTGCCTCAGCCCTGTGGCCACTCAGCGGCTGCCAGATAGCCACCATCAATGACTAATTCCGTTCCGGTAATCCCCGAGGCTCGTTCACTCGCGAGGTACAGGACAGCATCTGCAATCTCTGCCGGCGACAGCATCCTCGCGAGAGGGACGCGGCGCGTTCTCTGTTGCAGCGTCGATTGCGGGTCGCTGGTCGAATCGACGTGGGCACGGAACATCGGCGTGTCCGTGATACCGGGGCAGACGCAATTCACACGGATGTTATCCGCTGCGAGATCGAGAGCCAGCGCTTTCGAGAGCATGAGCACAGCTCCCTTGGACGCGACGTACGCCGGCGTTCCCTTCTGCGCGACCAACCCTGAGACTGAACTGATGTTCACGATGCTGGCACCCGGCGACCGGCGCAGCCACGGCAGGCAATGCTTCACCATCAGAAATATCGACTTCACATTGACATCGAAGACTCTGTCCCACTCCGCAACCGAACACTCTTCCACACTCTTGATCAGGACGATGCCCGCATTGTTCACCAGGTGCGTGATGCTGCCAAAGCGAGCGGCAATTTGCTCGATCGTCCTCGCAACCTGCGCATCGTTGCTGACATCCGTTGAGTAGAATTCGCAGCTTTGCTTCTTAGCCTGGATTTCCTGGCAGACCTTTCTACCCTCGCCCTCATTGCTGTCCAGCAATGCCACGCTCGAGCCGGCCTGTGCAAAGTGCTCAGCAATACTACGGCCGATGCCGGAAGCAGCTCCCGTCACGACGGCCACGCTCATGCCAGCACGCCGCCTGGGTGGCGGGTAAATACCTCGGGGTCATAAATCGAGGCGAAAATGTCCGCCTCCTTCCGAATGCGCTCCCAGGTCGCATCGGCTTCCATCATGCTCTCCATCACGCCGAGGTACCTGCCGGATTCGATATTGCCGTATTTGAAAAATGCATCGGTAAGGATCACGGTTCCCTTCTCTGTATCGATGCATACAGCCAGGCTGGAACGGTGGTGAACACCAGCCCAGAACACCCGCAGGCCAGGTTGAATCTCTTCCTCATCCTTCAGCAGGTGCACCTTTTCCCAGCCTTCGTTTTGCAGATAAGCATTCACCTCGGGAGGAATGCGCAGATGCCGCGGGACATGCAAATGGTAAAACGGCGCCTGAAAGTCTTCGATCCATCCCCGCCGCGAAATACAAACCTTTGCCTTCGGAAACAGATGAATGTTGGCTGTCGCGTACGCCTGCAGTGGTGTCACGATCACCGTCGAAATGTCATCGACTGTGAGCCCCTGCGAGCGCAGGATATTTTGCGGCAACTGCGCTTCACTGCGAACAATCTGCGCTTCCGGGTAGCCGAAAAAGTTCAGCCACGCCTGGTTGATGGTCGTCAGATCTTGTGGAGGCCCGGTATTGATCAGGATGTTGTGGCCACCGCCGCGCACCAGGTAAATGAGGATGTTCATCTCCTCACGCTGGTTCCAGTTCTCCATCCAGTACACTTCAGGGCCCGGAACCCAGAACGTGCCCGCGTTGAAGGCCTGTACTGTGTATTTCATGGCGGATTTCATGGTGCCTCCACTTCCGCACGAAACCTGCGCATGCTGGTGAGAAACACACCGACATCGCTGCCCAGGCTGATCACGCGGAAGCCTTTGCCGATCCAGTGCCTGGCTAGCTCGGGCGTGGCGGGCAGAAACCCCGGAGCCACGCCATAGCGGCGGCAAGCCGCCACCAGCGATTCCATCGCGGCGAGAAACCGCGGATGCTCGAACTGCGCGGGTATCCCCATAGAGACGGTGAGATCGTAATGACCCACCCAGGCCACATCCACGCCCGGCACACTCACAATCTCGTCCAGGTTGGCGAATGCCGCTTCTGTTTCCAATAGCAGGATGACGACAGTCTCTTCATTCGCTTCGGCAAAGAATCCTGGGCCGCCTGCGCGATACAGATCGTGCGCGATTCCCATGGCCACACCGCGTCTGCCCTGCGGAGCATATTTGACAGCGCTCACCACATCGGCCGCTTGCTGCCTGCTCTCAACCCGCGGCACCATCACGCCCCGCGCGCCCACATCCAAAACTCGCGAGAGCGGCGCGTAGGCTGCGTCGGGCACGCGCGCGATGGGAAAGATCTGGCTGCCTCGGCAACCAGCCACCATCTCTGCCAGTAGCGCGATATCGCAGCGGCCATGCTCCATATCGAAGATCACAAACTCCATGCCACTCGCTGCCAGCATCGGGCCCATGCCCGGCGTGAATAACTCCAGCACCATCTGGCCGAGTATGACCTCGCCTTGTTGCAGTCGTTGGCGAAAGCTAAGCATGCCGGTATCGCTCCAGTTTCGCCAGAAAGTCCGGGTGACTGAGCACCTCAGGATTCACGACATGCTGCGGCGCCTCTCCGCGAAAAACAGCCAGCGCACCCTCGCAGTCGATGCGGCCCATGTCACGGAACAGCTCCTCGGTCCATGCAATGGAATGCGAAGTCAAGATCACATTCTCCATCCTGGTAAGCGGCGAATCGGCGCTCAACGGTTCTTCTTCAAAAACGTCCAGTGCAGCGCCGCGAATGCGTCCAGATTGCAGCGCCTCAATCAACGCTGCCTGCTGAACGATAGGCCCACGCGCCGTGTTGATCAGCACGGCTTCCGGTTTCATCATCGCGAACTGCGGGCCGCCTAACAGCCCTCGCGTTTCTGGCGTGAGCGGGCAGTTCACCAGAACATAGTCCGACTCACGTAACAGTTGCTCAAGTGAAACCAGTGCTACCCCGGCCTCTGTTGCCCGCGCTGGAGACGCATATGGATCAAAGGCGACAAACCTGCCGACATCAAAGGCTTTCAGCAGCCGAATCGCCTCGACCGCGATGTTACCCATGCCGATGGTGCCGACCACACGCTGCCGGGGTTCCCGGCCCAGGTGCTTCGTGCTCTGCGCCCACTGGCCCTGGCGGACCAGACGGTCCTTCACCAGCAGGTTGTGCGAGAGTGCCAGCATCAGCAGGACGATCGACTCCGCTACCGGACGAATCACCCCGCCGGGAGTGATAAAGACTGCGATGCCCTTCGCCGTGCACGCCGCGAGATCGACGTTATCGTAACCGACACCGCACCGGCCGATAGCGCATAGCCGCGAGACCTTCTCCAACGAAGCGGCCGAGACCCTGGGCTTGAGCGAGATCAGAACGTCATAGCTGGTCAATTGCTCGGAAGCATATTCCGCGCGGTATTCCGGCAAAAACTCGTATGAAATTGCAGGCTGGGCGTCGAGCAGCGACAAGCCAATGTCGGGAAAAATCGGCTTGCCTCGCCCGTCAGAAAAATCGGCAGAAAACCCAACCCGGAAGGTCATGCCTGGCGCTCAAGAACGACCACCCAATCCTGAAAGATGGGGATCTCCGGCACCTTCCAGGAACCGTCCGCATCCGGCGTGATCTCACCGATCGCCTGCTCCATGCCCGTGGCTGGATTAAAAAAGAATGCCTTATGCGGACCGCTATCGAGATGATGGAACACCGCAGGCTTGGTGAAGTCCGGGCAGAACGCGATGATCACCTCGCCCGCGATCTCGCCGGCGAACGGCTGCCAATAATCGCCTTTCGTCCAATGAGGTTCCACCAGGTCCGGCTTGGGTTGCAGTTTCCACCACGAGTAGCGGCTCAGTAATTTCTTCGCCATCCCGAGTTGCCCGGAGCCCGGCAGCTGCGCCGCGGTATCCCACGGCGGTCCACCCCAGGAGTGGCCATGCGGCGAAAGCCCATAGGCTTCTCTCGCCGTGTTCACCTGCCAGATTCCGTTGGCTCCGTAAGTATGTCCTCCGGCGCCGCTCAGCAGGGCCGACCAGAACATATAGCGCTGCACCTCTTGCCGGCTCGCCTCCTGAATCCCCTCATAGCAGACTTCGCCAATCAGCACCGGCATCTGCGGAGTTGCCGCTAACGAACTCTGCACCGTCTGGATCGTGTTGGGCACACTCTGCCGGTCGTTGTGGCCGGTTTGCAGCATATCGAAGTCGAGTACCGAAGCATCGCTCACGCACTCCCGCGCGCTGCGCGAAGGGTGAATGGTGATTGGGTGATGGTGGGCATCGATGCTGCGGACATAGCGTGCCAGCTCCGTCAGCCCCTGCTTCTGCGTCTCTGCATCCTGTTCCTTGGTTTGCGAAAGATAGTAAGGCATGGTGCCCTCCCCAGCCAGGCACCACACCACCGGGTACGCACCCCATCGCGCAACAAGATACCGCCAATGTTGCTTAACCCTGGCCATGCCCATGCGCGGAATGAAATAACCCCAGAACCCGACCACGCAGGCTGCCAGTCCGTGGTCAGCCAGGTATTGCATGCGCACATCAGCCATATCGAAGTACGCAGGGTTGATGCGCGCAAACTCTGGCTCCCACGGGTACCCCGCCTCATTCGCTCCGCGCGGATCGAAGGGCTCCATGTCGGGATAAAGACCGGCGACGATCTGGACCATGGTGAAGCCCTTCTGCACTCGGTCCGCGGTCAGGGTCTGAAAGTCATCCGGCCACCGCAGCCGTTTGCAAAGGGCCATCCACCAGGTATCGCCGAGCCAGAAAAAAGGTGTGCCATCGCTGTGTTCGAAATGGCGCCGGTCTTTGCTGATCCGCAGCACACCATGCTTGTAGTGCTGATTATCGCCACGATACAGCTCCGCCCGCAGCACCGAGGTGACCTGGTGAAGATCCTTGTTTGCGGTGTCGCTGCAGATCGAGTGGATTTTGTAGATGCCCGGCTCGGCAGGCGCATAGCGCACCCGCCAGGTAGATCCGCCGGCCCAGAAGGCCGGCACGCGTTCCTCGTTGCCCGAAGGTGTCGAGACCACCACGTCGAGCTCAACCTGGTTGAACGGATCAGAGTATTGCTTGCCGCTGGTGTAGGCCCACTCAGCCGGATTGCCGGTAGTGGCTGCTCTCTCTTCTCCGAGAGCCGGCGTGGTTACAGCGCTGATGGCCATCGCCTTGCAAAACGATCGCCTGGACATTCCATGCAGCACAGTTATTCTCCTGCGGCTCGCCAGTGATAATCCATCACGGTAAAAACTTCTGTCAACCTTGCTGTAAGCTCATCCGTTATGGAAAGGCAACTACGCGTCGGAGTCGCCGGGCTTGGCCTCGATACTTACTGGGACCAGTTCGCCGGGCTGGAACAACGTCTGATCGGGTACCTGGGAGAACTGGAACAGACGATCTCCAGCAATCGCCGCACGATCGTTCATCTCGGTCTGATCGACACGCCACAGAAATCTCTTGAAGCCGGGCATCGTTGCCGCACCGAAGATCTCGACATCCTGCTTTTGTATGTCACGACCTACGCGCTTTCCTCCACCGTGCTGCCGATGATCAAGCGGGCGAAAGTCCCGGTCATTCTGCTGAATTTGCAGCCCGCGGCCGCCATCGATTACGCCCAATTCAATGCTATGCAAGACCGCACAGCCATGACCGGTGATTGGCTGGCCTATTGCAGTGCTTGCCCCGTGCCTGAGATTGCCAATGTACTGCGCAGACTCGAGATACCATTCCACCAGGTCACCGGTATGCTGCACGACGACCCACTGTCGCGGCAGGAAATCGACGCATGGCTGCGCGCCGCTGAGGTAGTGAACACCTTGTCCCATAGCCGGCTCGGGCTCATGGGCCACTACTACGGTGGCATGCTCGACATTGCAACCGATCTTGCCCAGGTAAGTGGCCGATTCGATCTCCACATCGAAATGCTCGAGGTTGAGGAAATCAGCGCTTTGCGGCGCGGCCTTTCGCATCAAGCCATTGCAGCCCAGGTCGAGGCCTTTCGAAGCTTCTTCGAAGTAGGCGAAGACTGTTCCGCTACGGAACTGAATCGAGCAGCCAGCACCTCGCTTGCGCTTCACCAATTGCTGCGCGAAAAAGAAATCGATCTGCTCGCTTACTACGCAAAGGGCTCTGGTGTGCCGGAGAACGAAGACACCATGAGTTCCATCATCCTGGGTGCCTCCATGCTCACCGGGCATGGTGTACCGGTTGCCGGCGAGTATGAAGTGAAAAATGTAATCGCGATGAAGATCATGGATCTGCTGGGCTGCGGTGGTTCCTTTACTGAGTACTACGCAATGGATTTTGCAGCCGACCTCGTGCTGATGGGGCATGATGGTCCCGGTCACATCGGTATCGCCGAGGACCGGATCAAAGTGCGCCCCCTGGTGGTCTATCACGGCAAAGTAGGATCAGGGCTATCGGTCGAGATGGCGGTGCAGCACGGGCCCGTAACTCTGCTCAGCGTAGTCGAGCACAAGCAAGCCGGCTTCCTGTTGCTGGCCGCTGAAGGCGAAAGTGTGCCGGGTCCCATCCTCGCCATCGGCAACACCAACAGCCGCTATCGCTTCTCCCTGGGTGCGCGCAGGTTCGTAGAATCCTGGAACGCTCACGGCCCAGCCCATCATTGCGCCATTGGCGTCGGCCACATCGCCGCACAGCTGCAAAAAGTAGCAGCGCTCTTGCAAATGCCCTTCATACAGGTTTGTTGACCCAACAATGAACCAGGGTGCCCCATATCTACCGACGTTTTCCAGTCGGGACCGGATTTCCTGTACGCTGCACCAGACACATCTACGTGTGCGGTTTTCATT
>CAZZVD010000083.1:0-18180 GCA_964657465.1 uncultured Acetobacteraceae bacterium | reverse complement strand
CTTTGGGTGCCCCATATCTCACGACGTTTTCCAGTCGGGAGATGTGGGAATTCACTGCTCTCAGTCGGAAGTGCTGCTTGGCGATCAGGCCTCCACCGTGGCGATGCAGCTACCTTGTGCTCTCCCGTTAGGTTTTTTACCGAAAAAGAATGTTTTCCCGGCAGATAAGCGTCTATTAGCTAGGCAGTTGGACGCAAAATGGCATCTTGCTACCGCATGCGCGAATCTAACAAGGGTTACTATTCGTAGGCGTAACAGGCCCGCACGGCAAAGAAGCAGGGCTGAGAACTCGGGGTCCCCGGAATGAAAACTTTGATTGACCGCAAAAGCGCAGTTCTCCTGAAGATGCAGTCACTTGGCACGTTGGTTGGCGAATCTGCCTTTCGCCCCATGACCGGCGAATCGAGACAGCCGGTCATCGTTTCTCCCCGCGATCTGGGGATCACCTTTATTGGCCATTCCTCCTTTCTGATTCAGATTGGCGGCCGTACGCTGCTGATCGATCCCGTCTTCGCTGAGCGCCTGATCGCACTGCGCCGCCTGCGGCGTCCCGGCGTCACGGTCAAAGATCTGCCCCCCATCGACATGGTGCTGCTCTCGCACGCGCACATGGATCACCTGAACCGGCCGTCCTTGCGCCGGATCATTGCGCACAACCGCAAGATCAGCGGGACCGCACCCGTGGCCGTAGTGCCCTGGGGAGTCGAGGATCTGGTCAGCGATCTCGGCTTCAGCCGCATCGTCACCCTGGAGTGGTGGCAAACCAAGTCGCTCAGTGGTCTCGATGTAACCATGACCCCCTGCAAGCATTGGGGAGCGCGGCTGTTTAAAGACACGCACCGCGGTTTTGGCGGTTATGTGATCGCCAGCGGCGAACACAGCCTCTATCACTCCGGCGACACCGCATATTTTGACGGCTTCACGAAGATCGGCCAGCGGCTGCATCCAGAGGTGGCGTTGCTGCCGATTGGAGCCTATCGCCCGGACAGCTACCGCGGTGTGCATACCTGTCCTGAAGAGGCGCTACAGGCCTTCCTTGACCTGAGAGCACAACGAATGATCCCGATGCACTATGGGACGTTCCGGCTCTCGCAGGAGCCCATGGAGGAGCCAGTCGAGCGCCTCATGGCCGCTGCCCGCCACGCGGGCGTAGCCAGTAAGGTGTGCGTACTGGGGGAGGGGGAAACAGACGTCACCGCCTCAGCCTCATACCCTTACGTTTCCCGCCGGGCTGCACAAGGGTAACCCCTGCTAATGCGCCGTGGCCAGGCGGAGCCGCTCCCACATGTTCCGCATGGCCTTGATCACCCAGCGCATCATGAAGAGGGTGAGCACCAGCAGAGTGATGGTAATGCTTGCCGCCGCCCAGGGGTGTTGCGTCGCCAGCCATGTGATGCCCACGGCAGAAACATCCTCCACGCTGCTTAGAGCAATGTTGGAGAAGGGCTCGGGACTGGGTGTGACCAGGGTCCGCGCCGCTGTTTTCGAACTGTGCGCGGCAAGTGCAATGCCGGCCCCCACCGCGGTAGCCAGCAGTTGCATGCCAGGGGTTAGCTGGGTGGTGGCCCGATAGGCCAACAGCGCCGCCACCGGCACGCGCACAAAGGTGTGCATCCCGTTCCACAGCAAGTCAAAGCCAGGAATCTTATCCGCGACAAACTCGGCTGCGAACAGCGCGGAGCTCACCCCGATCACCCACCAGTTGGAGAGCGCTTCGAGGCCCGGTGGCAAGGCCACCCATTGCCCATGGGCGAGCAGGCCCAGCGTCAACACCGTCGCGTAGACATTGAGCCCTGCGGCGAAACTCGCGGCGATCACCAGGGCGGCCAGCGTGCTGGGGGTAAAAGGCATCCTGGTGAGAGATTCTAGACCTTCTCATGAGCCTTCGGCGTGGTCGACCTGGTCAGAGCCAGTCAAATCTGCGCAACACCAGAGCACCAGTGGGGTCGAAAGCAGCATCGCACGCGCCACCATTTCGGTTCCCACGATTTCGGCTCTGTAGTCCGGCTCCAGGAATGTTGCGCGGCGGTGCATGGCCCTGCGGGGAAGTATCGACGTCAGGCCTTGTAGGGCTTCAATGGGGCAGCGTCGATGGGCGGTTCAGGATCGCTACGAAAACGGGCCAGTAATTTTTGCGGCCACTTCGGATCCATGCAGGGCCGTTCGATGCACACGAAATAGAGGGCGCCGGCCGCTACAGATACGGGAATACCCAGCAGCAATGAGGACGCTAACCATGCCGCGAAATGGAGATGGAAGTGCGCCAACAGGAGCTGCACGACCATGATGGTCGTGCGATGCGTCAGGTAGATGCTGTAACACATGCCGCCTATAGTGCTGATCACGGCATTGCGGAGAACCTGGGGCACCACCCTGCCTTTGAACGCGGCGATGAAAAGGACAGGCAAAACGAGCGGGCCAAGAAATCGGAAAGCATGAGGCTGCAACCAGAAGAGCAAGGGCCAAAAAACAAGTGACACGACGTCCCATCGCCATGTGGTGGGAATGCGTGCCCATCCGTCTACGTAGAAATCGGCTACGAGCAGCCCGCCGAGGAAAAACTGAATAGCCGCCAGCAGCGACAGGTTGAACACTCCAGCGTTCTGCGCGCCGTGCCAACCGGGCAAAAAAGCCCACTGGAGCGGCGTGGCGATCGCGATGCAAGTGGAAAGCAGCAGCCTCCGCGGCCACGGATGCGCAATGCGGTAAATCAAGGTGAGGATCGGAGCCAGGCAATAAAACTGCACTTCAATTTCCAGGGTCCAACTCACTGCTTCGATTCGGCTGGCGATCGCGAAAGCGATGTTGTGGACATACAACAAACTGGCTAACAGGTGGGCCAACAAGAAGTGCAGTGGAAGAGCGCCAGCCGCCAAAAGCAGCACCGTGCGGATGAAAAGCCACACAATATAGGGCGGCTCCAGTCGCGTGAGCCTGCGCAGAAAGTAGGTGGAGAGCCTGACTTCCCGCCCAGCCCTCAGATATTGACGAGCAAACGGGAGAGCCAGGATAAAACCGCTGATGGCAAAAAAGACTTCCACACCATAGCCGCCATGCCCAATGAATCGCAGCAGCGGATGCGCGGCGTCGAGCGAAGCAAAGCTTATGCCCATGCGGTCGAGCATCTCCGCATAGCAGTGCAACGACACCACCGAGACGATAGCGATGAATCGCAGACCGTCCACCTCGGGAATATACGTTCCCGAGGTGATGATGCGGCGGAATGAGGGCGGTGTTATACGCAAGCCTGGATCAACCGTGAGGTCATGTTAGCGGACCCACGCGGCAGTGTAAGCGCCCAAATAGCAATTGTGTTCTGCGGTAAGCTGCGGTCTAACCACCTCCGAGCATCTTCCGGGTGAGCGTGCCCGCAAGCTCCGGCTGTGAGCCGAACCGCGACTTCCAAGCGACAATCACCCGGCATAATGGCATACTTAGTCGGCGCTCCTGAGGACTGGTTTCGATCGCCCAGCACAGTTTGTATCTGGCTTTTGACCGTCTTTAATGGCTTCTCAAAATCCCGCTGTTCATTTGAATGGAGTTCACATGACCACACTAATTCGCTCGATGCTGGCGGTTTCTGCGCTGGCAATCACCACCCTGATCACCTCGCCGGCAGGCATGGCGCAGGCGCCCGCGGGTGCCCCGGCTGGCGCTACCGGACTTTGCAATGACGGTTCGTACTGGACGGGCGCCAGCAAGAGCGGGGCATGCCGCGGTCATAAGGGCGTGAAGACCTGGTACGCCGCCGCCGCTGCGTCACCTGCAGCCGCCAAGGCTGCTGCGCCCGCCGCACCCGCTGCTGCCGCTCAGTCTGCTCCGGCTCCCGCGGCAACACCGGCGCCCGCAGCGGCGCCCATGGCTAAAGCCAGGACGAATGCCGGAACCGCGTCGGCAAAGACGCCCGCTCCAGGCGGAGGGCCGGGGATGGTTTGGGTTAATACCTCGACCAAGGTCTACCACTGTTACGGAACCAAGTATTACGGCACAACCAAGGCGGGCGCTTACATGTCGGAAGCAGACGCGAAAGCCAAGGGCGCTCGTGGAGATGCCGGCAAGCCCTGCAGCTAAACCCGGCCACTCGTCGTAGAGAGAAGCAGAAGCAGGCCGATCGCGTTCCGGAACCCGGGGCGATTGGCCTGCTTTTTATGCTCAACACGTTCGAGGCGGAAATGAGGGAAATCAGGAGAAGGTCTGGTTGCCACCTGGCTTAAACGCCCGTGTGGCGACCCGGCTACCTGCCTACCCGGAAGTCAGCCCGGCAGCCACGATCGACCCAGATGGATCGGCCATCATAGCCCCAGGTTTGCCCTTGAATGCAGGGGGAACCGCTTCGCTGGTTAACCAACTGCACGCCGCCGTTAGTGTTGACTGAGCAGTAATTGCGCTTCCCATTGTCAGAAGAGCACGTGACCATTGTGTTTCCATAGCCTGGGCCTCCGGGACCATAGCCCGGGCCAGGCTGGTATCCGCCGCCGCCGCGACCGAGGAGGAAGTCAGCCCGGCAGCCGCGATCGACCCAGATGCCTTTCCCGCTATAGCCCCAGGTCTGGCCCTGAATGCAGGGCGAACCACTGCGTTGATTGGTCATCTGCACGCCGCGGCTGGTGTCGACGCGGCAAAGGTGCCGTCGGCCATCATCGGAAGCGCAGGTCAGGCGCCGCCCGTCTTGTGCCGTGATACCGCTTTGTGCCCACGCGCGCGATGCGCTAAGAGAAAGAGTCTGGAACCCTAGCAATAGGACGATCCATGTGACTTTTTTCATTCGGCAGATCTCCTGAACGGCTCAAACTTCTGTGGCCCGATGGCGTGAATCCAGGTGCGAGCCATGATAGCGCCCGCGGGTTGCAACCGCTCAACTATTCGCGAGTTTGGAGCGATTATCAAGCTATGCTTCCAGGCACCCCACAACTTTCCGGTCGGGTTGGCGTCTTATGGGAAGGGGTCGTATCGCCATGATGGTCCGTTCTCGCGCTTACTCTCTTCTGCTTACGCTGATGTTGGCGGCGCCCCTTGCAGTCCAGGGCCAGACTGTGCAGCCGGTCACCCAGCAGCAGCGCCCCCTGAGCTGGGTTCCGCAGGGCTTTGAGGTGCTGGGCCAGCGCGCGGCTTTCCACACCGACTTCACCTTCGACCGCTCCATGCTGCAATTAGCGGGTTATTTCATGGGCGATGCCGACCAGCAGACGCGCAATGCCATTGCCAAGCTGGATGGGATTTCAGTGCACAGCTATCACTTCGCTGCCCCGGGCCTCTACAATCCCGCGGCTCTGGAAGTCATCCGCCGGCAGTACGATGCAGCCGGCTGGAAGCATCTGGTTACGGCGCGCGGCAAGGGCGATCCTTTCAACCCAGGGCAGACCGATCTCTGGATCAACTTCGCCCATATGAATGTGACGGGCATGATGGTCCTGTTCACCGGCCCACGGGATCTGAACCTGATTGCCTTGAACGGAGCTATTAGCCCGCTGGATTTACTCCACCTTCGCGGCCATTTCGGCATTCCCCGTTTCTCGGGAGATGGCTTTGTTCCTGGTCCTTCGCACGCGGCGCGGCCGCCCTATGCGCCGCCGGCGGCCGATCCGGAGATGACCGAACAAGCACCGGAGAACGCTCCAGCAACAGAGCCGCCATCGCAGGAGGGACCCCTCGAAAAGCCTTCGCCGTATAGCTCTCCCGGCGTGGGCGTGGGTGTAGGAGGGGACGAAGCGCCGCTGGAACCAGCTCCTCCGCCGCCTATTCCCCCGGGTTTCTGAACGTTACTGGCGGGCCGCCAATGCTTTACGCTTCTCGTTCACTTCCAGATGAACATGGATCAGCGACAGAGCAGCCGGGGTCACGCCAGGAATGCGGCTGGCCTGACCCAGAGTCTGCGGCCGCACCCGGGTGAGCGTTTCCTGCATCTCGCGGGATAAGCCGCTGATGCCCGCATAGGTAAAGCTCGCAGGGATGGTGCGCTGCTCGGCGTTTTTCAGCTTTTCCATGGCTTTGCGCTGCTGATCCAGGTAGCCGGCGAACTTGATCTCCGTCTCAACCGACTTCAGCTCGTTCCGCACCCTGGCGTTCACCGCCCCTGAGAAGAAGTCACCGGCCTCTGCTGCTATCTCCGATTGCAATACCGGCAGCAGCCGTTCGAGAGTCACTTCCGGCCGCTTCAACAATTGGGCGTAGGTCTGGCCGGCAACATTGCCCAGGGTTTGCGCCAATTCCGGGAGCATGCTCTGTAGCCTGCCCATGTCTACCCTGCGGGTGGCTAACAGCTTCTCGACGGCCACGGCCCGTGCCTGTTTGTGCTCGTAGTCGTTCCAGGCGGCATCATCGATCAGGCCCAACTTGCGGCCGTAGGGCGTGAGCCGGCGATCGGCATTGTCGATGCGCAAGTGCAGGCGAAACTCGGCGCGCGAGGTGAACATGCGATAGGGCTCGTTGGTCCCCTTGCTGATCAGGTCATCGATCAGGATGCCGGTGTACGCCTCCGTGCGATCGAGGGTAAACGGCGCTTCGCCGCGTACCAGCAGGGCAGCGTTGATGCCCGCCATCAGCCCCTGGCAGGCGGCCTCTTCATAGCCCGATGTCCCATTGATCTGCCCCGCAAGGTAAAGCCGGGCAATCTGTTTTACGCCCAGGCTGCGGTCGAGTTCGGTGGGATCGATCGCGTCGTACTCGATGGCATAGCCCGGCCGCAGCATTTCTGCGTGCTCCAGGCCAGGGATCGACCGAACGGCCTCGTACTGCACTTCCATGGGCAGCGAGGTCGACATGCCGTTGACGTAGACCTCATGCGTATCCAGGCCCTCAGGTTCGAGGAAGAACTGGTGCTGCGCCTTGTCAGGGAAGCGGACCACCTTGTCTTCAATCGAGGGACAGTAGCGAGGACCGATGCCGGTAATCTGGCCGGAATACATGGCGGAGCGCCCCACATTATCGCGGATGATGCGCAGGGTCTCCGGCGTGGTGTAAGCGATGTGGCAGGAGATCTGCTTCTGCGGCAACTCCGTGGTGCGGAAGCTGAACGGGGTGGGGTCAGCATCGCCCGGTTGCTCGGTGAACTGCTTCCAGTCGATGCTGCGGCCGTCCAGGCGTGGCGGCGTGCCGGTTTTGAGGCGGCAGCCCCGCAAACCCAGCTGCTTGAGAGCCTCGCCCAGCAGCACACTGGGCGGTTCCCCGCTGCGGCCTGCGGGAAAGCGCTCGTCTCCGCAGTGAATCAGGCCATTGAGAAAAGTGCCGGTGGTGATGACGACCGCGCCCGCCAGCACGGTGCGGCCATCGCGCAGGCGCAGCCCGCGCAAGGTGCGAGGCTCGCCAGCAGCAGCAGGCTCGTCGAGAATCAAGTCGATTACCTCTGCCTGCCGAATGTGCAGGTTGGCCTGCGACTCCAGGAGCTGGCGCATCTTAACCCGGTATTGGCGCTTGTCACACTGCGCACGAGGGGACCAGACTGCGGGGCCACGGGACGTATTCAGCAAGCGGAACTGGATGCCAACGGCATCGGCGACCTCGCCCATGATGCCGCCCAGCGCATCGACCTCGCGTACCAGGTGCCCTTTGGCGATACCACCAATAGCGGGATTGCAGGACATTTGCGCGATCAGATCGAGGTTCAGGCTAAACAATGCGGTGCGCAGACCCATGCGCGCTGCAGCCATAGCGGCCTCGCACCCGGCGTGCCCGGCACCCACCACGACAATGTCGTATCGTTCCGTAAACGGCATAACACTTCTATTCTAGAGCTTTGGCAGTCATGCAGACGGCATCACTGTAGCAATGAAGGAGGAACAGATGGAGCAGACAAAGATAGCTTTACTCGGGCTGGGATTGATGGGTACCGGCATGGCGGGCCGCTTGTTAGACGCCGGGTACCCGTTGACAGTCTGGAACCGGACGCCCGGCAAGGCAGAAGCCCTGAAGGCGCGGGGCGCCAGGATAGCGGAATCACCCCGGCAGGCCGCCCGTGACGCGGCGGTCGTCATCAGCATGCTGGCCGATGTACCGGTATGCCGGGATGTGTGGCTGGGCCGGGGGGAAGCGCTGGAAGAGATCGCGCCGGGCACGATCCTGGTGGAATCGAGCACGGTTACGGTGGACTGGATCCTGGAGCTTGACCGGGCAGCCAAAGAGCATGGCTGCACCCTGGTGGATGCCCCAGTGACCGGCAGCAAGCCACAGGCCGCTGCCGGCCAATTGCTTTTTCTGGCCGGGGGAGCGGCCCAGTCGCTGGGCAAACTTGACCCGATTCTTCGCGCCATGGGCCGCGACGTGGTGCACGTGGGCCCGGTCGGAAGCGGCGCACGCCTCAAGCTGATCAACAACTTCCTTTCCGGCTCGCAGGCAGCCGCCCTGGCCGAGGCAGTGTCACTGGTCGAGCGCAGTGGCCTGGACCCGCAAAAGAGCCTGAGTGTGCTCACCGAAGGAGCCCCCGGCAGCCCGATCGTGAAGACTCTCAGCGGGCGCATGGTTTCCCGCCAGTACGATCCGCAGTTCGTGCTGCGGTTGATGGCCAAGGATCTGCGGTATGCGGTCAGTGAGGCCGACCAGCAGTCGCTCGATCTGGATATGGGCCGGGCGGCCTTACGGGTGTTTGAGCATGCAATCGCGGCTGGGCAGGGGGACGAAGATATGTCTGCCGTGGTCGAGCAGTTCCGCCTGCAGGCACAGGGAGCCCATTGAACCAGCCCTTCAAGCTAAAGTAAGAGGGATGCTCAAGAAGCTTTATGGCCGTTGGATGTACCGGTGGGAGACAGCCCTGACCACCCAGGACACCAACCGTATTGTTCGCCCGGTGGAATGGGGTTTTGAGTGGCTGCAGGATTTTGCGCAGAGCCACGGCTTCTCCCTTCCTTCCCATGACCCTTTGGACCCCCATGCCGCAGAAGCAGCCATGCTGCGGCTAAATGACCTGATCCTGCAGCACCGCGAGGCTTTTTACGCTTACGAGGTGCCGCAGGATTTTGTGCTTGAGGATCGTCAGCCGCAGCTGTTCCCTACCAACGTCCGCCCAAAGACGTTGCAACACGAGGAGCGCCTGCGCCGCCGCGCTGCCGACGGCCGGCTGAGCACGGCTCAATTCCTGCGCTTTACGTCGCCGGTGCGCACACCCTACCCGGAAAATGACCGCGTCAATGCACGCTGGTTCCCTGCGCCCGCGGAGAAGATGGCCGGCAAGCCAAAGCAGGCGATCGTTGTTTTGCCGCAGTGGAACGCCGACGCCTTCAGCCATAACGCGCTTTGTTCCATCTTCAACCGTTTCGGTGTGTCTGCCCTGCGGCTCAGCAAGCCATACCATGACATTCGACGCCCCGCAGAGCTGAAGCGTGCCGATTACGCGGTCAGCGCGAATGTGGGCCGCACCATCTCCTCCTGCCGCCAGGCCGTGATCGACATTCGCAGCTGCGTGGACTGGCTTGAGCAGCAGGGCTACGAGCAGTTCGGCATTCTGGGCACCAGCCTGGGCTCCTGTTACGCATTCCTGGCTGCCGCCATGGATAGCCGGGTGCGGGTCACCGCGTTCAACCACGCCTCCATGTCATTCGGGGATGTGGTGTGGACCGGGCAGAGCACCCGCCACATCCGCGAGGCCTTCGAGGATATCTCCATGACCCAACAGCGGTTATGCGATGTTTGGGCGGCCATCAGCCCTTCGTTCTACATGGATCAGTTCGCGGCTTTTCCCAAGAAGACCCTGCTGGTACACGCCACCTACGACCTCACCTTCCTGCAGGAGTACTCGCTCCAGGTGATCGAGAACTTTCGCCGCCGGGGCATCGATTTTGTTTCCAAGGTGCTGCCCTGTGGCCACTACACCACCGGCGAAACCCCTTACAAGTTCATGGATGGCTGGTATATCGGCTCATTCGTTTACCAGGCTTTCAAGCAACTAGCGGCCGTGGGTTAGGCGGGTTTCTGCCGGTTGGGAGCGGGGCGAATAGTCTAAAATCCTGGTATGCCAGACAACATGCGCCGCCCGCTCGCCGAGGCCGATCCAGAGATCGCCGCGGCTATCGATCATGAGAACCTTCGCCAGCACGAAGGCCTGGAAATGATCGCTTCAGAGAACTTTGTCAGCGAAGCGGTGCTGGAAGCAGTCGGCTCGGTTTTCACCAACAAATATGCTGAGGGCTATCCCGGCAAACGCTACTATGGCGGCTGCGAGTTCGCCGACGTGGTGGAGAACCTGGCGCGTGATCGCGCCAAGCAGCTCTTCGGCGCCGAGCACGCCAATGTGCAACCACATTCCGGCTCGCAAGCCAATGCTGCTGCTTACATGGCGCTGATCAACCCTGGGGACACCATCCTGGGCCTCGATCTGGCGCACGGCGGTCACCTGACCCATGGCCACAAGCTCAGCTTTTCGGGCAAGCTGTACCGCACAGCCTTCTACGGTGTGGAGAAAGATTCAGAGCGCATCGACTACGACAAGCTGGAGGCCATCGCTGAGCGTGAACAACCAAAACTGATCATCGGCGGTGGCAGTGCTTACCCGCGCATCATCGATTTCGCCCGCTTGCGCCAGATCGCTGACAAGGTTGGCGCTTTCCTGCTCATCGATATGGCCCACTTTGCGGGCCTGGTAGCGGGCGGCGCCCATCCTTCGCCTGTACCGCATGCGCACATCGTCACGACGACCACGCACAAGACGCTGCGCGGTCCACGCTCCGGGTTGATCCTGTGCCAGCAGCAGTTCGCCGCGGCGGTGGACCGGAGTGTGTTCCCGGGTCAGCAGGGCGGCCCGTTGATGCACGTAATTGCCGCCAAGGCCGTGGCGTTCCGTGAAGCGATGGAGCCGAGCTTCCGGCAGTACGCGCAGCAGGTGGTGGCAAACGCCAGGGTGCTGGCAGAGACCCTTTCGGCTTCGGGCTACCGCATGATCTCTGGCGGCACAGATACGCATGTGATGTTGATCGATGTATTCGCCAAGGGCATGCTGGGCAGCGAAGCAGAGTTGGCGCTGCACGAGGCCGGCATTACGGTGAACAAGAATTCCATTCCGTACGATACAAATCCACCGATGAAGCCGAGCGGCATCCGCATCGGCAGCCCTGCGTTGACGACCCGCGGCATGCGCGAAGCGGAAATGCGCATGGTTGGTAAGTGGATCGCCGAAGCGCTCGATCAGCGTAATGATCCGCAGGCGCTGCGCCGTATTCGTGGACAGGTGCTGGAATTGGTGGAACGCTTTCCGCTGTATGGTTGGCTGCGCACGCCGGAGACGGTGAGTTCGTAGCAGGATGCGGAAACCGCCGGCAGGATGGAGAGTTGCCGATCGCGCGCTGTGAATTCCCACATCTCCCGACTGGAAAACGTCGTGAGATATGGGGCACCCCCGGTTGTTACGAATGGGCTGTGCCGTGCTGATTCTGTAACGACGTGGGGTGGGGATTCACACCACGCGATCGGCAACTCTCTATTGCCCGCCCAGTATCGACGAGCGGATATGTATCAGCTTTGGTAGCACGTCCCCTAGCTCTACCGCGGGCCCACCCGGGCGTCCGAAAGCCAGGTAAACCTTCCGGTAGAGCTGGTACAGCTCCTCATACACCCGCACGGCTTTGGCTTCCGGCTCATAGGTCTTGAAGGGCAGGCACATCTTCTCCTGCGCTTCTTCTACCGAAGAAAATGCCCCGGCGGCGAGCATGGCAAAAATACCTGAGCCCAGGCTGGTCGGGATGCCATCCGGCACCAGCACCGGCTTCGCCAGCACATTCGCATAGACCTGGTTGAGCACGGCATTGTTCTGCGGCACGCCACCCCCATTGATCACGCGCTCCACGGGCACACCATACTCCGCCAGCCGCTCGAGAATAATCCTGGTGTGGAAGGCAGTGCCTTCAATGGCCGCGAACAACTCGTCCTGGGCCGTATGGACCAGGTTCCAGCCGAGGGTGAGGCCGCCCAGTTCCGGATTGACCAGGATCGTACGGTCCCCGTTGTCCCAACTCAGCCGCAACAAACCAGTTTGCCCGGCTTGACATGTCTCAAGGCCCTGGCTTAACTCAGAGACAGTTACATTCGCCCGGCGAGCAATCGCTTCGAAGATGTCCCCGGTGGCCGAGAGGCCGGCTTCAATGCCGGTGTAGGCAGGATGCACGCTGCCCGGCACAACCCCGCACACACCAGGGATCAGCGCTGTTTTTCCCTGCATGGCAATGATGCAGGTGGACGTACCGACCACGTTGACGACATCGCCTTCTTTGCAGCCGGCGCCAATCGCGTCCCAATGCGCATCGAAGGCGCCCACGGGAATCGGAATGCCGGCACGCAGACCCATCTTCTTGGCCCACTCAGGCGACAGGTTCCCTGCGAGCACATCCGAGGTGTGGTATTCCCCGCCGAGCTTTTCGCGGATGCCATCAAACAGTGGATCGACGCCCGAAAGGAAAGCCTGTGAAGGCAGGCCGCCCCACTTGCTGTTCCACATCCACTTGTGGCCCATGGCGCAAACACTGCGCTTGACCAGGCTCGGATCGGTGATGCCGCATAGCGTGGCCGCCACCATGTCGCAGTGCTCGAAAGCGCTGGCAAACTGTCCCCGCTTTTCCGGGTTGTGGCGTAGCCAGTGCAGCAGCTTGGCGAAGCCCCACTCATGGGAATAAACCCCGCCGCACCATTCGATCGCTTCCACGTGCTCGCTGTGCGCGAGTTGGGTAATCTCCTGCGCTTCCCCCTTCGCGCGGTGATCGCACCAGAGGTAATACTCGTCCAGCGGTTTCATTTGCGCATCAACGGGCACCACACTCGAGCCGGTGGTATCGAGTGCAATGGCCTCGACCGATTCTCCGGCAACGCCCGCCTTCACCAGCACGGCTTGCATGGCACTCACCAGCGCATCCATCTGCTCCTGGTGCGACTGCGTGGCGAAGTCTGGGTCTTCCCGTTTACGATGCAGGGCGTAGCCAGCCGACGCGGTGGCCAGCCCGCCCTTCTGCGTAACCGCCCGGCCGCTATCGAACAGCGTGACCCGCACGCTCAGCGTGCCAAAATCTACTCCTGCGACGATTGCCAATCTTTATCCTTTAATCAGGGATACATCGATTTCGATCTTCAGGTCGTCGCCCAGCATAATGCCGCCCGTCTCCAGTGCGGCGTTCCACACCAGGCCAAAATCGCTGCGCTTGATCTTAGTCGTGGCAGACGCCCCCACACGGGTGTTGCCCCATGGATCTTTTTGCTCTTCCGTAGGACCTTCGACCTCAAGAACCACGGGCTTGGTCACACCATGGATGGTGAGATCGCCGGCAACGGTAAACGTGCCCTTCTTGATATTGCTGATCGTCCGGCTTTTAAACTCGATGGTGGGATACTTTTCCGCGTCCAGAAAATCAGCGCTCTTCACATGCGCGTCGCGGGACGCATCGTTGCTGTTGAGTGTGTTTACATCGATCACCACGTCAATGGTGGAGGCAGAAGGATTTGCCGCATCGTAAGCGACGGTGCCCTGCACGCCGCTGAAGCCGCCCCGGACGTTGGTGATCATCATGTGGCGAATGGTGAACTGCGCATGAGAGTGGAGCGGATCGATCTTGTAAGTAGTAGTCATGTTTTCTCCTTAAAATCAGCCCTGTTCAAGATCGTGGTTGTACATGCTCCAGCCCAGGTAGCGAGTGGCCGCCTGGTGCACAGCGTCCCCAACCTGGGAGAAATTGGCAGCAACGTGGTGCTCGAAACCCTGCTCGCAAATGAGCCGCAGCAGTTTCTGTAACCGCGGTATTTTTGCGACTCCGGCGCCACCAAAAGTTTCCAGTGGATCATTGGTGAACTCACCTTGCCCCACGTACCCGCGAATCTTGCCCTGGTAGTCATCCGTAGAAAAGCGCACGTAGGTCATCGGGCCAGCTTTCACACGGCCGACGCAGGTGCCAAACGTATTCTCCTTGCCTACAGTGCCGGCAATAATCGCCTGAAAGTCCATGACCACATCTGCGAAAAAGTGCTTGGGCAGGTTCGAGCAGTGGAAGCAAACGCATTTATCCGGATCGGAACCGTAGTTGTTGTTCCAATCAAGTAGCGCGCTGGGGGTTTCAGAAGCGAGCGCCAGAGCATGCATGCTCAGGGTTCCGCAAATATCCACCTCGCACGCACTGGGAAACAGGTTTTCGCTCATCATGCTCATGACGGTGCAGGGCACGACACCGAAGTACTCTTCCAGGGACGTCCAGCATTGGATGGCGCTGACGGTGCAGTAGGTCTGCTCCATCCACTGCTCAATGACCGCTCCCAGCTTGCTCATCTTGATCAGTGCTTCCACCGGAATGTTCTGGGTGGACACATAGGCGCGGATGGCCGCGAGTTTTTGCTGCACGGCATCGTCGTTGTCTTTCAGACGGTCGATGCGGCCAAGCACTTCAGAAAGATCCAGCGTTTCGACGGAGATGCCACTGCGTTCCAGCAGCTTCTCGCTATAGCGCACGGTATTGAACGCAGCCGGCCGGGCCCCGAGGGCGCCGACGCGCAGATTGGTAAAGCCGCGGACCACCCGGCAGACCGAAGAAAACCACGCCAGGTCGCCGCGAAATTCATCCGAGTCCGGCTGCACGGTGTGCTGTTTCGTCAGGGAGTAGGGGATCCCGTACTGCATCATGTTGTTGCAGGCAGACATTTTTCCGCAGAAGCTGTCGCGGCGATGCGAAATCTTCATGTCCGCGGTCCGGTCGGGCGTCGCCTGTACCAGTACCGGCACTTTCAGCGTCGAGTGCCGCAGCGCATCGACGATGCCCCGCTCTTCCCCAAAGTTGGGAAGTGTCACAATCACGCCATCAATTTCATCGCGGTGTTTGCGGAAGAGGTCCCCGCACAGCCGCGCCTCGGTGGGTGTCTCGACCGCGCCAAACTTTGACTCTTCCGGGGTTAACGAAATGGTGCGAATGCCCGCTTTGGCCAGCACGCCGAGCATCTCTTCGCGGCCAGTCTTCGCCAGGTGGTCCGGAAAAAAGCCACGATTGCCTACAATTACGCCGAACGTCATCTGTTTCGCCATGGCTATTTCCTTTTTTTGCTGACTGCCGTGCGAGGGCGAAAGCCGATGGTATAACCCAGGCCGGCCACCGTGAGCAGAGCCCCCCACCAAACCGGGGCGTGAAGATTACTGAGGACGGGAGGGTTGGGCAAGGGGTGACTGATTTCCCAAATGCCGGTCGAAAAGATCACAACGCCATAGGCCAGCAGCAGTATGCCTGCGAACCACCAGATTGAAAAAGACTCTCGCATCTGCCTGCTCCCTTACCAGAAAACTACGTTGAGGATGATGAAGGCAACGCCAACGACGCCAGCCCAGATGACCGGCCGCTGGTACCAGTGTTCATCGTGCTCTTTAGGCAGCGCGGAAACACCGTAGACCAGACCCTCGAGTTCTGATTCCGGACGGGGCTTGGTCAGGTAGCTGACCACCACCGTAACCAACACACACATCAACCAGGCCCACAGGGCGCGATAGACGGTTTCCGCCATAGCCTTGGCGTCCGCTGACATGGCCACGTAGCGCAGGGCGCCTGGGTCATGCTGCACCCAGAGCCAGAGCCCGACGGAGGTGACGGTGCCAGCGAGCAACCCCCAAAAGCCGCCTTCCTTGGTGGCCCGCTTCCACAGCATGCCAAGAATCACTGTGCCGAACAGCGGGGCGATGAAGAAACTGAAAAGTTGTTGTACGTAGTCCATGATGCTCGCTGCGTGCTGCACCAGGTACGCCGTGCCGACCGAGATCAGCACGCCAATCAGCGTGCTCCAGCGGCCCATGGCTACGTAGTGACGGTCGGTGGCCTTCTTGTTAAGGAAGGCGCCGTAGATGTCATACGTCCAGACGGTAGAAAAGGCGCTGACGTTGCCCGCCATGCCTGACATAAAGCCGGCGATCAGGGCTGTCACTCCCAGTCCCAATAGTCCTGGTCCGCAATAGCGCACCAGCATCAGGGGCAGCACTTCGTTGTAGCTGTGCTGGCCGGTCCGGACGGCGACATCCTGCGCCACCAGGTGGTAGGGCAGCACAGAAAGAGCCAGCAGCCCCGGCAGGATCACGATGAACGGAACCGCCATTTTGAAGGCGGCGCCGATGACCGGAGCCATGCGTGCGGAACGGATGCTGTCGGCGGAAAGAACGCGCTGCACCACCAGGAAATCGGTGGTCCAGTAACCGAAGCTGACCACGAACCCGAGACCGAAGACGATGCCAAACCAGTTCACGCCCATCGGATTGGTGTTGAAGTGGCCCAGGGTTGACCACAGGTGCACATAGTCAGAACGGCCCAGGTTGGTCGCGATCTGGTTGCGCAGGTTGGTCCAGCCGCCGACCTCGATCAGGCCAAGGATTGGCACCAGCAGGGCGCCTACCCAGATCAGCAGGAACTGCAGAATTTCGTTATAGATTGCGGACTTCAAGCCGCCCAGCGCCACATACACGGCGACCGTGATGGAGGAAACCCAGATGCTGAAGTTCAGGTCCCATCCGAGAACCACCTTCATGACGATGGCCATGGAGTACATATTGATACCGCTCATGAGGATGGTCATGAACGCGAAGCTGACTGCCGAGAGGGCGCGCGCGCCGTCACCGAAACGGAGTTTTAGATACCCCGGCACCGAGTGCGTTTTTGAGATGTAGTAGAAGGGCATCATCACAATGCCTAAAAACAGCATTGCGGGGATGGCGCCGATCCAGTACCAGTGCATGGCGAGAATGCCGTACTGGTAGGTCGAGCCGGCCCAGCCCATCAGTTCCAGCGAGCCCAGGTTGGCCGACACGAAGCTCAGGCCGGCAATCCAGGCTGTCATCTCGCGGCCAGCCATGAAGAATTCTTCACTGGTGTTCGAGGAGCCACGCAGGTAAAAGCCAATAAACATCACGATCACGAAATAGATCGCGATGACCAGGATGTCGATCCAGTTGAGCCGCGCCAACTGGGTAGACGCCGCCAGCAGAGCAGGGTGGACGAGCAGAGAGGTGACCGGGCTGATCACCATAGATCCGGCTGTCCCTGGGATCTATCCCTATCGATCGTGACTGAATGGCGCATCATTTCTCCTGTCCGTACGTGGCGGTGGCACCGTGCTTGCGAAAGTAATGCCGGTCGAGCAGTGCCTGGGAGACGCCGGCACAACCCTGCCTTAGAGTAAACGTGTGATAGGCCATGCGAGCGACCGTTTCCAGCACGGCAGCATTGTGAGCTGCATCCATGGGCGTTTTTCCCCAGGAGAACGGTGCGTGACCGGCTACCAGCACGGCGGGGATCGCGAGTGGATCGATGCCCTGAAAACGGCGGCTGATGGCGAGGCCGGTGTTGTGCACGTACTCCCCGCCGATTTCCTCGGCCGTCAGTTCTTCCGTTACCGGGACGGGTCCGTAGAAGTAATCCGCGTGCGTCGTGCCGTAGGCGGGGATCTCCATGCCTGCCTGTGCCCAGGCGGTTGCATATTCCGAGTGGGTGTGGGCCACTCCGCCGATAGTGGGGAATTCTTTGTACAGCAGAATATGGGTGGCCAGGTCGGAAGAGGGCTTGAGACTTCCCTGGACGACTTTGCCGGTCAAATCGGTCACCACCATGTGGGCGGGGGTCAGCGCGTTGTAATCCACGCCGCTGGGCTTGATGACCACCAGGCCGCGGGCTCGATCGATTCCACTGGCGTTGCCGAAGGTGAACAGGACCAGTCCCTGTCGCACCAGGTCCAGGTTCGCCTCCAGCACCTGCTCTTTTAGCGAATCCAGGCTTTGCAGATCAATGGGATGTGCGTGAGACATAGGCAACAAAATACCAGACGCGGTCGAAAACGTTTACTCGCGCTCATGACCTTAGGAGAATTGCAGGTACCCCGTCAAGTGGCAAGCGGGCCGTCGATTATGGGGGTCAGGGGCGGGTTGGGAGTTACTGGTTAAGTGCTGTGAATTCCCACATCTCCCCGGATTTCCTGTTGAAGGTGGTGGCCTTGTCGATCTGCATGCGGTTTTCCTCAATGAAAACCGCACACGTAGATGTGTCCGGTGCAGCGTGACAGGAAGTCCGGTCCCCGGATTTCCTGTTGAAGGTGGTGGCCTTGTCGATCTGCCTGCGGTTTTCCTCAATGAAAACCGCACACGTAAATGTGTCCGGGGCAGCGTAACAGGAAATCCGGTCCCCGGATTTCCTGTTGAAGGTGGTGGCCTCGTCGATCTGCCTGCGGTTTTCCTCAATGAAAACCGCACACGTAAATGTGTCCGGG
>CAZZVD010000082.1:10786-18232 GCA_964657465.1 uncultured Acetobacteraceae bacterium | reverse complement strand
GTGAAAGGTCTAACATGACCCCCTTAACTTTTGCTGAACTTTCCGAACATAACCGCGCACGGCAGATCCCTCGGCTGCGCTCCTAATGAACAAACTGGAAAGCGCTCTGACGAGGGTTCAATGTCCCCCACTCAAGCCAAACGCGGTGTTCAGTTCCATACCATCCTGCTCCGCTCGCTCAGCCAAACCGATGCGTATCGCACCCCGTTCATTGCTTCGTCTTAACTTGCACTGCAAGCAAATTCCTGGGGATGACAAAGCGGAGGGTAGTTTATTGCCTTAGTAGTTGCTTGTGGCTGATAAGCGGTTAACCTGGCGATTCGGGATCACTTCCCAGACTCAAGCGGCTTCCTGGCAAAATAGTAAAGCGAGCCCGCAAGCAGGACGAACATCAACACCGACACCCAGTCGTGATGCAGCAAATTGCTCGCCGGGAACAGCAAAACATCCTGCTTGCCGGCCGCGGTCTCGTACAGCTTCAACGCAACCCCAATCAACCCCACGATGCCACCGGCGGCGATCAATCCACTGGCATAAAGCGAGCCGGGGCTGATCTCACTCTCCGTCTCAGCCGCATCGGCGCGTACCTTCTCAGCTGCACTATCAATCAGCCAGCGCACAACACCACCGGCGAAAATGGCCAAAGTCGTGCCGATCGACAAATAAGCGCCGACAGCAAACGAGAGCGAACGAATCCCGAGCAGTTCCACAGCAATCACCAGGAACACGCCCAGCAACACCAGGCCCCACGGCAACCTGCGGCCAAGGATCCCATTCACCACCGTCGCCATCAAACGCGCTTGCGGGGCCGCGGCTTTTTCGCTGCCAATCCCCTGGATCCACTGCACCTCGATCTGCTGCGTTTGCGGGTTGTATAGGTACTTGCCATCCGCCAACTCGCGAGAGTTCAGCGCATTCAGCAAAACATATCCACCACCGCTGCGGGTATCCACAGACTTATCTGACCTGGTCACCCGGATCTGCGCCTGGTGGAACTTCGCTTCTTCCACTTGTACCCCGCTGTGAGGCAAGGACACATCCCAGGGCCGCGCCATCGGCCGGAACTCCGCGAGTCCCTGGTTCATCAACTGCAGCGTGGCGCCTATCGCCAGCGTAGACACACAAGCGCCCACTACCAGGGCAATCTGCTGCTTGCGCGGCGTCGCGCCGATCAGATAGCCGGTCTTCAGATCCTGCGAAGTGTCCCCGGCATTCGCAGCCGCAATGCACACCACTCCGCCAATCGTGATGGCCAGCGCGCCAAACGCGGGCGCTGTCCATCCCTGCACCAGAAAGATCGCCGATGTCGCCATAAGCGTGGCAATCGTCATGCCGGAGACTGGATTAGACGAGCTGCCAATTAACCCAACAATCCGCGAGGACACCGTGACGAACAAGAACCCGAATACGGCCACCAGCAAAGCAGCCGCCAGATTGGCGAACCAGCTTACCTGTGCGCCCGGTACGGGCTTGAAGATGAGAAAGAACCACATCATCAGTACCAACAGCACCGATCCGCCGATCACTACGCCGAACGGCAAATCGTCTTCCGTACGAATCGGACGTTTCGTCCCGCCGCCGCTGGCGCGCAGGTTGCCCATCGCAGCACGCAGTGCGCCCACGATGGTCGGCATGGTTTTGAGTAAGGTGATAAGCCCGGACGCGGCCACTGCCCCCGCGCCCATGGGGCGGATGTATGAGGCCCAAAGATCGCTGGGAGACATCTGCGCAATCGGCTTGGTGCCGGGGTAAATGGCTTCGGGAAAATGAGAGCCGAAGAAGTAGATCGTGGGCATGATCACCAGCCAGGAAACAACACCGCCGGCAAACAAGAGCCCGGCGATGCGCGGACCGATGATGTAACCAACGCCTAAATATTCGGGAGTAACATCCGCGCGGATGGCGGAACCTGGAAGCCAACCTGGCTGATAGTTTGGCGTGCCCGGCCAGACGCCGAAGAGATTTTCGTTCTGAAACAGTGTGTACACGCCGCCCAGGCCCAGGCCGAGAAACACACGCCCGGCAAACGAGCCGCCGCGTTCCCCCGCCAGCAGCACATCGGCACATGCCGTTCCTTCAGGATAAGTAAGCCGGCCGTGCTCCTCGACGATCAGTTGTCGCCGTAACGGGATCATGAATAGCACCCCGAGCAGTCCGCCCAGCAGCGCCAACACAAAGATGCGCGAGTACTCCAGGTTGAAGCCGAGAAAGATCAACGCGGGCAAGGTGAAGATGACGCCTGAGGCAATCGACTGGCCCGAGTTCCCGGTGGTCTGCACGATGTTGTTTTCCAGAATGGAGGATCGGCCAAACGCGCGCAGAACGCTGATCGAGAGCACAGAGATAGGGATCGACGCGCCCACGGTCAGCCCCGCGCGCAAACCCACATACACGGTGACCGCGCCAAACAGCAAACCAAAAACGCAGCCCAGGATGAGCGCGCGCGGCGTCAGTTCCGGGCGCGTTTCAGTGGCGGCGACATAGGGTTGAAAGGTTGGCGGCGTGGTCTGCAATCGTTGAGCCTCCGTGGTGCCCGCAGCTTGTTGGTGCGCCGGGTGAAACCACTGTATACGGACCAGCTAAAATCCGCCGTGAAGGAACACTTTTCGGTCTGTTCGCCAGGTAAACGGTCGCTTCAAGCGGCACTGGCGCGAACCGGCGGGTTCCCCTATACTTTGCTCAGATTCATGGCAGGCGGTTACGAAGCCCCTTGCCAGGTGTGAGGTGCGTCTTCCCTGGTCAGAGCGTTACCCTGACTCTCGACGTTCCGCTACCGCAGACTTCGGTTTGGCGGGCTGTAGTCCGCGTGCTACGAAGTCCCGCGGATAGCCTTTCCTGCGTGTTGTTTCCTGCCACCTGCGCCCTCTGCGGCGGCTCTCTCCTGCGCTTGACCCGCGCCCCTCTTTGCGACCACTGCTGCACGCATGTTCCCCCACAAACTGGTACCCTTTGCGCCTGCTGTGGCGAAGATATGGGCATTGCCCAGTTCTCCCCGTTGTCTACCGAGAGCGCGTCGCCAGTGCTCTGTCAGGCCTGCCGCCTGGCGCCTCCCGCATTTGCAAGAGCCATCGCCTACGGGAACTACCAGGGGCAACTCCGATCGCTGATTCATCTGCTCAAATACGAGGGAATGCAGCCGATCGCTGCTGCTCTCGGTGAGTTCCTTGCGGACAGCCTCGGTACCCTGGCTGCTGCCCCGGATATGCCTGCCGAGTTCCTGGTCATGCCGGTACCGATGCACGCAGCCAAGCAGCGCCAGCGTGGCTTTAATCATGCCGAGCTTCTCTCTCGCGCGGCCATCAAAAGCCTTCATCGCCGTCATTGCCCATGGACCTTGTCTCTTGCGTCCAATGTGCTGCAACGAATGCGGGTCACTGTGAGTCAGGCAGGGTTGACCACCCGCCAGCGCCGCGAGAACTTGCGTGGCGCTTTTTTTGTCTCCCAGCCCAGCAGAGTAAAAGGCCGGCATGTGCTGCTGGTGGACGATGTCTACACCACCGGCGCAACCGCACGTGCCTGCAGTCGCGTGCTGCGCAGTGCGGGCGCTGCGTCGGTGTGGGTCGCCACGGTCGCCCGGGCGCAACGCGAGGGAGTCGCCGCCTGGGATCCTGGATTTTTGCCCAGTCAATTGGGGCCATCTCCGAAAATGGAGCAAGGCCTGCCTTAGGTATTTGCAAGAAAGCTCACGGAGGATCGAAATGTCTTTGGGAAAAGCCATGGTCCACTCACGCAAGCCGAAAGCAATCGCACAAAACCGTGCGCTGCCGCATGACACTGCCGACGCGCATGAAGGTTGGCCAGGCCAGCGAGTCTCGTCTGCATACACCATGCAGAAGCCGGTGTTGGTGCTGAACGCCTCCTATGAGCCCATCAACATCTGCGGTGCGCGCCGGGCGCTGATACTCGTCTTGAAGGGCGTCGCGAAGACGGAAGAAGAGCAGGGCGCCATTCTGCATGCCGCGTTGTTGCGCATTCCGATGCCTTCGGTCATTCGCCTGCTGGAATATCGTCGCATCCCTCACCAGACCCGCGCCTTATCGCGCAAGAACATCCTCCTGCGCGATCGCAACAGCTGCCAATACTGCGGTGTGGTGTTGCCGGCGGGCGAACTGACGCTTGACCACGTGTTGCCGCGTTCGCGTGGTGGTTTGTCTACCTGGGAAAACCTGGTGGCCTGCTGTCACTCCTGCAATCGCCGCAAAGGCAATCATCTCCTGCACGAGCTAAGCGACATCAAGCTCATGCGAGAGCCCCGGCCATTCTCGCTGCACACCAGCCGCCACATCATGCGCATGATCGGCCATTCCGATCACAAGTGGAGAAAGTACCTCTACTACTAACCGGACCGGGGTAACAGCCCCGGGGTAATTCACAGGACCTGACCAGTATTGACACTTCCTTCACTTGATACGTAACAGCCTGGGGTAATTCACAGGACCTGACCAGTATTGACGCTTCCTTCACTCAATCCGTAACAGGCTGGGATATATTTACAGGACCTGACCAGTATTGAGCTTCCTGTACTCAATCCGTAACAACCTGGGTTGCCCCATATCTGACGACGTTTTCCAGTCGGGAGATGTGGGAATTCACAGGCCTTGACCGGCAATTCTTACATCTTCAAACTCCATCAAGCTGAAAACCGCATCAATAGTACTACTAAAACCAAACGACTCAATGACGGTTCCTCCGCTCAATTCGTAACAGCCTGAAGTGAATTTGAAGCGTAAAGAGTTGCTGTTGAAGTCCTGTTAATTCCCACATCTCCCGACTGGAAAACGTCGTGAGATATGGGGCACCCCAGGCTGTTACGGATGGAGCGATGCACTGTTACCACCACACCAAACGACTCAATAATGGAAAATAAAGCGCCAACCGCAACGGTAAGTCATTCCCGGGCAGCTTCCGCAGAACTTTCGCGTACGACTCCAATTGCGCCGCATACTTTTCCTTCTCCCTGGCCAAGAACTCATCCAACCCGGCAGCACCATGCTGGGCTGTCTTGTAGTCAACAATCCAAAGGTGCGTCTCTTCCAGGGACAGGGGCTCTGCGCCCGCCCTAAAAATTCGGTCACCGCGCAGCGTGCGCACGGCTGATTCTTCCCAGGTAGACCACGCAACTTCATTGCGCGCGCCAGCCCGGGCGCCAACAACCCACCGGCCCACAGGATCGCGGAGCACAGCCTCTAACGCACGCACAACATCTCTCGATGTCGATTCAGCTTGCACCCGCGGCAATCCTGTAGCCCGCAGCAGGGCTAGTGCCCGAGCCCGCCAGCTTTCCACTTCATGGGTGTCCGGTGTCCGGCTGAGATCCTCCATAAGCGCATGCACCACCGTCCCAAAAGCGCGGGTAGCCAAAGATCCGCGCGGCAGGTCGACCACCTCCGTCTCAGCATCAGCAAGGATGGTCTGCTCCGGCCCCTTCCAGACAGCCGGCAAGCGGCGCAATGCAATGGTAAGCTCCGGCGGGGGAAACGGCAGTTCTGTTTGTTCCGGCGTGCTTGCCTGCACTCGTTGTTGCCGGGCCCATTCTCGATCGAAATCCTCGCGAATCGCCGGCCACGCCATGCTGAGCAAGCTGTGCTTGTCACCGGGGCTCAGTTCCTGTGTGCCGTTCTTCGGCTCTTTGATGGTCGCTGTGCCGAGTAGATGCAGCTCCTTACGGGCACGTGTGGCCGCGACGTAAAGCAGGCGCCTGGCTTCATCGTCCTGCCGTCGTGCTTGCTGCTTCCCGATCCATTCATAGATGCCGCTGGACTGTCCGTTGGCCCCAATCGGCGCCACCACAAAGGCGCGCTCTTCCTGCTCCGTCTCCCCTACCAGGCGCGTTTGCTCCACCCAGCGGAGCAGGGGTTGCTCGTCACCCTGCGTGCTTCGCTCCAGTCCTGGCACAATGACTATGTCAAATCCCAGGCCCTTGGCCTTGTGGATAGTCATTAGCTGCACACCGTGGAGCTCCTTGGCTCCGGGATCCGGCTGCGCACACAATTCTTTAAGCCGTTGCGTGAGATCGCCTGCGTCGGGGCCCAGTTCCTCGAGCATGCTGAAAAAGGTGAGCACGTTCTCGTAAGCCGCGCGATCGACGCATGCATGGCCGCCCAGCGTTGCCCACGTACGTTCCACCCAGCGTGAGAACGAGGCCTGCCGATGTTTGCTGCGCAATGTGTCTTCGAGGATGGCGAGCACACGCTCTGCCCGTTGCCGCCCATCCGCGCTCAACAGGGATGCTCGCTCGCGGAGCAGCGTAAGCACCGGTTTATGCGCGAATACTTTTTCGTCACTGCCACAGAGCGTATGCAGGTCTTTGAGCGTGAGACCGCACCAGGGCGCGCGCAGCACCGTCAACCACGCGATGCGATCCATCGGGTGCAGGAGCGTGCGCGTGAGCGCAGTCAGATCCTGCACTTCTGGCCGGTCGCCTAACTGCTCAATCTCTACCGCACGAAAGGGAATATTCGCCTTGCGAAGCCGTTGGGTAATCAGTCCCAGGTGCGATCGAGCGCGGACCAGCACTGCGATCTTGAACTCCTCTTTTAAGCACTTTGCTTCTTCCACCTGTGGCCAGTGCTGCTGGATGATGCTGACTACCTGTCTGGCTTCCGCATCGGCAGACGCCCGGGTCTCATCTCGTGTGGCTTTCGAGCTGAGCAGTCTGGGCCATAGGCGCACTGCGGGGGTGGTGCGGTCTGCCGCATCGTGGGCAGTCGAGGGCGCGAACGCGACGCGGTACTCATCCGTCCCCTGTTCTTTCCCCTGGGCGAAGACCACGGTGAAGATTTCGTTCAGCCGGTTCACCAGCCCGGCATGGGAACGAAAGTTGGTTTGTAACTGAATCGGTGTTAGTAGGAGGGCCTCGCTACCCTCGCCCAGCCCACGGAGCCGGGTTCGTTCAAAAAGCTCCACTTCCGCCTGGCGAAAGCTGTAGATGGATTGCATCGGGTCGCCGACCAGGAAGCAGGTGCCTCGTTCCGAGGCCTCCCAAGCGCTGGCGAGTAAGATCAGCAGTTCGTATTGGCTGCGCGACGTGTCCTGAAACTCGTCGACCAGCATATGGCGCCACCGGCCGGCAACTTCTGCGGCCAATTCGCTCGCCTTACCCTCATCATCTGTGAGCACTTCGCGGGCGGCCAGTCCCAGCTCGACAAAATCGACCATGCTGCGTTCTGCGAATACGACGCGTAGCTCGGCAACGGCGTAGCGAAGGATCACCAGCAAATGTTGCAGCAGCGCGAAGTCTTCGTCAGTGAATGCGGTGGATGGTAACGCGCGCAACGCGCAAAGCGCTGGCAGGATGTCGGGACGAGCGGCGAGATCGTCCAGTAATCGCCCCAGGCGAGCTTTTGCCTGCTGGCCCGTCTTCCCGCCGGGAAACCCGATCTCCGTGGTGGGCTTTTTACGATAGCTATCGGACTTTACCAGCAGCAATTCGCACACCCCCATCCA
>CAZZVD010000082.1:0-10686 GCA_964657465.1 uncultured Acetobacteraceae bacterium | reverse complement strand
GCTTTTTACGATAGCTATCGGACTTTACCAGCAGCAATTCGCACACCCCCATCCATTGTGCGTAGGTGGTCAGTTGATCCATGCGGGTCACCAGGCGCGTTGCGAGGATGGGTGAATCCTCTCTCACGTTTCCGCAGGCATGTTGCAATAGGCTGACCAGCTCTTCCCCGAGCGCAGGTTCGTTGCTGAACAGTGATTGTGCTTTCAGCAATGCATCCTGTTGCAGTTGCCGCAGCGGCGCTTCAAGACGATCGCGCACCTGCAGCCAATCGACCGTGGAGTGCAACGGCAGCACGCGGCCCCATTGGTCTCGCTTGTCCAGCATGCCGGCAATCAGGTTCTGGCAACCGGGCAGGCTGGTGGCCCGTAACTCCAAAAGGGCTCGTAATGCTTCTGAGATGGGGCCGCCATCGCCCAGGCGTGCCAGCGTTCGCCGGGCGGCCAAATCATACAGCGGTTGTGGCTTGTCGGTCGGGCTCAGCGAGCCGCCCAACTGCGAGAGCAGCGGCGTCTCGTGCGCAATGGTCAGGCACACTGCATCGATGGTCAGGATGCTGAGCCGCTGCGGTTGTTGCAGCAGATGCCAGCCTCGCCGCGCATCGTTGGCCAGGGCAGAGCGCGCGAGAACCGTCATGGCCTCGTCTTCCGCAGAGGGCGGGTTCTCCTCCGCTTTCTGCAAAGCCTTCAGCACCCGTTCGCGCATCTCGGCAGTCGCCTTCAGCGTGAAGGTGATGGCAAGGATTTCTTCGGGTTCATCGACCTCTGCCAGCAGCTTGAGCAGCCGGCGCGTCAACAGTTCGGTCTTGCCCGAACCTGCGGGCGCCTGCACCAGGAATGATTGCTGCGTATCGAGTGTTCGTGCGCGCTCTGTCTGGTCGACAGGCGATGTTTGTCCCGGCTTGCTCAAAGTACTTTTTCTCCGTGCCGCGAGCAGATGTAAGGGGAAACCACTGCTCTCATACTTGTCATCCATCCGCTGCGGTCCCAACGGACAACCGGTGGGGCATTATCGCGCATCAAGAGTTACCGATGGAGAGTAGTGAATTCCCACATCTCCCGACTGGAAAACGTCGTGAGATATGGGGCACCCGAGCCGGTGACCGGCCCACAGCCAAAGATCGGACTGCGCAAGGGACCGGGGAATTCGCTGCTCTCAACCGAAAGTATTTCCAATCAACCGTCAATCAGCTTCCCCGTTGCTTTCATCTTCCTCCGCGCTTCGCGCGCGTTCGCTCTCGGTGATGCGGCAAAGCCCCGGCAGGGCGCAGTACTGGCAGGTCTTCGGGTAACGCTTCGGATCCACCTGCGCTTCACCACGGACAAACTGGGCGGATAGATCCAGCAGGTGCGTCCGCCACTCTTCAAGCGTGGCTGCGGTGTACGGCGGTCGGGATAAATGCGAACTGCCGGGCAGCACAGCGTTGCTGTCCGCTACCCGGCCGCTGAATCCCAGGCGCTCGTCGGCAACCCGGCCCAGCAACACACCCTGCAGACTCTCTACTTGTCCAAATCCGGCGTAGATGGGGAGCTGCGGTTCATCTGGACGCGGACCATCCCACGCGTCTGTCTTCACCACACCGGTCTTGTAGTCGATGATGACGCGGCCGCCCGCAATACGGTCCACCCGATCTACGCGGACCTGTAGCTTCAACTCGCCAACCGGCGCGCTACGCTTCTCCTCCCGCGCCTCGACAGAAAAATCAGCCCGTGTTTCTTCGTAGAGCAGCCACTCTTCCATGAGCGACAGAATGCGGGCGCGCGCTGTGGCGAGGTACGCCTCATTCCACGGCCGCTTCTCCCCGCTGACTCTGTAGGTCTGTAGCGACTCATCCAGCACGGATGCCAGCAGCGCCGGTAACGTGCCGTCTGTGCGTGCCTTCACCAAGCCGTCCCGATTGATCAATGCAGCCCAAAGCTTATCCAGAAGGGTGTGGACCAGCTTACCGTGCGTGCGCGGATCGAGGCCCCAGTCGGTGTCGTCGAGTGGGCGCGCGGAGAGCCGGCGGATGGCAAAGGAACGAAACGGGCACGCTGCCTGGTGCTGTAGCACATCGGCCCCACCGGCCTCTTTTTCCAACGGCCACGGCACTGCGACTGCCGGTTCTGTATCCGCCTTCACGGCAGGGTAGTCGTGCATCGCTGCGAGATCTTCCTCCGCACCGATCGCCGTCCGCACCTGGTCTGCCTGCACCGATGGTTTTAAACCGCTCACCAGCGTGGATGGCCGGCACACGCCCTCTGCATCCTGTGCAGCATAGCTAAAGACGCACTTGCCCGCGCTCTGCTTCAGCCTCGCCGTGACTTGCTCGGCCAACTTCCAGTCCACATCGCTGTGGGCGTGAGGCATCGCGTGTTTCCGTTGCAACGACCGGCTTAGAAACGGATGGGGGCGCGCCACCGGAGGCCAGCTCGCATCGTCCGCACCCAAAAACCACAACGCATCGAACTGCAGACCAGCAGCTTCGAACGGCCCCAGTATCTGTACCGGCGCGGCCAGCGACTCCGGCGCATAGATGGTCCGGCTGGCCTGACGCTCAAGCACATCGAGGAACACGCTATAGCGCACCGTGCGTCCATCGAAGGCGAGACCTGCAATGGAATCGAGTAGCTGCGACCACCTGGCCTGTACCTGGAAATCTTCACTCTGCCGCAGGTGCGCTCCAGGCCAATGTACTTCTTCGAGGATTTCTCCAGCGCGCTGCACCCATTCAGCAAAGCTGAGCGCTGTCCTTGCGCCCAGAGCCCGTTGCGCCGCGATCAATCGTCGCCGCAACCCGGTCAGCGAAGCTGTTTCCGGCCATCCACGATCCAGGGATTGAATAAAACTCTCCAGGTCCTGTTCCGGTTGCCGCATGGGCTGTTGCCGCAGCCTGGCATCGAAGCGTGCCAGCGACAGCACTTCCGCCTCATCCCGGCAGATGAGCCCAGACAGCAACAACCAACTCACCTGGTCCTGTAACAGTCCGTGCTCCATCCAGCGCAACAGCAACAGGGCCGCACGGGCAATTGGTAGCTGCGACAGTGGCACACCCAGCGAAAACTCAAAGGGCAGCGGCAGATCGCGGCTGCCGATCGTCGTCGTTTGCGGCGCAATGATCTGCCGAAAGGTTCTCTCGATTTCAGGGCGATTTGCAGCTACACCGGGCACCACCACCGCGATGCGAGCAGCGCTGCCCAGCGTCTCCAATTGGCTGCGCACCCAATGCGCGCAGGTCGCGACTTCGTCTTTCCCGTTTGCAGCCTCCACCAGCAAAGCCGGTGCGGCTGGCGAATCCTCATCAACGGTTTCGGCAACTTCGACGATGACACTTTTCTCCTGCAACGCAGAGATCAGCCGCTGTTGCGCAGGCGTGGTGCGATCGAAGCCAACTAACACCAGGCGTTCGCTCGAGACGACGTGGTCAGCGAGTACTGCTTCCTGCAAAGCGATCGGCAAACTGCTGCGGCTGAGCCACCCTTCTCGACGGCATTCCCCTTCGAAGCTACGTGCCCAGACGCGAAAGCTTTCCACGTCAATGCCGCCCAGACCTTCTCCGCGCAGAAAGTCGAGAGCGCCATAGGCACAGAGCAAACCGTACGCATCCTGAGCAAGCTCAGAAACGCCCAGCACGGAAATCAGGTGTCTGCCCTCGATGCTGGGCCGCACAACGCGAGCCCAGACCTGCTCTTCCTGCAGCGAGCTCAACAGCAAGCGGGTCTCATGCCCGGAGCGCAGCAGCTGCTGCCATAGGCGGTGCAGCCAGCTATCCCAATCCAGGATGTCGGCGGATTGCCACGCTGCCAATCCCTGGTTTCGCTGCTGTTCTGCGTGCAGCCGGCGCAGGAAGCGAGTGGCGCGGGCGCTCGAGGTGATCACCGTATCGCCGGCCGCAAGCGCTGCCGCGATCAACGGGGAGAGTTGCATCTCTGTTTTATACCCCAAACGCCTGTGGGTAGCAGGCCCCGCGCTCCCAGTGAAGGCCATAGGATAAAGCAGAGGGAAACATGCAGCGGTCGGCGTTGGTTCTTGTGAGTTGGCTTATGTTGGCTGGGTGCCAGGGAGATGTTCCGAAACCAGAAGAGCCTGGTTATCCCCTGAAAGGCACCGTGGTTGCTGCTGATCCGGCAAAAGGGGAGGTCTCGATCGACGGGCAGGCGATCCCGGGGCTGATGGGCGCGATGACCATGTCGTACAAGCTGGCCCAGCCGAATATCGCCAGTGAACTCCATCCTGGGGACCAACTGACTGCGCGATTGCGGATTTTCAAAGCTACCAGCGTGCTGGACCAGATCGTTGTGACGGCGCAGGCCCAACCTGATTACAAACCCGCACACTTTTACAACGTGCCCAGCATCGGCCAGGCCGTCCCTGATTTCAAGTTCCTCAACCAGGATGGAAAGACCATCTCACTCAACCAGTTCCGTGGCAAATTCCTTCTGGTCACCTTCATCTACACCCGCTGTCCTTTGCCCGACTACTGCATCCGCATGAGCCGCAACTTCGCCGAGATCCAAAAGCAAGTGGCGGCCGATCCTCAGCTTTCTGCAAAGGTCCACCTGCTGAGCATCAGCTTCGACCCGGCATATGACACGCCCAGGGTCCTGCGCAGTTACGGGCAAACTTATACTGGCCAACAAGGCCGGGGCGCATTCGCGCTGTGGGACTTCGCTGTCCCGCCGGAAAATGAATTGGACACGGTTGACCAGTTCTTCGATGTAGGTGTCAGCGGCGGCGCCAATCAAACCCTGACCCATTCCTTGTCGACGGCTGTCATCACCCCCAGGGGCACCATCTTGCGCTGGTATCCGAGCAACGACTGGGCGCCTTCGGCGGTTGTGGACGACCTGCGGCAGGCCCTGGCGAAAGCTCCCAAATCCGAATCTGCTGCTCACTAAGCGCGCCTGCGCATTTGCGCTGGGTGACCTGCAGGCATTAAAAGGAAGCTATGATACTCGTTCTCATGGGCGTGACCGGGTCTGGCAAGACCACCATCGGCAACATGCTGGCTGCCGAAACAGGCTGGCGTTTCGCCGACGCGGATGACTACCATTCCGAGCCCAACAAGGCCAAGATGCACGCTGGCATTGCGTTGACGGACGAAGATCGTGGACCCTGGCTGGTCAGCCTGCATAACCTGCTCCTCGGATGGTACGAAGCCGGAACCAGTGGCATCCTGGGCTGTTCCGCCCTCAAAACTGCCTACCGCGATGCGCTTACGCCGCAGATTCCCTCGGTAAATATCCGCTTCATCCTGCTCGAAGTGTCCCGAAAGGTTTTGGAAGAACGCCTCAAGGCCCGCAAGAACCACTACATGAGCCCCGAACTGCTGCAAAGCCAGCTCGACACCCTGGAGATCACTCCCGATCTCACCCGGGTCAACGCGGAAGGTCCCCCGTCCAAAATCGTGCAGGAAATTTTGGATAAGATCCTCGTGGTCGAGGGCAAGACCACCGTGTAGCGACGGCCCGGCTGCCTCCACGGGGTAAAATCAAGCCTGTGCTCATGCTTCCCCTGTGCGTCGCAGAAAAGTCCCGCAGCATGGCGTTTCATCACTCGCAATTCTGCCCCCGAGGCAATCACGTTTAATGGCAAAACTGACGGTTGTATTTGGTATTGTCCTCATTCTTCTGGGCGGTGCGAGCTTCGTGCTCACCGGCCACAAGTTCCCCACGTCGCTCATTCCCGCCGCTTTTGGGATCCTCTTTATCGCTTTCGGAAGCATGGCGGAAACGCCAGATGCGCGCCGGCGTGCCCTCTTTATGCACATCTCGGTCACACTCGGGCTGCTGGGCTTCCTCAGTACGGCTAAATCCCTCTTCCAGGCAGTGCAATTGGTTAAGGGCACCCTCTTGCCAAACCATCCCGCCATTGAAGAAAAAGCAGCAATGTCTGCCCTCATGCTCATCTATGTACTACTTTGTGTGCGCTCATTCATTGCCGCGAGACGCACCAGGGTCTAGAGGCCTACTAACGTGAGCATGCGATCCAGTGCCGGTGCCGGCATGTCTCTTCGTGCCGAGCGGACCACACGCGGTCGCGCCGGCGCGGATGACGCAACTGAGAAAAAGAAGAAACCGGCGTTACGCAAAGTCCTCCCCGAGATCTGGAAGCTGATCCGGCCCCGCAGGGGTCTGCTGGCGGTGGGCTTTGTGCTGATGGTGATCAATCGCGTTTCAGGATTGGTCCTGCCCGCCTCGACCAAGTTCCTTGTCGATAACGTGTTGGTCAAACACCAGGCCCAAAAACTGCCCTGGATTGTCGGTGCGGTTCTCCTGGCCACCGCCATTCAGGCGGTCACCTCATTCTCCCTTACCCAGCTGTTGTCGAAGGCCGCTCAGCGGCTGATCGCCGATCTGCGCATGCAGGTGCAGCAGCACATCGGCCGTCTTTCAGTCAGCTTCTACGACTCCACGCGGACGGGTGTGTTGGTCTCGCGCATCATGACCGACGTCGAAGGCGTGCGGAACCTGATTGGCACCGGCCTTGTCGACTTCGTTGGGGGAATGCTCACCGCCGTCCTCGCGTTTGTGATCCTCATGCGCATCAGCGCGAAGATCACTCTCATCTCGTTCGCCTTTGTGCTCACCTTCGTCTTTATTCTGCGCAAGGCATTCGGGGTCATCCGGCCGATCTTCCGCGAACGCGGCAAGATCAACGCCGAGGTGACCGGCCGGTTGACGGAATCCCTTGGCGGCGTACGGGTGGTCAAGGGCTACCACGCAGAAGACCGTGAGGCCGGCGTCTTCGCTGGCGGCGTTGAGCGGCTTTATCAGAATGTCGTGCGTTCGCTCACGGCCACATCGTTGCTGTCGCTGGCCGCGACTGCCATCCTGGGCATCGTCGGCGCCGTCGTCATGTGGCTTGGCTCTCAGCAGGAGATGGCCCACCACATTACCCTCGGCGACTACTTCACTTACACCATGTTTCTTGCTTTCATGGTCGCCCCGGTGTTCCAGGTGGTCAATGTGGGCACCCAGCTCACGGAAGCAATCGCCGGCCTTGATCGCACCAGCGAGATTCTGGCTGAGACTGAGGAAGACGCCGAGCCCGGTCGCACCATTCAGCTGGGTCCAATCGAAGGCGATGTAGTGTTTGACGAAGTTCGCTTCGCGTATGAGGTCGATAAACCGGTCCTCCATGGCATTTCGTTCCATGCCCGTCCCGGCACGGTCACGGCCCTGGTGGGCTCTTCGGGTTCCGGCAAATCCACCATCATCAGCTTGATTTGCGCTTTTCACGATCCCAACTCGGGCAAGGTGCTGGTGGATGGCACAGACCTCTCGACCGTTCGGCTGAACAGCTTTCGCAGCCAACTGGGCGTGGTGCTGCAGGAATCGTTCCTGTTCGACGGCACGATCCGCGAGAACGTCGTCTTCTCCCGCCCTAACGCAACCGAGGAGCAGTTCCTGTCGGCCTGCACGATCGCCCGCGTCGATGAATTTGCCGAGCGCTTTCCTGAAAGCTACGACACGGTGGTGGGCGAGCGCGGCGTGAAGCTTTCCGGGGGTCAGCGGCAGCGGCTCTCCATCGCGCGCGCCATCCTGGCGGATCCCCGCATTCTGATCCTGGATGAGGCCACCTCGTCGCTCGACTCGGAGTCCGAAGCCATGATCCAGAACGGTCTCAGCTACCTGATGCAGGGGCGCACGACGTTCGTAATCGCTCACCGCCTCTCGACCATTCGCCGGGCTGATCAGATCCTGGTCATCGAAGGGGGGCGCATCGTTGAGCGGGGCACCCACGAGACGCTTTACGCGCTCGAAGGCCGCTACTACGACCTCTACACGCGGCAGCATGGGCTTGAGGCAAACCGCTTTCTTGCTCCGGGCGAAGGGGAAAAGCTCTTTGAAGAGCTAAAGTAGGAAGTGCACACGAAAGGTCATTGAATGGGAAAAGCAATCGGTATTTCACTCGAGGAAGCTCGTCAGATCATTGCGGCTGCCACCGCCAAAGCAAACGAACTCAAAGTCTTGATGAACATCGCCGTCGTGGATCAGGGCGCCAACCTGGTGGCATTTGAGCGCATGGATGGAGCCTGGATCGGCAGCATCGACATCGCACAGAAGAAGGCCTTTACCGCACGTGCCTTCGATCTCGACACCAAGTCACTGGGCGAGAACTCACAATCGGGCGACCAGTTCTTCGGTATTCACGTCTCCAACAACGGCAAGATCATGATCTTCGCCGGTGGCATCCCAATTAAACGGGGCGGGGAAGTTGTTGGCGCGATCGGTGTCAGCGGAAGCTCCGGTAAGGACGATCACGCTGTGGCCGAGGCTGGCGCTGCTGCACTCAAAGGCTAGTTTTGCCCTGCCGCTAAGTATTGCGACTAAATGTCCAGCGCCGCTGCTTATCTAGCCCCTCGGCGCTGGTATGGTTAGGGAACATGTTGGTTTCAAGGGCTTTGCACCTGAAGCGTCATTCCGGCCGTCTCCGCGCTCTGATTGTCACGGTGCTCCTGTCCTTGTCCCTCAGCCAATTCGCGCGCGCGCAGCAGTCTTCCGTGCCAGCCACGCTTTCCGGGACCATTGTGGATGCCCGGAATCAGCCGGTGCCCTCTGCTGAAATAAGAGATAGCTCGGGGAATCTGCTGGCCACCTCCGCTTCTGACGGCAGCTTTACGGTGCCTGCGTCGGCCGGCGAGGTGCAGATCACCGCCACCCACTATGAGCCAACCGCGGTCACGCTGCAGGGTCCATCGCCTGTGCATGTGCTCATGGAGCACCCATTGGAAAGCATTCTGGTGACCGCGTACCGGTCCCCGCTCGCTTCCGGAGACAGCCCAGCCAGCACGCGCATGCTCACTGCGCAGCACTTGCGGCAATCGGCCGGCATCTCGCTCGACGACAAGCTGCGCCAGGTTCCCGGCTTCGAGCTTTTCCGCCGCACCAGTTCGCTCGTGGCTAACCCCACCACCGAGGGTGTCTCGCTCCGTGGACTAGGGTCCACGGCCGCCAGCCGCTCGCTCGTGGCCTTTGACGATATTCCGATTGCTGACCCATTCGGCGGCTGGATCCATTGGGAAGAACTGCCTCCCCCTGTAATTCATTCCGTGGAACTGGTGCGTGGCGGCGCCTCTGACCTGTACGGATCGAGCGCAATCGGCGGCGTCATCAGCATCGTTCCCGTCCGTCCTGAGCACAACCGCTTCCAGCTTTCCAGCAGCTACGGTTCTGAGGCCACGTCAGACAGCTCGCTTCTCGGCACCGTCAAAGCCGGCAAGTGGTCTGGCCTGCTCAGCTCGCAGCTGATTGCTACGGACGGGTACGTCCTCATCGCTCCCAGCGCTCGCGGCCCGATCGACACGCCCTATAATGTGCACGCCCAGAACGGTTTGACGGAGTTTGACCATGCCCTGGGTTCCGGCGGCCGTTTCTTCCTTCGCGGCAGCATTTTGAATGAAGATCGCCACAATGGAACCCCGATTCAGATCAACAGCACCCGCCTGTGGCGCTACGCAGCCGGCGCCGACTGGAGCAACCTGGTCCTACGGGTCTTCGGAGACACGGAGCATTACTCGCAGACCTTTTCCAGCATCGCTGCTTCCCGTAAAAGCGAGACGCAGACACGCCTTGGGAAAAACCCCGCGGGCGAACTGGGGGCCGCAGGGCATTGGCATCAGACCGTGGGGTCTCACGTGCTGCTGCTGGCTGGGGCAGACATCCACGATGTACGCGCAGCCGACTACGAGACTTTGTTTCCCGTCGCCAAAGGCTATCTGAATACCACTGCTCGTCAACGGCAGAGCGGCGCGTACGGAGAAGTTCTGTTTACCCCGCCGGCCTGGACGGTCAGCCTTTCCGGCAGGGTCGACCACTTCTCGAACTTTGACGCCAACCAGTACAAGACGGCGACGGCCGCCCTGAAGCTGCCTTCCTTGAATGAAACCGTGTTTGATCCGCGGATCGGTGTCACCCGTCGCATCACATCCACGCTAGCCCTGAATGCCTCAGCCTTCCGCGCCTACCGCGCGCCGACTGAGAATGAGCTTTACCGTACCGGCCAGGTTGGCTCCCAAACCACCCAGCCCAACCCCAATTTGCGCTCAGAGCGCGCTACTGGCTGGGAAGCAGGGGTACACGCCGATCTGCCATCGGTTGGCTCAACCGTCCGCGTCAGCTACTTCTGGACCCGCATCAACCGGCCGATCACCGCGCTCACGTTGAGTTCCACACCCAGCAGCGTGCTCCTGAAGCGGGAGAACCTTGGCCAGATCGAGAGCCGCGGGATCTCAGTCGACTTTGCTTCGCGGCCGGCGAGTTGGCTCGGTGTGGAGGGTGGCTATCAGTACGCCGATGCCACCGTGACCAGCTATACGCAGCAACCCCAACTGGTAGGCAAGTGGATCCCGCAGGTAGCGCGCAACATGGCGACCACCCAGGTCAACTTTTCTCGCCGCCGCCTGGGTCTGCTCAGCCTGCAGGGCCGCATCAGTGGGCGGCAGTATGACGATGATGCCAATCAATTTCTGCTGCACAGTTACTTCCGTTTCGGGGCTTACGCTTCACACGATTTCGGTCACCGGCTTACGGCCTTCGCGGCCGGAGACAACCTCTTCGACCGCACCATCGAAGCGGGCAGAACGCCGACCTTGACTTTGGCCTCGCCGCGCGTAGCTCGCTTGGGGATACGCCTAAATTTCGGCGAGTAACGGACCTGCATGCAGGAATCTGCTTTCACCACTGCACCGGTAATCTGCTCACACC
>CAZZVD010000081.1:0-18544 GCA_964657465.1 uncultured Acetobacteraceae bacterium | reverse complement strand
TCCGGCGTAGCGATCATGATCACGCTGGAGTGGGCAAACTGGTTCATCTGGCCGTCTGCCCCGGGGATGCGTACGTAGTTAAACCCGGTCGCTGCCGACAAATCGCTGATCGCCTGCGGCTGCCCGGTCAGAAAGTGCACGCTCGCCCCGGCATCCGGCCGGCCCAGCGCCTGCAGAAACTGTGTTTTCTCCGCAGCCCCGTCCGCCGGGGTATCGGCCGGATCGATGCTGGTGATCACCACGTCATAGTCCTTGCCGGGGGTAAAGCCCACCTCGCGCAGGGTTTTCGACAGACCGCTCAGCACCTGGGGGCACATCATTTTGCACTTGTAATAGACCTGCGCCATCACCACCGGCCGATGTGCAAAGAAGCTGGCCAGGGTTACGTCGGTACCGGTCGAATCCACAAAATGATCGCTGAGCGGCAGCTGCTTGCCAAGGTTTTGGTCGATTCCGGCTTTTTTGAGGAATTCCGGCTGGGATTGCGCCGCCGCCCCGACGGGCTTATCCGCCGAATACTGTTGGCCGAGCGAGGGCAGGGAAGCAGCAAGGAGAAGCAGGGCCAGGGCGCCGGAAATCGACCAACTACGCATAGCTATAGGGTACTCCTCGGGGAGCGCGAAAAGGCGGCAGGACCCACGGTCAATTGCCCTCATATTCGCATGGTGTTAGCCTGACTATTCGTTCTGGCTTCCACTATCCGCTCTCGGAGACACGCATCCATGCAGAAAAGCTACAACGGTCTTTCCTTGCCCACGGGGGGCGAGGCGATCCAATATGCCGACGGCAAGTACACCATTCCAGATCACCCCATCATTCCTTTCATTGAAGGCGACGGCACCGGGCGGGATATCTGGCGTGCTTCGCAGCGGGTTTTCGATGCCGCGGTTGAGAAGGCCTACGGCGGCCGCCGGTCGGTCAAGTGGTTTGAGATTTACGCCGGCGAAAAAGCTTTTCAGCAATTCAAGAACTGGCTGCCGGATGACTCCGTGAACGCGGCGCGCGACCTGCGCGTCTCGATCAAGGGGCCCCTGACCACCCCGGTGGGCGGCGGTATCCGTTCGCTGAACGTCGCGCTGCGGCAGATTCTCGATCTGTATTCCTGCGTGCGCCCCATCAAGTACTACGCGGGCGTTCCCAGCCCGGTAAAGCACCCTGAGAAACTCGACGCCGTCATCTTCCGCGAGAACACCGAAGACGTCTACGCGGGCATCGAATTCAAGCAGGGCACGCCGGAAGCGAAGAAAGCAATCGACTTTCTCAACAACGAGATGCTCAAAGGCACCAAAAAGAAGATCCGCGAAGACTCCGGGATCGGGATCAAGCCGATCTCCATCTTCGGGACCAAGCGACTGGTGCGTTACGCAATCAAGTACGCGCTGGAAAACGGGCGCAAGTCGGTCACCCTGGTACACAAGGGCAATATTCAAAAATTTACTGAAGGCGCCTTCCGTGAATGGGGCTATGAAGTGGCCACCCAGGAGTTCCGCGATCACACCGTGACCGAAACCGAGAGCTGGATTCTGGGCAACCTCGAAGCCAATCCGAAGTTGACCGTAGAAGAAAACGCCAGGCTGATTGAGCCGGGCATCGACTTCGGCTCGGATGACTTTCGCGCCGGCATGTACAAGAGCGTGAAAGACGTGATCGATACCATCGGGAAGACGCACGGCAACGGTCAGTGGAAGAAGAAGCTGTTGATCAACGACCGCATTGCCGATTCGATCTTCCAGCAGGTCATCATTCGCCCAGAGGACTACAGCGTATTGGCTTGCCCCAACCTGAACGGCGACTACATTTCAGACGCGTGCGCCGCGCAGGTAGGTGGACTCGGCATTGCGCCGGGAGCCAACATCGGCGACGGGTATGCCGTGTTCGAAGCCACTCACGGGACGGCTCCAAAGTACGCCGACAAGGACGTGATCAATCCCGGTTCCGTCATGCTCTCCGGCGTGATGATGTTTGAATTTCTGGGCTGGAAAGAAGCGGCCAAGCTGATTGAAGATTCCCTCGAGAAGACCATTCAGCAGAAATACGTGACCTACGACTTTGAACGGCAAATGCCTGGGGCGACCAAAGCAAAGACCAGCGAATTTGCCACCCGCATGATTGAGAACATGTAATAGGAGAACTATGCGTAAGAAGGTAACCATTGTAGGAGCAGGGAATGTGGGCGCCACCGCCGCCCACTGGATTGCAGCCAAGGAACTGGCCGACATCGTGCTCGTCGACCTGATCGAAGGTGTGCCGCAGGGCAAAGCGCTCGATCTGCTGGAAGCCATGCCGATCGAAAAGCGGGACGTGCACGTCATCGGCACCAACGATTACGCCGACACCGCAAATTCCGACATTGTGGTCATCACGGCCGGCATTCCCCGCAAGCCGGGCATGAGCCGCGACGACCTGCTGCACACCAACTACAAGATCATGACCGACGTAGTGGGCAAGGTGGTTTCGGCCTCTCCCAACGCCATCCTGATCATCGTGTCGAATCCACTGGATGCGATGGCCCAGGCGGCGTTCAAAATCTCGAAGTTCAACCGCGAGCGCGTCATTGGCATGGCGGGGATTCTTGACTCCGCGCGTTACCGCACATTCATCGCTGAGGAGTTGAAGGTTTCGGTGGAAAACGTCACCGCCTTTGTGCTCGGCGGTCACGGCGACACCATGGTGCCCTTACCCCGCTATTCGACAGTGGCCGGCATTCCGATCACCGAGTTGATGGATGCGGCCACGGTCGAGCGGCTGGTGCAGCGCACAAGGGACGGCGGCGCGGAGATCGTCAAGCACTTGAAGACTGGCAGCGCGTATTATGCGCCGTCGGCGGCAGCGGTCGAAATGGTGGAAGCCATTTTGAAAGACAAGAAGAAGATTTTGCCCTGTGCTGCGTACCTGGAAGGCGAATACGGCATTCACGGCCTCTACGTCGGTGTGCCCTGCAAGCTGGGTGAGCGTGGTCTCGAGCAGATCATCGAGATCAAGTTGACCAAAGAAGAGCAAGCCGCGTTGCAGAAGAGCGCGGACGCTGTGAAGGAACTCTGCGCAGTCATCGGAGTCTAGGGTGAGCGAGAGCAGCAGCCGGATCCTCCGCCAGAACATCGCGGGCGCCACCGCGTTGCTGCAGCAGTTATCCAGCCTGGAGCCCCAAATAGAAGCAGCCGCGGAACTGATCGCGGCTGCTTTGCTATCTGGCCACAAACTCCTGGCCTGTGGCAACGGAGGCAGCGCCTCCGACGCCTCCCACCTGACGACTGAGTTTGTCGCCCGCTTTGACCGCGAGCGCCGTGCTTACCCCGCCATTTCGCTCAACGCGCACGGCGGAGACTTAACCGCCATAGGAAACGACTACGCCTTCGCCGACCTATTCGCCCGCCAGGTGAAAGCGTTTGGAGTACCGGGAGATATCCTGGCCGTCTTTACCACCACCGGCAAAAGCGAAAACATCTACCGCGCCCTCATGGCCGCCAGGGAACAAGGAGTCAAGACAGTGGCCTTTCTAGGCCGCGACGGCGGTAAATGTGCCGGTCTCAGTGATGTGCAGTTGTTGGTGCCCGGTTCGATCACCGCCCGCATCCAGGAAGCCCACAAATTCCTGCTCCACACCATCTGCGAACTCATCGAAGAGCAACTGGCCCCAATCGCCCAAAGCACATCCGGCGCGCGCTAATCCACAGAAAGTCCGTCTCTACTGTGCGGGTGCCCCAGATTCTTTATCCACCTTTTGGGCGACCGGGCGCCGCGGAGTTTGATCGTTTGAGCATTTCGTCGGCTCGAACGAATTCGCTCCAGATCGGGTAACGCCATTTCCCATCAATAGCTTGTCACTTCGAGTGTCGCCTTGGCCGGCCGGTGGCGTGGACAAGTTGGACAGCAGTTTAATTTCTGCCTGAACGCCTGGCTGCTGGCGGCTTCCGCCAGCTCTCGCAAGCGCGCCCGAGACAGCAGTTGCGGAGCCAGGAACCCGGAAAGCCGGTGGGGCTCATTTGCTTAACGGCCATCTTCTGTCCTGCTTTGCCTGTCCCGAAATCCAGGACCCCTTGGCAGCACGTACCCTAAAGGCAGGTGCGGCGGATCCTCGATCCGGCGCCTTTCCATTTGCCACTCATGCGAGTCCTGTTAAGGGAACGTAAAAGAGATTCGGCCCAGCGCCATAGCCGCAAGATCCGTCAAGGAGAAAACCATTGCCAATCCCTAAGAGTTTCCGCTGGTGTGTCGCTCTCGCCCTGACGCTTACGCCATTTGCGGCGAGTGCCGGGACTATCGAGAAGTTCAAAGTGTCTCAGCCGACCGAGATTCCAGGGCTTACCCTGCAGCCCGGCTCTTACTCTATTCAGGTGGTAGATCACCTCTCTGAGCGCTACGTGGTCCGCGTGGATGGACCAAAAGGAAAGACACATTCGACCTTTCTGGCGGTTGCAAATTCCGACATCGGCAAGCCAGCAACGCCCGGAAAGGTGACCTGGACGAACTCCCCGGACGGTAAGCAATACCTGCGCGGCTGGTGGTTTCATAGAGAGCCAGCCGTGCTGGAATTTGTTTTTCCGAAGGACGATGCCGTGGCGATCGCCAAGAGCAACGACGCGAAAGTACCAGCCATCGATCCCGCGTCTGAGGGCCGTCCGGCCAAAATCAAGGGCCTCTCCAAGAGCGATCTGGAGCTTGTGAACCTGTGGCTGCTGTCCTCGACTCACGTGGGACCCGAAGATAAGTCGGGAAGCATTCAGGCAGAGCACTACCGCCAAGTCGCCACCGTCTCGCATCGGGCGATTGCGCGGCTGCCGCAGACAGGTAGCAATTTGCCCTGGATTGGTCTGCTGGGCGCCTTTTCCTTCATGGGGGCGCTCTTGCTTCGGGCGTACCGGCCTGCTCAGCCATCTAGATAGCTAACATGCCCAAGGCAAATCAGGCAGAGCGACTATTGTGGGCGATGGGGATCACCTGCGCTGGCTATTTGCTTTTGCTGGCCGCGCAGGCCCAGGTCTCACATCACCGCGCCACCTATCTCGCGGAGAGCGCGGTGGGATCGGTTCCCGCGTCTGGCAGCGTGATTGGGCGGGTCGAGATCCCGCGGCTGCACCTTTCTGTCGCCGTCCTCGAGGATGATCAAGCGAAAAGTCTGCTTCGCGGTTTGGGCCATTTGCGTGGTACCGCGCAACTAGGAGGCTTGGGCACGGTCGCCCTGGCCGGCCACCGCGACACTTTCCTCCGCCCCTTGCGCAATGTCACCCCCGGTATGCAGATCCTCGCGAGCACACAGGCCGGGGTGTTTCTTTACATTGTCGATTCCACGGAGATTGTTTTGCCGGAATCTGTCGATGTGCTCGACATCCGTTCCCGTCCGGAACTGATCCTGATTACTTGCTATCCATTTAACTTCGTGGGTGCAGCGCCCAAGCGTTTCGTCGTGCATGCGCACCTGGTATCGGTTGCACCCGAAACTCTCTCGCATTCCGCGTCATCGGCGGGAAACTAGGCGACCTGAACAGGCTGATAATTCGCGTCCAGATCACGAGATTGCGTGGTGGATCATCCTTGGTTGCCACGCGGCCACGGCCCTGGCCACGATGTCAGGCGGCTGGCGGATTGTGAAATCAATCGGGCTCTGGTTTTTCGGGGACGGACGAACTTTCCCCTAAGGTACCCTGCACACAAATGTTTATGAACCTGTGCGCCCAGACATGTCAAGCGCGGACGCCGACCGCAGCCAATCACCGACCTTAGGCAGAGTTGCTTATCTCTCGATGCTAGCAGCTCATTCCAAACACATGGCTGACGCTTTTGCATTAGGGTAAAGTCCGTCCGTCCCGGAAAGAGGTATGACCTAACTTCCGCAGTCATGCGCGCCTTTCTACTCGAACACGAAACCAGTTGCGGACAAAGCAATCCAGTTTGTGGGCGGGACGTCCCTCCTCTTCGGCGCTATTGTCAGTTTTTGGAGACGGTCACGGATGTGTCGCTTTGGCGTCCGTGTCTGCGAGCCAGTCACTCAAGGTGGGTCATCTCATCTCAGCGAGTGTCTGGGACCGCATCGCTTCAACAAATGAGGATCAGACAGCGGATGGCTCTTGGTCTGAACCGATTCGCAAACCTCCAGAACCCCGTACCCAAAGGGTAAAAGACAATAGCCCAGGACTTTTAGGCCTGGGTACCTCCACCCAGAAAGATCAAGTCCCGTTAGGGACGAAAGAGAACTGCCTAGGATAAAAGCCTGGGCACCCGGAACCACCACCAAAGTGCCACCTTACCCTACCGCAAAGTGTTGCAATAAAAAGCGTTATCAAACTTAAGTCATCGAGCAAAGTAACTTTCCGCTTCGCAACACGACGCCCCGCCGACACACTAACTACACCGGCCTATGCATCCCCCACCTGGTAAACATCCGTCGCTGGCGGAGCCACGCCTGCGGGTATCCTTAACTGTGATCCTCGTCAGCATGGCGCTCGCCGCCCTAGCAGGCTGTGGCTTCAGCGGCTCCTCCGCCGCCATCCCCGCGCCCGTCGCCCTGCGCGGTACGGTCCATGGCGGCCAGCAGCCCGTCACCGGCGCAAAAGTGCAGCTCTATGCCGCCGGCACCAGCGGTACCGGCTCAGCGGCTCTCCCTTTGCTCAACCACCCGGTAGACTCCGATAACCAAGGCAACTTCTCCATCCCTGCCACCTACGACTGTCCTTCCGCATCGTCGCAACTGTACCTGGTGGCCCGCGGTGGCAATCCCGGCCTGGCTGCAGGCGCCGACAACCCGGCCATTGCCCTCACCGCCATGCTCGGGCCCTGCGGCAGCCTCTCCGCTTCCTCGCCCGTCGCGGTCAACGAGGTCACCACCATCGGCTCCGTCTGGCCCTTGGCTGCGTACATCAGGTCAACCACCGAGCTCGGCTACGCCGCCGGCGATCCCGCCTTTTCTCCAGCTGCCGCAACAGTCAACCAATTCATCAATATCACCCAGGGCAGTTCCCCGGGGGTGGCAACACCCGACAGCTACTTCGCCCAGAGCGACAAGCTCTACAGCCTGGCGGACGTTCTCGACAAATGCGTCAATTCATCCGGAGGCATTGCCGGGGATGGCAGCCCATGCGGAGCGCTCTTCTCCATGGCGGCGACCTCCGGCGGCAGCGCGCCAACCGACACCATGTCGGCCGCCATGCGCATCGCCCAGAACCCCTACAACGAAGTCTCGGGCATCTACGGCCTCACCCACGCACCCGCCGCCTTTCAACCGGCGCTCACCACCGCTCCCCCCGATTGGACGCTGCAACTGAGCCACCCCGTGGCGACGCCCGCCCTCTCTTTGGCAACAGGCAGCTACGCCGGCAATCAGACCGTCACCATGGCGGACGCGACCGCCGGCGCCACAATTTATTACACGGTCGACGGCTCAACCCCAACCAGCGCATCGTTGCCCTATAGCGCCCCGGTTCCGGTAAACGTAACCACCACGGTACAGGCCATCGCCATAGAAGGCGTTTCCCAAAGCGCCGTGGCAGCGTCTACCCTCACCATCGCGCCGGCAACGGTAGCGCAGGTTCCGGCGAAGCTCGCCTTTCTGCAGCAGCCCGCCAACACCTTAGCAGGGGCCGTCATCGCGCCCGCCGTGCGCGTCGTCGTTCAGGATGTCAACGGCAACACCGTTCCCTCGGCCACCAACCTGGTCCGCGTCAATCTTGCCGGAGTCTATGGACTTGGCGGAACCCTGGAGATCGCAGCTCGCAACGGGGTTGCCACCTTCAGCAACCTCACGGAAAGTACCGCGGGCACCTACACTCTCGCGGCCTCGAGTCCGGGGCTGATCTCCGCGTTCAGCACATCCTTCACCATCACCGCGCCCCCGGTTGGCACCGTTGCGGCGAAGCTCGCATTCCTGCAGCAGCCTTCCAACACAGTCGCGGGCGCCACCATGGCGCCGGCAGTGCGCGTAGCGCTGGAAGATGCTGGCGGAAACATCGTAACTGCGGCAAACAACCCGGTCACTCTCGCCTTAACGGGCGGGACAGGGCTCACGGGAACGTTGGCAATCACGCCGGTCAACGGTGTTGCCGCATTTAGCAATCTCGCCGTCAGTACTGCTGGCTCCTACAACCTCGCCGCCTCGAGTCCCGGCCTCGCTTCATCAGCAAGCACATTTTTTACGATCACCGGCACCCCGGTCACCACCGTTCCCACCAGGTTGGCATTTCTTCAGCAACCCTCAAATGCGCTTGTGGGTATGGTCCTGGCACCGCCAGTACAAGTAGCCATTGAAGATGCCAACGGAAACATCGTGACCAGCGGGAGCAGCCCGGTAAGTCTCGCGCTCACGGGCGGAACAGGCCTAACAGGAACGTTGAGTGCCACGCCGGTAAACGGCGTCGCCACCTTTAGCAATCTCGCTGTCATGACCGCGGGTGCCGGTTATACGCTTACCGCAACAAGCGCGAGCTTGACGGCTGCAACCAGCTCGAGTTTCACCATCTCTTCAGCGGTCGCTCCTACGCCACCACCCACAATCACAACGATCGAGCCGCTGGGCGCCATTACCGCATACCAGGCCGTGAACGGTTTGGGTTTTAACGTTGCTCAGGGCAACGACTGGGAATTCACAATGGCTGCCGCCGCGGGCGCAACCCACGCGCGATTCCAGTGCGGTTGGACTGGTACCGAAAGGCAGACAGCACCGCCAAATAACGCACAGGCTTCGCCCCAATTCACTCTACAGGCCGACTGCCAGGCCGGTTTAGTTTCGGCAGCTAAGAATGGCATTCACCCAACCGTGCTGGCCGCTTACGGGCCGCCCTTCCATAAAATACTTACCGTCACCGTGCCCAATGGAGCCCCCGCGGGCACTACCACAATGAATGTAGCTTACGCTTCAGGGGTAGGCGGCGATAACCTCTCTGCTATAACTCCTTTTTATGACACCATCATCAGCTCGTCCCAAACTCAGATCACCAATAAGCATGCCTACGCCGGCGGCCTGCTTGTCGGCGTCACCCTCATAGACGCGACGCACGCTACCCTTCACCTCGCCTCAGCGCTCTCCGTCGCTTTGCCTGCAAATACCACACAGTTGGTCATCAACGAATACCTCTACCCACCCCCAGCAACCTTCAGCCCAACCGATCCATCGGTGCTGGCCTACGCGAAGTACGCTGAGTTTCTCGCGAGTAAGGTCGCAGCATCCGGTATCAGTGGTGAGGTCGAGATCTGGAACGAGCCACCCTGGGGGGATGATCCGTGGGATGACCGCTACGATTTTTACGATAACCAGCCGGTGCCAGTCAGGCCGGGGCCTCAGTCGACGTATCTTCCGAACTTTGGCTTCGCAGCAGCTCTCTCCAGTCAACCAAACCCGGTCACCGGGGTCACCTATAACTGGGGGGGAACCGAAAAAAGCGGCGGCAATTCTCTCCTGAATGCCGCCATGAAGGCAAACACCGGTTTCGCCTTCTCACAGCCCAACACGGTTCTCACAACCGAGTCGTTCCATCCCTATGGCAACACTCCAGAAGACTCGCTCTGGAGTGAGCCCTGTCTCGCCGGCACCGTCATGCCGGCTTCTCTTCAGCTATCAGCTTTCCAGCCGTGCAACTTCTTTGGGGATGCGGGTGGAAATATCGCTCAAGCTATCCAGTACAGCCTCTTGCAACAAAGCCAAAATGCATCCTGGGGCATCGGGCACAACATTACAGAAACTGGTTTTTCGGGAGCGACCGGGGACGACTTGCACAAAGCGCGTTTCATCATGCGACAGTTTCTCGGCTATCAGGCAGCGGGTGTGACACCGGTTCAGTTCTACCGGCTCTACGACGCCAGCGCCGACAATTTCAGCTTCGTCAACCCTACCGCAAATGCAGACGGCAGCCATACCCCGCTGCCCGCATATAACGCAATCGCCGGCCTCATGGCCGATTTGGCTAAGATCAAGCTAAGTCCAGTAAGCTCGTATTCCGCGGCCAACCTTCCTTCGATCGCCACTTATGTAGGCACTTATCCTCTGGAGACCGTGTCGCTGGTGGGAGCACGCCCCGGCGATAGCTCAAATTCGATTGCTTTCGTAGTTTGGCAGCGAAGCTTCACAAGCGGCACGTGGGGTATGCTCGCGTCCCCCACCGCCGTCCCCGTCACCGTGAACGTTCCCGCCGGCAAAAACGTCTCTGCGATCATCAACCTCGATACCCGCGCCGCTGTAACGTACACGCAGTCCGGTCAACAGATAACTTTCCCCGTCTCTGATGATCCAATCGAGCTTTTGCTAATGCCATAATGCGAAGACCGCATGCTTCACCGGCCCTGCAGCATTTTCTCGTAAACCGCCAGGTAGGCCGCAGCCATGGTCGACCATCGCATTTCCACTGCGCGCTTTCGTCCCGCCAGCGACATCGCTTTTCGCTTCTCTGTGTCCTGTAGTAGCTCGTTCATGTATGCAGCAAGACCCGCCACATCGTTTGGATCTCCCAGAATTTTACCCCCATCGCCCAGAAAATCTTCAGCACCAAAGCTGCCCGAAACAATCACCGGCAGCCCGGATGCCATCGCCTCGAGCACAACAAGAGGGTGGGCCTCGTACCGCGAGGGGAAGACAAAAAGATCGACCGAACGCATAAGTTTTGGGATGCCCGAAATCTTGTCCAGGAAGAACACTCGCTGATCTACGCCAAGTTCGCGAGCCATCGCCGGGTAGGGGCTATCCTGAACCTTACCCGCTACGGCCAGATACATCTCTGGTACCTGCTGGAGTGCTTTCAGAACCGTTTCGAGATTCTTGCGTGAACTGCGGATATCGCCGACAAAAAGCGCGAGCGGAACCTGCGCCGGCAAGCCAAACAAAGCACGTTCGGCCGTTCCTGGTTGAAATTGCTCTACATCTACGCCATTGAAAATAACCTCGATGCGGTCGGCGGGCGCTCCTAGCGAAACGAGTTCCTGCTTGACAAGCCTGGAGACGGAAATAATCCGTCGAGCCTTGCGAAACGCTCCCAACTCCCAACGGGAGTTAAGCAGCGTGTAGATGCGTTGATACAGAGAGTAAGGTGTCCACGATCGATAAGGGTAGTAAACGCTCTTGCCCCAGGCGGTGTGGACAAAATGCACGGCCACTATGTCGCATTTTTCCCAGGTAATAAAACCATTTCCCTGCACGAGGTCGACCTCCCCGCGATGACGCCGCAACCAGCGAGCGCTGCTCCAGGCGAATACAATATTTCTCAGAAGCTCGGTGGGTAGATTATCCCGGCCGATACTCACGTGACGAGCATTCGGGTGCCTGGCAATCTCCTCAGCGCAATGCGTGCTGAGAACGGTCACGTGGTAACCGTTCTCCAGGGCAGCCAGCACAATCTCATAGTTTACCCGGCCCTGGCCATCATTTCGCTGGAAACGGTGGGAGACAAAGGCAAGCCGGGCAGGGCGCCCTTCAAAGGCCTCAGCATTTTTCGACACAAGACCTTCAATCTGCAGATCAGTAGTCATTACGAATGCGACAGGCCCGTCATCAATAAATTAAAGCGCGAGGCAAACACTTCAGCCGAAAAGTCACGCGCGCGTATCGCGGCCTGCTTTCCAATCTTGCTAAGCAGATCCCGGTCTTCCAGCAATCGAATCACTGTGGATGCGAGAAGGCCGGGGTCTCCGCGGTCAATCAGAATCCCAGTCACACCGCTTTGAATTGTCTCCGCAGGACCACCGACGTTGCTGGCAACAACAACCTTGCCAAGGGCCATTGCTTCCACGATCGCCATGCCAAATGGTTCTACTCCAACCGCTGGATGAACAATAACGTCAGCGGCAGCCTGCCAAAGCGGAACTTCGGTTAACTGGCGCTGACCAGCAAGGAGCAGATGATTACCACGATCAAGCTTCTCCACCATGGCATGCACGCGCTCAGCATATGGCTTGTCGTGCGGGTGTTCCCCTCCCAGGATGAACATTGTGGCATTGGGATAGCATTCAAGAATTGCGCCAGCGGCCTCAACAAAGATGTGCGCCCCCTTCCAATGCTCCAGGCGAGCTACCATGCCAATAATGGGTACATCGAGCGGCAGGTTGAGAAGCGTTCGCGCCTGTTCCTGCGTTTTCAGGTCGGTCAAGGGAAAAGCAACACCGGGATAACACACGTGGCTCTGGCGCTTTGGGAACATCAGGTCCTGACCGTGCTTCGACGTCTTCGAGCAACACAAAATCGCTTCTGCCGGAAACAACGTGATCAATCGATCCATGAAATGACCGTACGGGACACCATGTTGAAACCAGATCGCCTTAGTGGGTAACAAACGCGAAGCAAGGCTCACATACAGGTGGGCCTTAGGCATCCACGACACTACGATTCTGAGGTTTTTTGCCCTGATCCATTTGCGCAACGCAAAAATGGTTTGCACATAATTGGAAGGGCGCGAGAGGTGAGTCGTTGGAATAACGGTGGTGTCGTATCCGAGACGCTGCACCTCGCCTACCAGCGGACCGTCTTGCAAAAAAACGCAGCTGTAGTCGCACTCGGGTTGATGCTGACGGAGAAAGTGTAAGAGCAGCGCCTCAGCACCCCCTTGTTGAGAGGCCAGCGGCATGACTACTCCCACCAAAATGCGCTGGGGGGGGCCGCTCTGTTGCCCGACAGCACCATTTTCAGTAGCCAGTTTGACAACGCTTGCTTCCGCCATCGTAGGCATTAGTCTCCCCAATATAGCTTCGTCATGCGGTGTGGTGACTAGGTCCGGCGTAATCTTCGCAGCAACACAAGTATCTCATGAGGTTTAAAGAGGATCCCCGGAGGCCTTACGCCAAGTTTCAACGGAAAGTTGAACATGATGAAAGCAAATCGCAGCATGGTTGCAAGCATCAGTGCGCAGCCCGCTCCACGTACGCCAAATCTCGGAATAAGCAAGAACATTAGAGGTATCGAGGTGACCAACCCACATCCCTGCAACAGCGTGACCGTCCCCGGAAACCCCGAAGCTAAAAACGCCTGCGCTAACACAGAAGTGAGACCGTCAAAAATAGATTCGCAAATTAAGAAAGGCAACACCAGCGACGCACCTGCGAATTTGGCGCCGTAAACCAGCTTCAGTAAAAATCCTCCAAATAGAAACAGGGGGAGTGACGCGAGAATCATGACCAGGAGCGTCATACGCGCTGCTCTGCCGGTCAATCCAACGATCTCCTCGGTAGTGCGGCCAGAAGAGCGTGGAAGACTCACCGGCACTACTGCTCCAGGAAGAACAGCCAATACTCCAGCAGCACTTTGAGCAGCAACATAGAGACCCATGGACTCCGGGGCTAACATTCCCACCACCAGAATGCGGTCGATTTGGCTCGCTATAGTTCCAAGCAGATCCACTCCCCACGCCCGGACCCCGTAGCCCAGCAGAAGTTTCGAAGCCATTACCACGGATCCCAGCCTGGGACGGTAGTGCTTCCATGCCCAGATCGTAATCCAGATCGTGGCCGGTGTACCTGCTAACAAGTAGGCCATGGCGGCATTTCTCGCGGTCAGGATCCCCGCTGCCTTTTCTACCAACAACACGGTCAGAACAGACAACGGTGAAAGCACGCGAAAAAGATTAAAATTTGCAAATGCACCAGCAGCCTGTGCTTGCGAGGTGAGTGTCACCGCCCATAACGCTAGCGGAGTTACGATCACCCAGGCTTGCGCAAAGTGGATCGTCGCCGGCGGATACGTATGTAGAGAATGAGGAATAACAATGAGCCCGACAAGAGCCGCCAGGATACCGGAAACAATACTCAACGAGAACGCCGCGCCGGAAAGATCGCGGGCGATTTCAGGGCGGCGCTTCAGCCAGTACACAGATGCTACCGGAACACCAAGTGTCATCGCATACGCTAAAAACTGGGGCCACATAATGATTGCCGCAAGCGTGCCGCGGCCACCAGGCCCCAGGGCTCGCGCAGTAATCACGCCTGACACGATATTGCCACCCTGGACTGCGATATTGGCGACGGCCGACTGCACAATCGCCGATGCTCCGGACTTCGCACCCACGAATCGGCGCACAAGCGTCTTCAAGCTGGCTTCTCCATTTTCCCAATGAATGCAAGGGAGCAACGCAAACCGCTCTCTTGGAATTCAGCCACAGAATGGCGCCAAAAAGAATTGCGTCTAAACGCTACGACCGGCGAATCACGCGCGAGAGCCTCAATAAGCCACAAACCTGCGGCGGCGCAACGCAACTGAATAAACGCCTCCGCCGTAGGCTTTGCAAGTGCTTGCTTTCAAGTAAGCGGAGAACGCGGTCTTATGCGTTATTGAGGGCGTAGTGTCCCCACGACACGCCACTACGGATAAAATTTAATTTGACGAAGCATTGCTACAGAGTGTTAACACAAATGCAATCCGGCTCCACATTTTGCGACACTGGGCATCGTGTAATGAGGTTGAAAAACTCAGCGTGGCCGGCAAGTCAAGCATTAAAGATTTCGACTTTCATCGAGGGATGGTAAACATCGGCTGACTTGCAAATTGAACTTAGCAATTGCCTTGAGTTACGTTAAGCTTATCACGTACACCGCAATCGGCCGACCGACATGATCGCTTGGACAGGAATTCGATGCATACACTCCAAATCGGCGACGACTGGCATACGGATCGTGTAGGCGGGCTCAACTTTTATTTTTATGAACTGCTCCGCCATCTCGGGGCGACCGGTACCCGCGTTCATGGTTTAGTGGTGGGCTCCGCTGAGATAGGCGCATCGACACAAGGCCAGGTGGTCGCCTTCGCCCGAAATAATGACCACATCGCAAAGCGCATGCTTTCTGTTCGCCGTTCCGCTTTAGAAGAGATGGTACGGAACAAAATCGATCTTATCGCTACCCACTTTGCGCTCTACACGATGCCCCTCGTCGATCAACTTTCATCCGTCCCCTCCGTCGTTCACTTCCATGGCCCATGGGCCTCTGAAAGCGCGGCCGAAGGTGCACAGGGCTACAGGTCCTGGCTGAAGGGCCGCGTCGAACGAAGCGTATATTCGCGGGCAAAACGCCTCATCGTGCTTTCGCACGCGTTCAAATTTGAACTCATGGCCAAATACGGGGTTGACGAAAAGCTGATCCGGGTTGTTCCCGCAGGGGTCGACCTTGAGCGCTTCAACATGTCTATTCCCCGTGTCGAAGCCAGAGAAAGACTAGGCTGGCCGACAGATCGGCCCATTATTCTGACTGTGCGCCGGCAAGTGCATCGCATGGGTTTAGAAGAACTGCTCGAAGCGGCAAAACTTTTGGTCAGGCAGTGCCCGGACCTGCTAATTCTTATCGGCGGGGAAGGTCTGCTTTCGAGCGAACTGGAGGAACGCATCCTGGCTGCAAACCTGCAACAAAACGTTAAGCGTCTGGGACGTATCTCTGATCTCGATCTCCCGCTAGCCTATCGTGCAGCTGACATGACGGTTGTCCCTTCGCAGAAACTCGAGGGTTTCGGCCTCATTACCCTGGAATCGCTAGCCTCTGGAACCCCCGTCTACGTTACCCCGGTAGGCGGAATGCCGGAGACAATCAAAGCCTTCGCTCCTGAATGTATCTTCGAGAACACAAGCCCAGTGGCGATGGCACAGACACTGTCAGAAATACTGAAGGATCGCCGGCCTGCCCCTTCCGAAGCTGCGTGCCGCGCGTATTGCGCTGGTCGTTTTTCCTGGCCACGTATCGCCCAGGACGTTCGTGCTGTTTACGAGGAAGCACTCGCATGACAATCCTTTACATCGATCAGACTGGGCAACTGGGCGGAGGCGAACTCTCCCTTCTCGATTGGCTGAGTGTTTCTCCCGAAGGTGCGCGCGTGGTCCTCTTCGAAGATGGCCCCTTTCGGCCCAGGCTGGAAGAACTCGGCATCCCGGTAGAAGTGTTATCGCTACCTTCTCTAAAAGGAATTCGGCGCGAATCAAGCCTGTCTCAGATTGTCTTCCTGCTGCCGGCATTGGAAGGTCTGCGCAAACGCCTAGCCAGGGCAGCGCTCGATGCTGACATACTCTACGCAAATTCCCAAAAAGCCTTCCTGCTCGCCGCGATTGCAAAGCAGCCTGGTCAGCCGCTCATCTGGCACCTGCGCGATATTTTGTCAGCCGAACACTTCCACCCGATCTTGCGCAGGATTGCCGTGGCTGCCGGCAATCGCTTCGCCACCAGCATCATCGTCAATTCACAAGCCACCGCCGACGCATTTATCGCCGCCGGCGGCAATGCCGCAAAAATCAGAGTCGTCCCTGATGGCGTAAGCGCCAAGCCCTTCGACGACGTGCCACTAGAGGTGGCCGCCTCCCTGCGCATGGGAATCTGCCCGCAGGAAAATTTCCTCATCGGCGTGTTTGGCCGGCTCGCTGAATGGAAGGGGCAGCATATCTTGCTGGAGGCCGTAGCCCTCATCCCCGGGGTTCATTTGTGCATTGTCGGCGACGCACTCTTTGGTGAACAGGCCTACGCAGAACGATTGCGCGCCCGGGCTGCCCAGCCGGATTTAGCTGGACGCGTAACTTTCCTCGGATTTCGACGAGATATACCCGACCTGATGACGTGCATGGATTCGATCGTACATAGCTCCACTGCCGCCGAGCCACTCGGCCGCGTCATCATAGAAGGCATGCTCGCGCGCAAACCGGTCATCGCCACCCGCGCAGGCGGCGCAATCGAGATTGTGAATGATCAACAAACGGGGCTGCTGGTAACCCCTGGCTCCGTTACTGAAATGCGGAGCGCGATCGAGTTACTCTACCGCGATAGGAACATGTCTACTCTATTAGCGTCGGCAGGGCACCATCGCGCGGTGTCCGCGTTTTCGCTTTCCATGATGTCAGATCGCGTTAACCAGGTGTTGAATGAACTACCCGTTCTTGCCTGATGCTGTTAAACTTTTCCCATCGGTCGAATCTACAGCCAGCGCCTGAGTAATCTCCTGGCAGATCGAGGATCGAGCAAGTCGATTCAAATGCGTTCCGGGCCTCGTCTAGTTAGCGATATCAAATCCAGGTTTCGTACCAAGAAAACGACAGGCAGAGGCTGGCTACCGAACCCTGTACCGTGCTGGAATTGTTTCGTACCATGACGTGTACCTTAAGCTGTGCGATGAGAGCGTCGTCCTGATCGCTAGGGTTTGAAGGCCTCACTACCAATGAAGATTAGGCTCAAGTGATAATCCCGTCGGGGTGTCGCTTTTCTTACGCCCGTCAAAATCCTGGCAGAACGGATGAGCGCACGCAATTATGAGAGATCAAATCCTCCAAGTAGATACTGTCAGACCAGCGCCATTGCGCACGATTCCCCCAGCGCGCCTTGAACCGGGCGTTGGCTCCGATTCCGGGCTGTCGCTCGGCGACATCGCTCGCATGCTGTGGATACACCGCTGGTTTATTGTCACCTGCACGTTGGTCTGTCTCCTTTTCTCCCTGCTGTATGTATTAATCAAAGCACCGGTCTATGAGGCCACCGCTACCCTCCGCATCGATCCAGGCCGCGCGGGGTCACTCGGCCTCAGCGATTCAAGCGCGGGGGCCGCACCAGAGCTCAGCCAGGTCATCAAGACCGAAATAGCGATCATAAAAGGCGATGCTGTTGCGATCCGGACGTTAAATTCGCTTTCCGACTCCGAGTTTTTTTCTTATACCGGCACCCATCGAATGGCCGGCTTTATTCCGCAGGACACCGCAGCCATCACTCCGAATCAACAGAAACTGATAGATGGTCTGGAACTCAAAACCGCGGTTAAGCCGATAGAAGAAACTCAATTGGTGACCGTCAGTTTCCGCAATCGTGACGCGAAGATGGCTGCGTTGATCGTGAGCCGATTGGTAAGCGCCTACGCGGTGCAGAACTTCTCCAGCCGTGACGATTCCGTCTCGCAATTGCGCACCTGGCTCACGGCACAAATGGCAACCCTCAAAAACGAGGTGAGTGCCTCCCAGGGTAAGCTGGCTGCCTTCCAGGAACAGAACTCGATTCTTGGAACGGACGGAACCAGTAACACCACTACCGACCGTCTTCGCTTCCTGAATGATCGGTTGGCCGCCGCCCAGGCGGACCGAATTACCAAGGAAGCACAATTGCGCGCTGCGAAGACAGGGGATCCGGGGGCTCTGGCTGCCCTTTACCCAAATCCGCGACTGCAATCTCTCGAAAGCGAGCAGGGGACATTGTTTACCCAGTACGCTCAGCTGTCTTCTAAGTTTGGCCCTAAGTACGGCCCGCTTGTTGAGTACAAAAAAGTGTTGAACGCCATTCATAGCGAAATCAACGACGTGGTGCAATCTGTACAGAAGCAGCTGCAGGAGGAGTACGACGCGTCGGTGTCGACGCAGAGAATGTTGCAGAGCCAGTACGACGATCAAACTACGAAAGCTTATGCGTTGAACCGGAGTCAGGCGGAATATGCGGCATTGCAAAGCGAAGTCACTTCGAACAGAGAGCTGTATGACACCTTGCGTCGCAAATTGCAGCAGGCCGGAATCGATGCTGAGGTCAGCGGCGTAAATACCATGCTGGTCGAGAGCGCGCGCATTCCCTCCCGTCCAATAGAGCCGAAGAAAGCTCTGGTCCTTGCTAGCGGTGCAATCATCGGCTTGTTTGCCGGCCT
>CAZZVD010000080.1:0-18556 GCA_964657465.1 uncultured Acetobacteraceae bacterium | reverse complement strand
GGTTGAGTTCCCAGTCTGTGCGTGGTTGAGTTCTTAAAAGATGGCTACTTTAGGGCTCCGTGTTTGTTGGGGATGTCTTTGGTTTCTTCGGCGCTCTTGACCGGGTCACGATCTTCGTTTTTCTGACGAGGAGCGCGGTCGAATTGGCTCTTCTCGCCTCGTTTTTCGTTTTGCTCTTCCGGAGTCTTTTCCATCGCTCACCTCAGCTAGACTGGATGCGCTCCGGGCAACGGAAGTTAGCTGTGGTGGACCAGGGCCTGGTAGACGAATTGCACGCCAATCGCCAGTAACCATAAGGACAGGGCGAAGCGGAGTTGGCGGTTGGGAATCTTTGGGGCTACGCCGCTGCCGGCCAGGGCTCCGAAGACGCCACCTATCGCCAGTTTGGTGAGCAGGGCTGAATCATAAGTGCCGCCTACCATGTGGACTCCCGTGCCGATCACCGACAGGACCAGGCCGAAGGTGAGGTCGGTTCCGACGACTTGCGCGGCGCTCAGCGAGGTCAGTCCCAACAGGGCTACGGTGCCTAAGGCTCCGGCTCCGGAGGAGGAGAAGCCTACTTCGGCGGCGATGGGGAAGGTGATGAGGCCGATCCAGCGCTTGCGGTCTACCGTGGGGCGGGTGATGGCGTCGGGACGGAAGTGGCGGAAGATTTGCCACGCCGAAGTGAAGATAATGATGGCGCCGAGCACGATGTAGAGCAGGGCCTTGGGGCCGTGCAGAGCTACGTGACGGAACAGGAGCGAGCCCAGGATCACACCCGGGACGCCGCCCAGGCACATCCAGCTGAGGATGCGGTAGTTGACTTGCTTGCGGGCCATCTGTACCGGGACGACGATCAGCTTGACGATGGCGGCATAGGCCAGGGCAGTGCTGACGGCGATCTCTACCGGGACGTGCAGGAAAAGTATCAGCAACGGTGCCGTAACCACTCCGGCGCCGACGCCCGTGAGGGCGATGATCAGGGCGATGACAAATCCAATCAGCAGCTGCAGCATGGTGACTCTTTTCCTACTTCGCTTGCACGTGGATACCACATTCTGTTTTGCGACCACCCCAACGGCCGGAGCGGGGGTCGCTGGCATCGAACGGCAGGCTTGTACAAGGCTCGCAGCCGATGCTGGTGTATCCCTTTTCATAGAGCGAGAGCAGCGGGATGTTGTGCTGCCCGGCGTATTGCCACACATCCCTGGTAGACCAGTCGGCGAGCGGGCTGATCTTTTGTAACTGCTTGCCGGTCGGTAAGGTGAAGAGGTCGAGGGGCTGCAGGTTGGCGCGGGTTTTCGCTTGCTCGCGGCGCAGGCCGGTGAACCATACGCGATAGGGCTCTAACGATTGGAAGAGCGGGCCGACTTTGCGCAGGCCGCAGCAGCGGTCGGGCGCGGTTTGGTTCAGGATGCCGAATTGCGATTCCTGCTCGGCTACGGTGATGGCGGGTAGTACGTTCACCAGGTTTAGATGCCAGTCGCCGGCTAAGCGGTCGCGGTATTCATAGGTCTCGGCGAAGTGATAGCCGGTGTCGAGAAAGATTACGGGCACATCGGGAAAGACTTCCCGGACCATGTGGACGACGACCATGTCTTCTGCCTGGAAGCTGCTGGTCACGCAGATTTCTTCTTTGCTGGCCTGAGCGATCTGATCGTGGATGAGGTTTACGGCTTCGAGCGTGCTCATGCGTTCCCCCGTTCCCGGGGCAGAATATTCTGCTCGGCGAGTGAGTCGAGTACCTTGCGGGTTTGCTCTTCGGTGACGCCGGCGGCGGTTAGGGCGTTCTCGATGGCGATCAGTAGCGGTGACTTAATTGCCGCGGTGGGTGCGGACAGAATCTCCCTGACCATGCCAGCAGCTACGGTCGCATTGGTCGCGGCGTCAATGAGGATGAAGCTGCCGGTGCGGCGCTGCTCGGTGTAGAGATCGAGGAAGAGCGGGCGGGTGGTTTCTACCTGCACCAGGCCGATGCTGTTGAGCTCCAGGGTGGCGGCGGGCTCGGGCTCGAGGGTCTGCATGTTGATGCGGTTCTCGATGTGGGTAATGCGCGCCTTGACGGTCTGGCTGGTGTGCTTGAGCAGATACGTCTTGGCGGAGTCGAGTGGATCGGCGTTCATCCACACCAGCGCGGCCTTGAAGTTGCTTGCCACGGTGGGTGGCTGGTGAGCGGCGGCCAGCATGTCTCCGCGGCTGATGTCCAACTCGTCTTCCAGCGTGAGCGCGATCGACATGGGCGCGATGGCTTTCTTCAGGTCGCCGTCGAAGGTAGTGATACTTGCTACGCGGCTGGTGCGGCCGGAAGGTAAGGCGATGACGCGATCACCGGGCCAGACGGAGCCGGCGGCGATTTGGCCGGCGAAGCCGCGGTAGTCCTGGTCAGGACGGATGACCCGCTGGATAGGCAGACGGAACGGCGCGTTGGCCAGATCGTCGCCGATGGGTACGGTTTCCAGATATTGCAACAGTGTCGGACCCTGATACCAGGGCATGTTGGTGCCGCGATCGACGACGTTGTCTCCGTTGAGCGCGCTGATGGGGATGGCGTTGAGGGCGCTGATGCCGAGCTTGGCGGCGAGCTCCTGCATGGCGTGGCGCAGGGTGAGGAAGACCTCTTCCGAGTGGCCGACCAGATCCATCTTGTTGACGGCAGCAATCACGTGGCGGGTGCCGAGCAGCGAGGCGATGTAGGCGTGGCGGCGCGATTGGGTGAGGATGCCTTTGCGGGCGTCAATGAGGATGATGGCGACGTCGGCGGTGGAGGCTCCTGTGGCCATGTTGCGGGTGTACTGCTCGTGGCCGGGGGTGTCGGCGATGATGAACTTGCGATGGGTGGTGGAGAAGTAGCGGTACGCAACGTCGATGGTGATGCCCTGCTCGCGCTCGGCGCGCAGGCCGTCGGTGAGCTGGGCGAAGTCGATGGCGGCGGGTACGTGGGTGGTGGCAGCCTTGGTGACGGCGCGCACGTGATCTTCATAGACGTTCTGCGAGTCGTAGAGCAGGCGGCCGATGAGGGTGGACTTGCCGTCGTCGACGCTGCCGGCGGTGGAGAAGCGCACCAACTGCTTGGCCTGCTCGGCGGCGAGAAAGTCCTCCATGGAAAATACTTCCTGCATTTCCACGTTGATGTCAGTCGCGGCGGCGGCCATCAGAAGTATCCCTCGCGCTTTTTCAGTTCCATGGACCCGTCCTGATCGTGATCGATCACGCGGTTGGCGCGTTCCGAGGAGCGGAAGGCGACCAGCTCGGCGATGATTTTGGGCAGGGTGTCGGCCTCGGAGCGGATGGCTCCGGTGCAGGGACTGCAGCCCAGGGAACGGAGGCGGCAGGTGACCCACTGTTCTTTGCCGCGATCGAGCATGGGTAGGGACTCGGCGAAGGTCTGCTCGACGGGGATGAGGCTGTCTCCGCGAACCAGCATTTTGCGTGGCTTGGCGAAGTAGAGCGGGACGATGGGGATGTTTTCCTGGTGGATGTAGTGCCAGACGTCGAGCTCTGTCCAATTGGAGAGCGGGAAGACGCGGATGCTTTCGCCGGGGTGGACACGGGCGTTGTAGAGGTTCCAGAGTTCGGGGCGTTGGTTTTTGGGGTCCCACTGGCCTGCGGCATCGCGGAAGGAGAAGATGCGTTCCTTGGCGCGGGATTTTTCTTCGTCACGGCGGGCTCCTCCGAAGGCGGCGTCGAAGCCGTGGGCGCGCAGGCCGTCGAGCAGGGCGGTGGTTTTGAGTAGTCCGCAGCAGCGGCGGGTACCGAGGGCGGCGGGGTTGGCTCCGTTGGCGAGGGCTTCTTCGTTGCGCCAGACGAGGAGTTCCACGCCGAGCTGGCGGGTGTACTCGTCGCGGAAGGCGATCATTTCCTTGAATTTGTAACTGGTATCGACGTGTAAGAGGGGGAACGGGATTGGGCCGGGATAGAAGGCCTTTTGCGCCAGGCGGAGCATCACCGAGGAGTCTTTCCCGATGGAGTAGAGCATCACCGGCTTCTCGAATTCAGCGGCCACCTCACGGAAGATGTGGATGCTTTCCGCCTCGAGTTGCTGGAGGTGGCTGAGCTTGGTTGCTGCTGCCGGGGGTGAAGCCAGGGTCGCCATGGTGTCCTTTTGTGCAATAAAAAACCGCTCGCCAGTAGCTGGCAGCGGTTGGGGTGTGACTCTGAGTTTTACGAAAGAGGGTAGGGGTGGGCTACGCTCTTTCCTGCTGTGAAAACTCACTTCCGCTGCTCGGCGATGACAAGGGACAACACATGTCATGGGTACAACAGCCAGCGGGATGGTGGATCGTTTGCACTGGTCTTAATTTTCCGGGTTGGACTGCGGTTTGTCAAGGTACGGGTGGGGGTGACTTTGTGGGACTCACGTTTGGGGGTGGTATTTCCCTGGGTTATGCCGTGGCCCTCTCCCCTTTTTGTCATCCCGGGCGCAAGCGAGGGATGACAAAAGGGGCGAAAAATCCGCGAGTAAACTCTGCACTCCTCCAGCGGCCCGGTTAGCCGCATTTACGACGCTTTGCAGATTGCCAACACCGCAATACGGTCCGGTTACTACAGTTCCGTGAGTGACCTGCTCATGCGAACAGGATCAGTTCCCACGATGACATCCCACACCATCCTGGTTACCAATGAGCCCATGCCACCAATAGAGGTGGCCGCTCGCCGAAATGAACCGTCTCCACCTCTTTAGCAAAACCGCGCTCATGCCGATAGTAGGCGGATGCTCCGCTGCTCCTATCCTGGCCACCACGGCTTGTCTACCTGGTTATACCCCAGGGATGCGCAATGAAACTGCGCGCCCGGAGCGGTCTCGCTGCGCTAGCCGTCGAACAGGCGCTGCGCAACGGTGAATCGATTGGTCTGAACACGATTTTCGAAACTCTGGATGAGCCATTAGCCACAGCCATTGCGGCAATCTCCCACTTGGTTCCGGCATGAGCGAAGGTCTAAATGTGCCCATCACGGCACCAGGGTCTCCGCTCGTCCCTGCGCATCTCACCATCCTGGTGGTGAATAATGAAGCCGATGTCTTCGAACTCCTCGCGAATAACTTTCAGGACCATTACGAGGTGCTGCAGGCAACGGAAGGGGCGATGGCGTTGGACATGGCCGTGTCCCGCCTGCCCGATCTGATCCTGCTCGATGTAATGTTGCCCGGCATTGACGGCTTCGCCGTTTGTGGCTACCTGAAGAGCATGCAACAGACCAGGCACATCCCTATCATCTTTATTACCGGCGACTCCGACAGGGATGCGGAAACCCTTGGGTTCCAAATGGGCGCTTCCGATTTCGTGAGCAAGCCCATCAACTCCGCCGCATTGAAGGCGCGGGTGAATAATCAACTCAACCTGCGCCGCGCACAGGATCAGCTACTGCAGGCTGGTCACCAGGAGCATCTGGACGATCTGGTTGCGGAAAGAGAGCGATCAGCCGAGGAAAATCGGGCGTTCAGCCTGGACTTGCTCATGAAGGATCACTGTCTGACCCACGTCTCCCATGAATTGCGAGCGCCGCTCACGGCCATTTACCAGTTTGTGAGCCTGATGGCCGATCGCATCGCAGGCGCAACCACGCCGCAACAGGAAATTTACCTGGCACGCACGCTGGACAATGTTGAGCAAATGAAATCAATGGTCGACGATCTACTGTGTGCGGCAAGCATTCGCAACGGCAAAGTCCATCTCAATCTGCATGCAGTCGTTGTTGCCGAAGCCATTGAATATGCACGGGGTAAGCTCTTCCAGAGAGCGGTCCACAAGGCAATCAATCTATCTGTAAAGGTGAGCGATCCTACGAGTGCCGCCTACGCCGATCCTGCTCGCCTGCGCCAGATCCTGGTAATCCTGTTGGAAAATGCGGTCAAATTTACGCCTCGCGCGGGAACCGTCGGAATGGCCACGAGCACGTTTGAGGGCGAAGCAGGTTTCCTGTTGATCGAAGTTTCTGACACAGGTTGCGGCATTGACCCTGAAGCGAGCCGAAAGATCTTCGACGGTCTGTACCAAACCGATTCCTCAGACCAGGGCCGGATGGGTCTGGGTCTGGGTCTGCATATTGCAAAAGAACTCGTACAGTTGCAGGGCGGCCGAATCTGGGTGGAAAGCACGCTGGGTCATGGAAGCATCTTCCGGTTTATCCTGCCTATTTTCGATGGGCAGGAGGAATCTATGTTTCTGCCGAACGAGCTCGAACCTTAAGCATGCTTCTTCTTACGCAGCCTATTCGTTCAACTGGATCATGATTTTAGAAAATTGAGCCGGGTCGTTGCTCCACGCTGCTAAACACTCGGGCGCCTGGTCCAGGTGCACAATTCTGCTGATCGCATCGTCCACTGGGAATCGGCCTTGTTCAAGCATTTGGATCACGGCGCGAAAATCTTCCGGCAGCGCGTTGCGCGATCCTAGTATGTCAAGTTCCTTCTGCACGAAGAGCCGGGTCTCGTAGGCAACGGGCTCCTTGGCATAGCCGATATAAACTACGCGGCCGGTAAAAGCGACCTCGTCCACGGCTGCGCGAAATGTTTCCGGCAGGCCGATGGCCTCAATCACAACGTCTGGACCAAGACCTCCGGTAAGAGCCGCCAGCGCATCATGCAGCGGAGCACGCCGCGTATTGATAAGATCGGTTGCTCCCGCTTTACGCGCCACCTCCAGCTTGGCATCGTCAACATCGATGGCGATGGTACGCGCCCCTGAGAAGCCTGAAGCCGCTACTGCTCCGAGACCAACCCCGCCACACCCGATAATCGCGACCACGTCCGACGGCTTCACTCGGCCGCGCGCGACGGAGTGAAAGCCCACCGTCAGCGGTTCGACCAGGCAGAGCTCTTTCAGAGAGAGATTTGCCGGGTAGAGTTTATCGGGGCTGGCGGCGATGTATTCGGTGAGCGCGCCATCGCGCTGCACGCCAAGTGTTTGGTTGAACTGGCACGCGTTGGGGCGGCCGCGCCGGCACGAGGCACATTCACCGCAGTTGGTATAGGGCGACATCGTGACATCGGTGCCGGCGGCAAGATCAGGACGCCCTGGCGTGTCATGCACGACCGTAGCTGCGACTTCGTGGCCGAGAATGCGGGGGAAACTCACCATCGGGTTTTTCCCCCGATAGCTATTCAGATCGCTGCCACACAATCCGACTCGGCGCACCCGGAGCAAGACTTCTCCGGCTTTGGGTTGTATTTCCGCTACACTCTCGACGGCTGCATCGCCGGGTTCCTTCAGTACCAGTGCCTGCATCAAAAGGTCAAGCTCTCCCCTTCCACCAAATCGGAAGCCCCATATCTCACTCGCCCAACAACCCTGACCCCGAAAAAGCCGCTAGTCGCGCAAGCGCGGTTGCCCTCTCCACCCCCAGCACGCACGCTCTCGTTTCCGCTAACTCGCGCACCTAGTTAAGCAGAAAACTATACAAGGTGTCGCCTGCTGCGGCGATCACATACTGATGCCCATCCAGCATGTAGGTCTGCGGTGCGTTGCTGATGTTGCCAGTGCGCGTTCCCCAGAGCGGTGCGCCAGTAGCCGCATCGAACGCTGCAAGGTTGCCAGCTCCGTCACCACTAAACACCAGACCCCCGGCCGTGGCCAGCACGCCACCTCCGCCGAATCCTCGTGTGTAAAGCTTATGCCGCCAGCGTACCGTGCCGGTTGTGAAATCGATCCCGTCAAGATAGCTGCCAGTGGCGCCGACCGTGACCTCATCCTTCCCTCCCAAACCCATCGCGCCGCGTGGGTCAGGGTCGGTGAGGTACGCTAACGCGAAGCTATCCGCCTCATACTGATACAGCAAACCTGTCTGCGGGGAATAAGCCGGAGGCTCCCAGTTCGTGGTCCCGCCCGAGTTCGGCGAAATGAGAGAACCCCCAATCGTCGCATCCTTTGTCGGGTTCGTCTTCGGACCACCCTGAGGGGTCAGGCCTTCTGCCCAGTTCGTGTTCTCACCGTACTTGGTCGTCAGCAGATGCTCCCCGGTCACGCGATCCAGCACAAAGAAATAACCATTGCGTGCTGCCGTGATGACAAGCTTACGCGGACGTCCGTGAAACTTTGCATCAACGAACACGGGCACCTGGGCCGAATCGTAATCGTGCGTGTCATGGGGCGAGGTGGAATAGTACCACTTCATCTTGCCAGTGTTCACATCGAGCGCAACTAGGGAGCATGTGTAGAGATTCTCTCCCTCGCCCCGCAGTCCCGTCATCCACGAGGGCGTGGGGTTCCCGGTGCCGAACACATAGAGTTGCGTTTCGGGATCGTAGGAACCAGCAACCCACGTGCCCCCTCCACCATGACGCGCCGCATCCAGACTCTTCCATGTGTCCAGGCCAGGATCCCCCGCCTTTTGCGGAGTGACATAAAAGGTCCACTGCAGATCGCCGGTCTCGGGATCGAAGGACTTCAGGAAGCTGGGCGCGTCAATGTCATTGCCCACCCCGGCCAGCACGTGGTTGCCGATGACGGTCGGTGCGGGTGTTGCGAAGTAGCCGCCTTCCACATGAGCGATCATGCGATGCCACCGTTCCTGGCCGGTTCTCGCATCCAGCGACACCAGGTAGTCATCCGGCGTTTCGAAGAACAGGTAGTCGTGATAAAAACCGACCCCGCGGTTTCCAATGTGTGTGCCGCCCCGTGTCTTCCAAAAGTAGTGCCAGATGGTTTCGCCGCTGCGCGCATCCACAGCCCAGACGTTATCCACCATCGTGACGTAGAGCACGCCATTGTTCTCAAGGATCGTGCCTTTGATTGACCCGGATCCGCGGCCGATCGAACCACCCGGGCCTTCGCCGCCGACGATCAGCGGACTGTGCACGCTGGTGTACCCGCTAAGGGCGCCTGGTGCGTCGCCGGGTTCGAACTTGCTTGACCATGCCAAACCAAGGCTCTTTACGGTTTGACGGTTCACTTCGGTCAATGCGCTGTAACGCTTGCTGGTGTAGTCACCGTTGTATGTCAGCCACTCATCTTTGAGCGGCCTGAGCAGGTCATCATGCGTAATGCTGCGAATCTTTGCCGAGAACGGCGGGCGATTGCTGGTGGGCTGACTCGATTCGTCGCCCGTCCCCGCAGGACTCTTGACCGGAGCATGAGTCGTGCTTGCATTATCAGAGGGCGCCTTCGATGCTGGCGGAACCGGCTTTGCGCCCGGACTCGCATCCGGCGTTGGACCGGCCAGGGCCGCTGGAAGGCTATCCTTGCCGAAGTTCTTGCTCAGGTAATTGATGATGCTCGCGAAATCTTCATCGCTCCCGGCGGCGCCATAGCTCACCATCTTGCTGACTGTTGCGCTCCAGCCGTCACGATCCTGCCGCAAACTTGTGACATTTGCCAGCGAGTGACATTTGCTACAGGTGGACGCCGTCAGGTCGCGGCCAGGGCCCGGCGGCAGTTCGCCGGCTGCCTGCTGCCCCGAGGCCAGAGATGGGTGGGCAAACAACAGAGGCGCCAACAGCAGCGCAAGAGAGAGCTTGGGGATGACACGAAAAGGAAGACCTGCAAATCTCATCTGCATTCACTCAAACCGAAAATAAAAACCCTTCAAAGCTGATAGCCCCGGCCGGCAAGCGAGGGGAGGCATGTGAGCGCCTGTGATCATCACTTGAGCGTCACAAGGTAGGCTGTCACATCGTGAATGTCTTCATCCCGATATTTCGGTAGAAGTGCGCGGTGGGGCTCGAGTGGATCATGTACGACCACCTGGGGCGTGTTGCCCATGCGGCGGAGCGTCATCAAGCTGCCATCGTTCGTCTGCAGCGTGACGAGAAAATCGTCCACATGTATAAGAGTACCGCTCACGGCGGGCATACCTGGTTCCGTGACCGTGACGGTTGCGGGCGGAGTATTGGCGCCAAGGTAAGTGCCGCGCAGCCATGCTGCCTGCATCAGTTTGGGATTGCTCACCTTTTTGGCAAAACCACTCAGATCACCCGTCGTCGAGTGGCAGCTGGCACAGGTTTTTGTAAAGTATTGTTGGCCCCGCTCCGCGTTGCCCACAAGAATGTTCGTCTGCCGCGCCTCATCCCCCGGCGCTCTGCCCTGGCTGCCAATCTCCGCCACAACACTACGGATGTAGGCCGCAACCGCTTGCGCATCCTCCACACTTATGTCCGATTTGTGGTTCGGAAACTCGGGGCTCTCGCCGCGCATGATCGGCGCCAGTGCTTCGCCATGCTTGTCGATCAAAGCATTCTGGGAGCGAAGCAGGTTGGGATTCGTTTCCGTTCCGCGCATGTCTGCGCTGTGGCACTGTTGGCAATTCTTTGCATATGCGGTTTTGCCCCGTTCGACAACGACCGGATCTTCCGCCGGCCTCGCAGGGGCCTGATTAAATGTGGACGTCTCGATGTGTTGCCCCAGTAGGGGATGCGCTTGCAGGCACACGGCTGCGAATGCCAGGGCGCCAAGACAGGAAAAGCTCTTCAACAAAGCAACCTCGCGGTGGAGTGACCGCCTCGCGTGCGGGAAGGCGGCTCGGGGATTCCCTTCCCTAGGATGCGCTGATCCGTCGATCTCAGGTGCTTACCGGCAGCCACTACGAAGCGGGTGTCTCCAGATTCTTCGACGCCTTATGCGCCGATTCCCAGTGTAACCGAGTCCGCAAAGAGCTGGCTCCACCCTTGGGCCTCATCAACGTTTGCGCTTTGTTTTTCTCTTTCACGGTGAGAACATCCAGACCTTTCTTTGTCGCGGCGCTGGATTGCGATCACGCTCAGTCACAGGGAAGGCTACCGAAACTGGTACCGCGTGAAAAGCCCCCGCCGCTCCCCACAGAGGCCGCGCAGTGTGCTAATCTTCCGCGACCGACCGAGAAGCATTAAAGGAGCACACAGTATGGCTGGCAATCAAGGGGTCGTTTATCTCGGCCCCAATCACGTTGAAGTGCAAACCATCGACTATCCAAAACTTCAGAATCCTGCGGGAAAGAAGATTGAGCATGCGGTAATTCTCAAAGTGGTATCGACCAACATCTGCGGGTCGGATCAACACATGGTGCGCGGCCGCACAACGGCGCAGCCCGGGCTGGTGCTCGGGCACGAAATTACTGGCGAAATCATCGAAAAGGGCAGCGATGTCGAGTTTCTCAATGTCGGCGACCTGGTCACCGTTCCCTTCAACGTCGCTTGCGGCCGCTGCCGCACATGCCGGGAGCAACAGACCGGGGTCTGCCTGAACGTGAACCCGAGCCGCGCCGGCGGCGCCTATGGCTATGTCGATATGGGCGGCTGGGTCGGTGGACAAGCCGATTACGTCATGATTCCCTACGCCGACTTCAACCTGATCAAATTTCCCGACAAGGCACAGGCCATGGAAAAGATCCGTGACCTCACCATGCTCTCTGACATTTTGCCCACCGGCTTCCACGGAGCGATTTCTGCGGGCGTCGGGGTGGGTTCCACCGTGTACGTTGCCGGCGCCGGTCCGGTGGGGTTGGCCGCAGCCGCTTCCGCTCAGATTCTCGGCGCGGCCGTCGTGCTGATCGGCGACATGAATGGGGAGCGCCTTAAGCACGCAGCCTCCGTCGGCTTCGAACCGATCGACCTCAGCAAGAGCGACCGGCTTGAGGAACTGATCGAGGCGGTGCTGGGCGTGCCGGAAGTCGACGCCTCGGTCGACGCTGTGGGCTTTGAAGCAAGAGGACACGGGGCGCAACATACCGTGGAGGCGCCGGCAACTGTTCTGAATTCCCTGATGACCATTACGCGGGCCGCCGGGGGCATTGGTATTCCCGGCCTCTACGTCACGGCGGATCCAGGAGCCAGGGATACTGCGGCGCAAACAGGAGCCTTGAGCATGCGGTTTGGCCTGGGGTGGGCGAAGTCTCACCGCTTCTATACCGGGCAAACGCCCGTCCTTAAATACAATCGTGCGCTGATGCAGGCGATCCTCTACGACCGCCTGCCCATCGCGAAAATCGTCAACGCAACGGTGATCCCACTGAGCGAGGCTCCGCAAGGTTACCGGGATTTCGATTCCGGGGTAGCCAAAAAGTTCGTGCTGGATCCACATGGCCTGGTGAAGAAAGCTTCGTAGGAAAGTGCGACCGGCTGCGCCGGCGATATGTGGCGGCCTGAAGGGGTCCAAACTCCTCCAGGTCGCCTCGATAGATGACTTGTTGCATTCGTCTCTCAACTTCCACACGCAACAGGCAGGGAGATGAGTCTGCTTCCAACTCTCGACACGCGACAAGCTGGGGTGCCCCATATCTCACGACGGCTTCTTGTCGGGAGATGTGGGAATTCACAGCACTCAATGAGCAACCCTCGCCCCGGAAAATGAGCAGGCCGTGCCGCTTAGACGCGCAGACGGTCGTTTCCTAACCCCTCCAACGCCCGCTTTCATCGTGCGCACGAAAGTGTACGCGCGGAGGTTACTTGCGCATGGGTATAATCGCGCAACCACTCTCTGCCTGAACTGCCTTGCCCCTCCCCAACGGGTAGCGAAGAGGTTTTAGTACGTGAGGTGTTATGAAAACTTCTTGCAGCCTCGTTAGCCGGGGCGTGTGCAGCGCTCTGCCTCTTCTCCTGACTCTGCTTTTGGTCGCCAGTGTTTCCCACGCATCGGCCCAAACCTATGATCGTAGTGGGCCCTGGTGGAGAGTCGTACCGCGGCCGTTGCACTCTGTCGCTTACACACCGGAACCTGCGGATTACGATGCGAAATTTACCTGTCCCTATCCCGATGGGTGCAAGTACTTTGACAGCGATTTCTACAACGCGGACTTCAAACTGTTGTGGGGTCCAGGCGGCCGCAATGACCTTAAAACCCTCCGCGAGATTCACGTCAACAATCTCCATTTGTACGACTGGAGTACCTGCCGCGACCACAAATCTTTTCTAAAGCATGCCGAGGACAACGGCCTGACGGTTTGGGTTCCCTTCTCCAACTACAACGTATCCGACCCGTTTGATCCGGCCAGGCGCGCCAACATCGAGAACATCGTCCGTGAGATCTACGACCTCGACCAACGAAACAACGGCCGTAAGACGCACCACGGCGCGGCGGTGATCTGGGGTATCGGCAACGAATACGACATCAATGGTTATCCGGCGGCGAACGTGGCGCAAGTGGCTAAGATTGTCGTCGATCTTGAAAATGCTGCCGGGATTCCTGATTCCGAAAAACTCGTTTTTACCTCGCCAGTCTCCTTCGCTGCTCTCAACGGCAAACCGGCAGCCATTCAACAGATCCTCGCCTTACAACAAGCCTTTATTGCGGCTGGGCTTAGGGATGTCTGGTACAAGCGTTTTCTCGCCAGCGCGGCAACTACCAACGACGCTGCATTCATGCGGAATTACATCGATCACACATTCCCCGCCGCCGGCGATTTCTCAAAGGGCGAGGGGCTGCCTTTGTTCCTGAGTGAATACGGCGCGAATGGTCAAGACGCTTGCTTATTACTCCATCATGGGGAGTCCGCCTGCAAAGCACCGGAGCATCAATCGTTGCGTGACCGATCGCAGGAGGAGTACAACGCCGCCGAATTCAAAGTCGCCACCGCGCTGGATAACACCTCTGCCGACTCGAAGACTGCTTACTTCTACGGCTTCAGCGTTTTCCAATGGCAGGACGCATTCTGGAAGTGTCCAGGTACGATCTGTACCGAATCCCAGTTCGGCATTCAGAAGCGCGGCGCGCATCTCAGCGAAGGCACTGTCGCCGGCGGCAAATGTGGCATTCCGGCAGGCCGCTTCAAATACCCCGTTGTCCAGCTTGAACATAAGCAGGCGTGGCAGAGCACCATCGAAGCCTTCGCTCCATAGAGGCACGCTCGTTCCCATCAGGAAGTCCCACTCAAGCATCGGATGAGAGTGGGACGATGACACTCAAACTTGAAAGTTGATCAAATGTCACACTCACGGCCCATGCTGTGTGCCTCACGCTTGTTCTGAGTTCCCTGCTCGCCTTTCCGGCGATGGCACAAAACCGCGTGACCATCCTGAACGATGACGATTGCGCCGCATATCCGGCTCGTCTCACTTGTATCTGAGAAGCCTGGGTTTAAGGGTTTACGCGAGGTTTCCCTTGTTCTCGACACGCCAAAGGGTCCTATCGTTTTCATCGGCTGCTCTCACCCCGGAATCGAAAAGATCATGGCCGCGGCAACAGTGAACCAGTCGGAGAAGTCCGTCGTCATGCTCGTCGGTGGGTTGCATCTGCTGAAGGACTCTCCCGGCCAGGTGGAGTCGACCCTGATCGTGTTGGCCCACACATACCACGCACAAACCATGGCGATCGGTCACTGTTCCGGCGAGCTGGCTTTTTTGCGGGTCCAGCAGCGATGGGGCGATCGAAGCCGATATGCTGGACTTGGAGAGACTCTTCTCTTTTGAAGCGCCAGTGAATGAGCTACGCCTGCTATCCCAGTCCCACAGTTCCGTGCCGGAACCCGTGACTCCAATGCAGTAACCCTAGCCCAGATTTCTCACCACAACCCTCAGCTTCCGACCACAATGCCTTAATCCCTGGACGGGTGGGGGCATTGTGGTTGTCTCCGGACAGTCGTGGTGAGAAATCCGCGCTAGCCTGAAGGCAGGCTGCTTAGCCTCGCGACTGTATGGTGGAGACGAATGGAGTTGCCACTCACTCGTTCAACGCACCCGCGCCGAACTCTGCCTTGCCTGATCGAGAATCCCGGGAAACCATTCCATCGCATTGTCGTGATACAGCCTGCGAAGAACGGGCGCGGGCAGCGCCAGGCCCGTGACCCTATGCCCCATGAACACGCTCGGCTCGCCCGTAGAGAAATACTTCCAATCCCGCTCGTAGTCTCTCCGCAAGCCGGCTAACTCCCTGGCCGTGTCGCCATGCGGCATCAGCTCTTTATCTGTCGCGTACAGCACGCGCCTTTGATATTTGATAAGGAAAGCCCGCACTTTCGCCCGCGGCTGCAGCATGAGGTAAGGCACTCGGGCGGCGGTGTCCACCGCGAAATTCGGATATCGATCGAACCGCCGTGCAATCTCGTCGACATCGAGTTCCATGCTTCCTAAATGCGCTCCAACCACGCGAAGCTGCGGGTTCTGCTGCAGCATGTGGTCCCGCGCTGCGAGAATCGCCTCCTTGGCAGGCCAGGAGGGATGAGCGTAGGCATACTCCTCTGGGTGGCTTTTGTAATAGTTAAAGTCCGGACTGGCCGGGTCCGGCGGCAACCAGGCGGACGTGGGCTCAGCCAGGTGCGCGACCACGGTGCGATGTTGTGCCGCAATATCCTGATAAACCGGCGCAAAGACTGGATCGTCCGGCATCAGGTAAGTGCCATTCTTCTTCTGGATCTGCATGCCGATCGTCTTATAGATCTTGACCGCGACCGCCCCGCCCGCAAAGTCTTCGTTCAATTGCTGGATGGCGTGTTGCGCAAAACCCGGCCTCTCAAAACCATAAGGATCGAACGTGGTGCACAGGGCAGCGCGCCCGGGGTTTCCCTGAATGACGTGGTCGGCCTGCCGCAGTTGCGTGGAGAAATCCTTATAGAACGGATCCCGGTTATCGACCACCAGAATATCCAGCAGGTGCAGATCATACTTCGAGAGAAAAGCCTGCAGTTCGGCCGTCTCCTCAAAAACATGCATATGCGCATCGATCGGGCTCATACCCGCAAAACTCTGCAGCGGCTCAGGCGCCAGAGCCGGAGCCGAAACTCCGCGCACCGCCCCGATCCCCACCCAACTTGCAACCACAACCCATGCCACACAATTTCTCAGGGAAAACAAAGCAACTCCATACAGTGCCGCTACTTCAACTCAATCGTCACAGCTTCGAAGGGCTCTGCACTAAGATTCTGCTCCGTATGCTCGAGAGGAGTTCCCCACGCAATGTCACCGGCCTTATGGTCCACCATAGCAACCTGGCCCTTGGCATCGGTGCTGCGAAAGTGCTGATCGGTAAGAAACACCGTTACCCGATTCGTCGTATGAGCATGCATGCGAGCAACGCCGTGGCCTTCGATATGCACGCGTAGCACCCGCACCTCAGCGTTATCAATCTCCACCTTGTAATGCTGGGGATCGACCGTCAGTGGATCCAGAGAAGAAGGCGAACCGACCTTACCCGCACCCGGCTTCTTCAATTCAACCTCAAGAATATTTAAGTCGTGATCGATCGCCTGCGGCGAGTGCATTCCCTCCGCGGGGCTCCAAACCACCTGTCCCGCCTGCCAATCCATCGTTCGCGGAGGCCGCCCATCCTGGTAAGCGAAGCGCTGCCGCCCCGCCTGCAGATACACCATCACCCGATCCCGGTCATGCTGGTGAAACTTCCCCTCGACGCCGGCTCTTTCGAGGGCACGCACCACCTTAACCTGATCATTTTCGAGCAGTGTTGCCGAAGGAATGATGGGAATAGCCAGCACAGCACCAGCGAAGATCCATGCAGCGACAGAAGCGATGGGCATGAGCGGGAGCATAGCTGATTGTGGATGGGCGCGCAAATGATAGAGATTTAGGGTTCAGGTTGGGGGATGTTCAGGGCCTGGATGGGACTTCGCCCCCCCCTTTATCAACCCACGTACCCCGGAGTCGGCGAACATGCGGCACCCGTCCAGGGGGTGGAGCATCGTTGGTGCAGCCCAGGTCAGTGGGTTGATCTCGGCGGTCGATGTAGGTCCCGGGTGGGGCTTTTGACAGCATCGATACAGAGTGTCCATGTCCCTGCCAGAAGAGCCGATACGAAACTTTGAAAATTCGGCAAGACTCCACAGACGGTGCGAGCGGTCCTTGCCTTCACCCCATCGCAGTCGTTTCAACAACCGCGAAAGCGGGCAGAGCATAGCAACCGCGCAGCTGGCCACGCAATCCTAGTGACGCAGTAAGAGTGACTCGCCCAGGAACCCCTCATCCCTCTGGTCACGAGTACTCACACGCTCGCAGGAGAGCACAATTGCCGATTACCGAGTCCCCGGTCGCCGTTTGCGCAGAGAACCTTCCGCTTCTGGCGCAAAAGATGCCGACCCCTTCCTACGATCGAAGCCGCCTGAGCAAAAGCTTCGTACATATCGGTGTTGGCGGGTTTAACAGGGCCCATCAAGCCATGTACCTGGACGACCTCCTCAGTGTGCCTGGACGGGACACGCCCGCGGGAGAGCCTGTCCATTGGGGAGAATGCGGCATCGGTCTGCTGCCATCCGACCGGCGGATGAACGACGTTCTTCGTGCGCAGGACTTCTTGTACACGGTGGTGGAGAGGAGCGCGACCGGGCGCAAGCCACGGATTGTCGGTTCCATTTGCGACTACGTTTTCGCTCCCGACTTGCCGGACCGGGCGATCGCGCGATTAGCCTCGCCTGAGTGTCGCATTGTAAGCATGACAGTGACTGAAGCCGGTTACCTCACTGACCCCGGCTCAGGAAAGTTCGAAGAACACCACCCCGACGTACGCTTTGATTTGGAACACCCACTCACACCGCGCACCTTCGTGGGCTTGTTGTGTATCGGGCTCGATCGCCGCCGGCGAGCGGGGCTACCTCCCTTTACCGTGCTCTCCTGTGACAATTTGCAAGGCAATGGAGATGTAGCCAGCACGGTAGTGCGTAGCTTTGCCGAGCTTCGGGACCCCACGCTTCGCCGTTGGATCGAGCAGAACGTGGCCTTCCCTAACAGCATGGTCGATCGCATCACGCCGGCCACCACTGAGGTAGAACGTAAGTTGATTGAAGAACGCTTTTCCGTGCGCGATGGCTGGCCTGTATTCACTGAACCCTACCGGCAATGGATAATTGAGGATCGCTTCAGCAATGGCCGGCCGGCATGGGAAAATGTTGGGGTTGTGATGACCGGCGACGTCGAGCCGTTCGAAGCCACGAAGATGAGACTGCTGAACGGAAGTCACTTCGCCATGGCCTACATGGGGGCCATGCAGGGTTTTACTTACGTTCACGAGATCCTGCAGGACGCGCTGATGCGGCGTTTCATCAACCGGTATATGGAAGCGGTCACACCCGCGGTTCCCATCGTTCCCGATATCGATCTGGCGGAGTACAAGGCAACACTGATGGAACGCTTCGCGAATCCAACCATCAACGACCAGGTTGCACGCGTATGTAACGAAGGGTCTTCCAAGCTTCCGAGGTTTGTGTTGCCGGCATTTGTAAAGTTGTTGGAGGCGGGTGCCGAAACGCGTTTAGTGTCGCTGGCAATTGCCAGTTGGCTGCACTACTTCAGGCGCCGTGACGAGCAAGGCAAACCCATCGCCATTGTGGATGCGTATGCGGCGCAGATCACGCGTGCGATAGAAGGGCACGGTGCAGATCCACGCACTGCCTTCGCCATCAATCAAATTTTTGGTAAGGAGCTGCCCGCCAACTCTCGCTTTGTCTCTGAAGTGCAAATTGCAATGGAAACCTTGCTGCAGAAAGGCGTCGTTGCAACGCTGCATCTTTACCTCGACGCGCCGGGGGCGGATCAATCGTCTAGCTAGTTAGTGGCGTTGGCCGACAGCCGCTGTGGCGTTCGAGCGACAAGCGTATCCGGCTTCCCGCCGGTGTTTGCTTCAAGCCGCAGGCACTGCCAGCCAATGTCACTAGCACAAATTTCTCACGTCGTGTTCCGTAACAAATGATGGGTGCCCCACATCTCGCTTGTTTTTGGCGAGATGTG